>JAYTGN010000119.1:0-15808 GCA_043733485.1 Gemmataceae bacterium
CGACAAACTCGGCGACAAGCCCGCCTTCGCCCGGCTCAGCGTTGGCTTCAGCAATGCGAAGAGCGAGAAGCCGGTGGCCGTGACGATGGCGGTGAGTTCCGAGTTGAACCCGACGCCGGTGGCGTTCCTCGCCGCGGCGGAACGCGCCTTGAACGAAGCGCTGCAAACCGGCGAACTCGGCTACGCGATGATGAACGCCCAGGCCCGCATCTTCGACGCCGCGTTCGATCCGCAGCTTTCGAGCGAGGACGCTTTTGTCGCCGTGGCCATCCAGGCTTATCGCGAGGCGACACTCGACAACGTGCAACTGCTCGAACCGATCATGAAGGTAACCGTGACGACGCCGCAGCAGTTCTTGGGCAACGTGATCGGCGACCTCACGGCTCGCCGCGGCGAGATCGAAGCCCAGGAGATGAGCTCGACGGGCGCGTTCGCGGAGGTGATCGCGCTGGTGCCGTTGGAGAAGCTGTTCACGTATGCGAACGAGGTGCGGAGCCTGAGCCAGGGCCGCGCCGCGGCGAGCATCGAACCGCACAGCTATCGGCCGGCCCCACCCGAGGTTCTGCGTCAGTTGATGGGGGAATGAGCCCCATGCCGCCAGACCACGATTTGTATGAACACGTCTGCGCAGTCCTCTTTGAAATTTGGGATCCGATTGGCATCAATACCATTGCGCCGTGCAACGAGTACGATTCCTACGCGACGTATATCATTCAAATGATTCGGGAAGGTGCCGACGAATCCGAAGTGGTCGCGCACCTGGGGCGTCTAGCGCGCGAGAGCATGGGACTGTCGTACGTCGATGAATCGCGGGATCGGATCGTTGCAATGCGGTTGATCGAGCTTGTCGGCTCGACAGGTTCTGGTCAAAGTGAATGACGAAGTCGGGCAATACAGAACCGTGTTGAATTGGACTTCCCCAGGGTCGAGCCGACCGGATACCGTGCCCACGCGACAGACGAACAGGAGGCCGCCATGCAATCGACGATTCCCGTTCCGACTCCATCCTCGCTTTTGTCCGTCGCGGGATTTCGGAAGATCACGCCCAAGCAGTACCACAAACTGATCGACAGCGGAATCATCTACGAAGGCGAACCGGTGGAGCTTCTCGAAGGGTACCTCGTGGAGAAGGGCATGCGAAATCCACCGCACGACGGCGGCATTAGGCGATTGACCAGCCGCTTGCCACGATTGCTGCCTGCCGGATGGGTGCTCTGCGTTCAGTGCGCGATTTCGCTGAAGGATAGCGAGCCCGAGCCGGACGGAGCGGTCGTTCGCGGCGACGAAACGTCTTACGATTCGCGCCTGCCCGAAGCCTCGGACTTTGGGATTGCCATCGAGGTTTCCGATTCCACTCTGGCGTTCGACCGCCAGGACAAGGGTCGCATCTTCGCTCGCGCCGGGATTCCGGAGTATTGGATCATCAACATTCCGGATCGGCAGATCGAAGTGCACACGCTGCCGAACGAGAAGGCCGATCCGCCGCACTACGCGAGCCGCGCGGTGTTTCCCCACGGCTCGACGCTGGCATTTCAACTCGACGGTCAAACCGTCCAACTCGCGGTCGCCGATTACATTCCAAGTTCTCCGGAGAGTCTGTGAGCCGCAATCAGGTACCCATAGGCGCGCAGTACCGTCGGTCGCCCCGCACATTTCCCATCGATTCCCACGGCTCGCACATCATTCAACTTGAACCCCGCATCGAGTAACAAGTGCAATGATTCCCCTCGCGAAAAATGATGCAGCGTCAGCGGTGCTCCACCGTAAGCCTGTGACATGGTGATGTCACTCGCGCGCCAGTTGCGCCAGCCGAGCCCGCGGAAGTAGCGATTGTGGACGTGCAGCACGAACCGCCCGCCGGGCTTCAACAGGCGGAACGCATTGGCGATCACCTTCGCGCGGTTTTCCGCGCCGCGAACCATGCCGAGCGTGCTGAACAAGCACGCGGCATAATCGAAACTGGCCTCGGGCAATTCCGTGAGTTCTGTCAGGTTCCCCTTCAAGAACAAACAGCTTCCCAGGCCCACCCGTTGCCACGGGTGGGCTTGCGCCCGCAACAGCATTTCCTCGGACAAGTCGACGCCGACGCACTCGTAGCCCTTGTTCGCGAAGTGCAAGCACAATCGCCCGGTGCCGCAGCCCATGTCGAGCAGTTTGCCGGGCGTCGGGAACCACCTCTCGCAAAAGGCGACATCGGCCTGCGCCAGCGGCGACGCCGCCATCTGTTCGTCGTACCCAGCGACCATGTCGCCGGAGTGCAGGTAGTCCCAGAGGCCGCGGTCCACGCCGGGCGGCAACTGCCAATCGGGAATTGGTTCCATCCTGTCTTCCGTATGATTTCAGCACACCATCGTCGCGAACACCGCACAGGGCTTCCGCCCTGTGCTAAATCAGACGGCCGCTCCGCGGCGTGGAACTTCCCATGACCACAGATATCCGCATCGTGGAGGCGACCTTCGAGTACGAGGACTTTCGCTACCGCACGCCGATCAAGTTCGGCGGCGTCGCCCTGGACAAAGTGACGGTGCTGAACGCGAAGGTCACCGTGGAGATGCGGTCCGGCAAGACCGCGACCGGCTTCGGATCCATGCCGCTCGGCAACATCTGGGCCTTCCCCTCCAAGACGCTCGGCTACGAACAGACGCTCCGCATCATGAAGGAACTCGCGACCGACTTCTGGGAAACGGTCCAGGAATGCACGGAGTTCGGCCACCCGATCGAACTCGGCCACCTGCTCGAACCGCGCTTCCTCGAACACCTCGGGCCGGTTCAAAAGGAACTCGCGCTCGGGGTGCCGATCCCGGTGCTGGCGGCGCTGGTGGCCGCAAGCCCATTCGATGCCGCGATCCACGACGCCTACGGGAAGGTGCTCGGGCTCAATTGCTTCCACACTTACGGGCCCGAGTTTCTGCCGCACGATCTCGGCCGCTACCTCGGTCCCGAGTTCGCCGGTGAAACGCTCGACCAGTACGTGACGAGGGAACCGAAGCCGCGGATGCCGCTCTATCATTTGGTCGGGGCGCTCGACCCCCTCACACCCGACGACGTGAAGAAGCCCATCGGCGACGGCATCCCCGAACACCTCGGCGACTGGATCGCCCGCGATGGCCTCACCCACCTCAAAATCAAGCTCAACGGCGACGATTTGAACTGGGATGTAGACCGCGTGGTTGCCGTGAACTGGGTCGCGGAACAGACCCAACGACAGCGCGGGGTCACGGTGTGGTGGTACTCGCTCGACTTCAACGAGCGCTGCCAGAACGTGCAGTATCTGCTCGATTTCCTCCGTCTCCTTCAGGAGAAGGCCCTGGCGGCGTTCGAGCGCGTGCAGTACATCGAGCAGCCGACGGCCCGCGACTTGAAGGCGAACCGGCAGAACGCGATGCACGAGGCCGCGAAGTTCAAGCCGGTCGTGATCGACGAATCACTCGTCGACCTGGAGAGCCTGCAACTGGCCCGCGAGATGGGCTACACCGGCGTGGCGTTCAAGGCGTGCAAGGGGCAAACGCAAACGCTGCTGCTCGCGGCGGCGGCCCAGAAGTACGGGCTCTTCCGATGCGTGCAGGATCTCACCTGCGTGGGGGCGTCGCTCATTCACTCGGCGAGCATCGCGGCCCACATCCCCGGCGTGGCGGCCATCGAGTCCAACGGTCGGCAGTATTGCCCGATCGCGAACGAACCCTGGGATGCCCGCTTCCCCGGAGTCTTCACCATTCACGACGGCACGATGAACACCGCAATCCTGAACGGCGTCGGGCTGGGAGCGATTTGAGCTCAGTTACTTCGCACGGTCGGACCGCACTTCGCGAAATTCTGTTCTAAGCTCACTTCAAGTAGCAATGCGCTGCACTCCGCGTCCCTCCGAACCGGACTTCCATGTTACTGTTTTGCCCCGAATGTCAGTCGGCCTTCACCGGTGTGTCGCGGTGCCCGCGATGCAGCGGCCTGCTGCTGATGCCGGATGAAGCGCCGCCCCTCTCCAATGGAGCGGGGCACGATCCCATCGTGCTTGCGAAAGCCACCCCCGGCGCTCGTGCGTTCGTCGGCACCGTGGTCGCCCTCGGCCTCTACCTCGGCCTCCGCAAACTCACGAGCGGCTGGGTTCTGGCAACGCTCGAAGATGCGGGGAGTTGGTGGCACTCGGCCGAAGCGCTCATTGCGGTCTTCGTTCTCCAGGTGTTCGCGGCCGGGTTCGGGGCGGTGTTGGCCTCGGCCGGACGAACGAAGGGCATCTCGCTCGGCGCGGTCGTCGGCGGATTCTGTGGCGGTCTGTTTCTCGCGGCGGAAGTCGCGGCGGGAGCGCCGCCAGCCCAACTCGTGTTGCTGCTTCAACCCGTGCTGCTGATCGCGACGGGTGCGATTGCCGGTGCCGTCGGCGCGTGGTTCTGGGCCGCCGTGCCCGAACTCGACCTGCCCCCTCCACTCATCCAAAAGAAGTCGAGTTCCATCGAACTCCACCAGGATACTCCGCGCGACACCGCCCGGCCCACCCTGTGGTATCGCGTGCTGATCGGTGCCCTGGTGGTCGTTATGGGAATGGCCTTGGCCGAGAAGGCGCGCCACGGCGCGGAGAAGGCCTCGGGCGGAATGCTGAAGGTCGAGAGCCGCGGGCAGGGGAAGTTCATGAGTTGGCAAATCGCCACGCTCGCCGTACTGGTGGGCGGTGCGTTCGCCGGCGCGGGAACCGGTGCCGGCCTTCGCCACGGGATCTATGCCGGACTACTCGGCGGCATCGGCGGCTGCATCCTCGGCATCGTTCGCGGCGAATTCTCCCAACCCGAAGAATACCTGCTCAAGTGGATGAACCTCGCCGTGGACAGTCCGCAGGATCCCGTCGCCATCCTCGGCGTCGCCTTCGGCGTACTCGTGGCCGCCATGGTCGGCGGCTGGTTCGGCGGGCAACTCTTCCTGCCGCTCGCCCCCCTGCACATGCGCAAGTCTCGCCTCCACGCCCTCACGTGAGCCAACCTCTGTTTACCAGGGTGGCACCGGCTTCCAGCCGGTGTTCTGGGCGACACCGTGCCACCCATGCTTACTTCGAGAGTCACACCCCGTTGTGCCTCTCGCTTGCGATCAACTCTTGACGCCGCGAGCCACCCTCGGTATTCCGCTGCCACTCAAGCAGTAATCGGGGGCTCTATGCGCCGCGCGGTGTGGCCGATTGTGTTGTGTCTGTTCGCGACCGGTTGCCACACCGATCGCGACGGCCCATTCGCATTCTTGCGGCCCGCGAAGCCCGTTGCCATTCAATCGAAATCGCCGTACTCGGTCGGCGGGTTCGGCAACGCGTTCGGCAACGCAATCGCCCCCGATCAGACGCCCGGCGTTTACCTCGAATCGGTGCTCTTCGAACGGCCCGTCGGCGACCCGCTCCTCGACCGCGACCTTTGGGCGAATGAATCTTCCCCGCTGCCGCCGAAGACGCGGGCTTTGCTCGAAGAAAACGGGCTGCGCGTGGTCGCGTTCGCCGGCAACTTGCCACGAGCCTTCCAGAAATTGCTCGAATCGGAGTCCGAAGCCGTCAATCCGCAGGGGCTGACCTTCGCCAGTCGAACCGATGCGGTGCTGCCCACGGTGGGGCCGATCGAGAAGTGCGAGTACCGCGTGCTGGCGGACCTGTCGGGCTCGCGCGATGAGGTCAAGCTTCGCTCCGCGAATGGCGGCATCCTCGTGAAGCCGGAGGCGACTGCCGATGGCCGCGTGAAGGTGCGCTGCGAGCCGCAGATTCAACACGGCGAACGGCAAGACTGGATTCGCCCCACGAGCGATTCAACCGGCTTCTCGCTTCAGGGCGAGATTCCACTGGAACGCTATCCGGGCCTCGGATTCGACGTGACGCTCGGGCCGGGCGAGTACCTCGTGATCGGCTCGCCGGCCACTGCCACCGAGACGCTCGGTGCCGCGATGTTCGGGGTGGAAGCCAAGAGCGAATCGCGACAGCGCGTGCTGGTGATTCGCGCGGGAATTCGGGGCGAAGCGCGGACCGATCTGCCGGCGTTGCCTCGTTCCCGCGGCGGCCACGCGATTGCAGTTGAAGCGAGCCGCTGGTAAACACTTTTTCACGAGTTGGAGTTGCCGACCCGCGTTCGCGCTCTTATCTTCACCTCACACCCATTCGCAAGAATGGGCCGAACAAACTGGTGAGTATCTTATCCAGAGTGGCTGAGGGGCCAGGCCCGACGAAGCCACAGCAACCGGCCGGAGCATCGAACCGCACGGTTCGATCCCAGGTGCAGGTGCTAACTCCTGCCCGACAAACGCTGCCTCCCGACGACGGGTTGCGGTATGGTCGGGGAAGATAAGATCTCGTGCGGGTGTGCGCATCCGCCGTTCTCTTATCTCACCACCAACCCTGGATAGATGCTCGCGGAATCATCGAAACCCGGTTTCTGCTTTGGAAACCGGGTTTCTTTC
Organism: Gemmataceae bacterium; assembly: GCA_043733485.1. Taxonomy (GTDB): domain Bacteria; phylum Planctomycetota; class Planctomycetia; order Gemmatales; family Gemmataceae; genus Urbifossiella. Next base: position 6,415 of record JAYTGN010000119.1, read on the forward strand.
ACCGTCGAGAAACCCGGTTTCCAGAGCAGAAACCGGGTTTCGGGAGCGACTCGTGGCCAGCCTCGATTTCGTCACCGGACTCAAGTGCCGCGTGTGCGGCAAGCTCTTCCCGAAGTCGCCCAGCAACTACTGCCCGGACGATTTCGGCCCGCTGGAGGTGGACTACGACTACGCTCGCGCCAAGGTCGCGATGAGCCGCGAGAAGATCGCTCGCCGGCCGAAGACGATGTGGCGCTATCGCGAACTGCTGCCGCTGGACGGCGAACCAACGGTCGGCCCGCAGGTCGGCGGCACGCCGTTGATTCGCGCCGACCGCCTCGCCGATGCATTGGGCGTCGAGAAGCTCTGGATCAAGAACGACGCCGTCAATTTCCCGACGCTCTCGTTCAAGGACCGCGTCGTGTCGGTGGCGCTCTCGAAGGCCCGCGAGTTCGGCATGCGAACCGTGGGCTGCGCCAGCACCGGCAATCTCGCCAACAGCGTCGCGGCCCTCGCGGCGTCCGCCGGCCTCGACACCTTCATTCTCGTGCCCGCCGATCTCGAACGCACCAAGATCTACGGCACCGCGGTTTACGGTGCACGGGTCATCGGCGTCACCGGCACCTACGACGAGGTGAACCGCCTTTGCTCGCAGATCGCGGACAAGTACAAGTGGGGCATGGTGAACGTGAACCTCCGCGCCTTCTACGCCGAAGGCTCGAAGAGCATGGGCTTCGAGATCGCGGAAGACCTCGGCTGGCGCTTCCCGCAGCACGTTGTCTGCCCGATGGCCGGCGGGGCGCTCATCGGCAAGATTCACAAGGCGTTCACGGAACTGAACCTCGTCGGGCTCGTGGATCAACCCGTGACGACGAAGATGTGGGGAGCCCAGGCCACGGGGTGCAATCCGATCACCGATTGCGTGAAGAGCAACCGCGAACGGCACCGCCCGGTTCGCAAGCCGAACACCATTTGTAAGAGCCTCGCCATCGGCGACCCGGCCGACGGCTACTTCGCGGCGAAGCTCATCCGCGATTCCGGCGGTTGGGCCGAAGACGTGACCGACGATGAGATCATCGAAGGCATGTTGCTGCTGGCTCAGACCGAGGGTGTGTTCGCGGAGACGGCGGGCGGCACGACCGTGGCCGTGACTCGGAAGTTGCTCGAACAAGGCAAGTTGCCTCGGGATGAAGAGATCGTCATCTGCATCACGGGCAACGGGCTCAAGACGCAGGACGCGGTGTTCGATACCCTCGATGCGCCGGCGGTCATCAAGCCGAGCCTGCTCGAGTTCGAAGAAGCGACCGGGCTTCGCGTCGGCGAACCGGTATTGGTGTGAGCTTTTGTAGGGCGGGTCGAGGCTTTGCGAGACCCGCCGTCTTCGCTCTCCGGCGGGTCTCGCAAAGCCTCGACCTGCCCTACGGGGAAACTATGGCAATCAAGATTCAGATTCCGACGCCGATGCGGGAGCAGGCCGGCGGCAAGGCCGAAGTCGAGGTCGCCGGGCCTACGGTGAAGGCCGCGCTCGACGACTTGCTGCGCCAGTATCCCGGCCTCACCACGAAGCTCTTCGACGGCGGCAAGCTTCGGCCCTACGTCAACGTCTTCGTCAACGATGAAGACATCCGCTACCTCGACGAGATGAACACGCCCGTCGCCGATGGTGTGATCGTCGCGCTGATCCCCGCCGTGGCAGGTGGCTGATGGAAGAAGCACCCGCCACACCCGAGGAGACGCCCGAAGGGGCCGCCGTCTTTCCGCTCATCCCGGAAGAACTCGGCGTCCATCCGCTGCTACTTGCGGCGCTGCACGCCTACGTCTTCCTCGAAGGCACCGACGAGACCATGCTCGATGCGGCAGTCGCCGAGGAAGCGATGAACTACCTCGTGGGTTACTTCCAGCGGCTCACCGGCGACCAGTTCCGCCGCGTGAAGGAAGACTTCGCCACGCTCGCCGGGTTCGCCAAGTCCGAAGGTTGGCCCAAGCAACAGATCCGCTTCCTGCAAGAGTTTCTGAAAGAGAACGGCATCGGCGCACAATGACCGAAACCTACCCCCTCGAACGCTACTCCCGACAGATGCGCTTCCCCGGCATGGGCAAGGCCGGCCAGGAGAAGTTGCTCGCCAGCCGCGTCACACTGTGCGGGTGCGGGGCGCTCGGCACCGTGCTCGCCAACGTGCTCGTCCGCGCCGGCGTCGGCTTCATACGAATCGTGGATCGCGACTTCGTCGAGCCGAGCAACCTCCAGCGCCAGGTGTTGTTCGACGAATCCGATGTCGAGGGGAACCTGCCCAAGTCCGAAGCTGCCGCCATCAAGCTGCGGCAGATCAATTCCTCCGTCGTTGTCGAGCCCGTGGTCGCGGACATCGACCGCACCAACATCGAAGATCTGTGCCGCGATTCGGACATGATCCTGGACGGCTCGGATAACTTCGAGGTGCGGTATCTCATCAACGATGTGGCGATCAAACTCGGCAAGCCGTGGGTGTACGGCGGCGCGGTCGGCAGCACCGGCATGACGATGACGATCGTGCCCGGCGAGACGCCCTGCCTCCGCTGCGTGTTCGAAGCGGCACCCGGACCCGGCGATGTCGGCACGTGTGAAACTGCTGGCGTGCTCGCGCCCATCGTGAACATCGTCGCCAGCTACCAAGCCGCCGAAGCCTTGAAACTGCTCTCGGGCAATAAGGACGCAATCAGCCGCGAACTGCTCATGATCGACGTGTGGGAGAACACGAATCGCCGGGTGAAGGTCGCACCGTTGAAGGGTCGTAAAGGTGAGTGCCCGTGCTGTGCGAAGCGCGTCTTCGAGTGGCTCGATGGTGCCCACGGCACGCAGACCACGACGCTGTGCGGCCGCAATGCCGTGCAGGTGAGCCATCGCGCTTCGGGCAAGCTCGACTTCGAACAACTGGCCATCGTCCTGCGCACGAGCGGTATCGTGAGCTTCAACAAGTTCTTGTTGAAGTTCCAACTCCAGGAGAAGGGCGAGCCGTACGAGTTCACGGTGTTCCCCGATGGCCGCGCGATCATCAAGGGCACGAGTGAGATCGACCGAGCCCGCACGCTCTATGCGAAGTACGTGGGACATTGAGTCGCATGGATTTATATCGGACGCCGATGCTATGATTGTGGGGGAGGTGACCCATGCCGGAAATCATGCTGACTGAAGCGCAGGCCCAGGTGTTGGCCGGCGCGAGTTCGACGGTGATGATCCGCGATGCGAACGGCGCGACTGTCGGAGCGATCGACCCGAGGGAAGCGAAGATCATCGCCGAGGCGGGGCGACGGCTCGCTCGTCCCGGCCCGCGATATTCCTCCGTCAGCGTCTTCGCGATGCTCGACGCGCTCCAGGCCGAGCGAGAGCGGATCGGAGCATTCGACGAAGCTTACTCACGGGATTTCGTTCGTGCCCTGGAAGCGGCCGACTCGGCAACCTACGGGGCTAAGGTGCAGGTATGAGCTTCACAGTGATCTGGGATCCCGACGGACGAAGTGAGCTTCACTGGGTCTGGGTGGCTTCACCCGACCCAGCGGCAGTCCGGAGTGCTGTTGAAAAGGCCGAACAGCAACTGAGCCTCGACCCGATCGGAACTGGCGAACACATCTGCGAGGGACTTTGGAGGATCGTGGTTTCGCCGCTGGCGGTCTACTACACGGTCGACATCGGCAGGCAACTCGTCGAAATAACGAACGTCGCCCTTACCGACTGACGCTTTCTGCCGCGCGATCATCAAGGGCACGAGCGAGATCGACCGGGCCCGCACGCTCGATGCGAAGTACGTGGGGTACTGAGTGCCGTATACTGGTTGCATCGAGTGGAGGTTTGTATGAGTTCCGTTGCTCCGAACATCCGTAAACCGAAAGCTTCACTCGAGACATTGCTTCCCGCTATTTCCTCGCTTCCGGTCCGACGCTTTAGCCTCGAAGAGTATCACTACCTGATCGAAACCGGTTTCTTGGGCGAGAACGACCGGGTCGAACTTCTCAACGGTTGGATTGTCGCCAAGGTGGGAATCAACCCTCCACATGCCTCGGCGGTCAGTCGCCTCTCGCGTCGGCTCGAGCGCCTGTTCGGAGACGCTTGGGTCGTCCGCCAGCAATCCTCGATCAGCATTCCGTCCAGCGATAGCGAGCCGGAGCCGGACATCGTCGTCGCATCCGGCCCCGAAGATGCTTACGATGCTCGGCACCCCTATCCCGACAATATCGCTCTCCTGGTGGAGGTTGCCGATTCCTCTCTCAAGGAAGATCGCGGCGAGAAGTTGCAAACCTATGCTGCCGCGAACATCGAGGTTTACTGGATCGTGAACCTGATCCACCGCCGCATCGAGGTTTATACCCACCCCCGCGGCGGCATGCGACCCACCTACCGCAAGAAACTCATTTACGCTCCACGCGGCTCCGTTACCCTCCGCGAAAAACTGACCTACGTCCCCAGCGATACCGTCCCCGTCGCCATCGGCAGCAAACGACTCGGCACGATTCCGGTAAATGAAGTGCTGCCTTAAGTTCCGACTGATCTGAGACCCGAACGCTCGATCCGCGTCCGCGATTTGTTCGCGGAGCAGTTGTAAACGGATTGAAAGCGACTAAAATTCTGAAGTCGTAACCGTTCGCATCGAAGTTCGGAAACGCGGAAGACTGCGAAGGTTGTTGGCATCACGTGCCCGTAGCTCAACTGGATAGAGTGTCGGCCTCCGAAGCCGAAGGTTACAGGTTCAACTCCTGTCGGGCATACTCTTCCGATCAACTCGTCTCACTCACGTCAACGGTCGCGGAACCGCGATGCCGAACTTCTCGGCAAACGGTGCAAGCGCGGTCGCGATCGCGGGGTAAAGTTCCACCCCTTCCTTGAGTGCTTCGCGCTTGCATTCGAGGCCGCGTTGACCCGGCAATCGAACCGCCGTCACGCCAGGGGCCGGTGGGTTGTCGCGACACGCCGAGGCCAGCCAACCGGTTTGATGTTGAAACTCGTCCCGGCCGCCGAACGCGGCTGGATCGATCACTTGAACGAACACCGAGGCACCCAGTCGCGTCGGCCCATCGGCCCGACCGAAGCCACTCAAGCCTTGAGTCAGCGCTTCCACCATGAGCGCGAGGCCGTAGCCTTTATGGCCGTGATCTTGGCCGCCGATGGGGAGAATCGTCCCCGGTGGATTCGCGAACAGAGTTGCTGGGTCGTCGGTGGGTCGGCCCTCGGCATCGAGCGCCCACGCACCGGGGTAACGCTTTCCTTCGCTTCGCAATCGGTTCGACATTCCGTTGGTCGTGATGGAGGCACTGATGTCGATGAGGATCGGCTCGCCGTCGGTCGGGATGCCGATGGCGAAGGGGTTGGGCGTGAACGCGGCTTTGCGGCCACCGAACGGTGCGACGATGGCCGAGGCCGGGTCGGAACTTGCGAGCACGATCATGAACCCGCGATCCGTGGCCTGTTGCAAGAACGCGGCCAGGCACCCGATGTGATGACTGTGGCGGATGACGACCGTGACGACGCCGCAAGTTGCGGCTCGCTCCACCGCGAGGTTCACGGCCCGTGCCGCGAGCCACACGCCGGGCAATCGGCGGCCATCCCACGTGACGGCGGCAGTTCGATCCGCGACGATCGTCGGTTCACCCTGGGCCAGCATGGAGCCGGATGCCAGTTCCGCGAGGTAGGTCGGAGCGAGTTGCAATCCGTGCGTGGTGTGACCGAGTAGGTCCGCTTCCACCAACTTGGTCGCGATAGTCGCGGGCTTGTCGCCGTCGCAACCGGCGGCCTCGAAGAGGCGGGTCGCGAAGTCGATCAAATCCGAAGCGCGATAGCGTGCCATTATGCGACTCACTTCTTGCGGCTGGCGAAGAACTCGCCGATGAGCCGCTTCGATTCCGGTGAACCGGCCAAGCGCATGAAGGCTTCGGTTTCGTGAGCGATGCCTTCCTTCAACGGCAACAGGTTGGCCCGCTCACCCTGCTCCATCGGTTGCTGCTTCGCGAAGCGGACGCCCGCAACGTCTCGACGCAACAGGAGTTCGACGGCGACCGGTAAGAGCCGATCGGGAGCCAGTTCCACCAAACCACATTGAACCGCTTCCTCAGTGAGCAGCGGTTCACCGGTACTTAACATTCGCCTCGCGTATTCCAAGCCTACGATTCTCGGCAATCGCTGAGTTCCGCCCCAGCCGGGAATCAGCCCCAACTTCACTTCGGGCAAACCGAGTTGCACCTTCGGGTTGTCACTAACGATTCGGATATCGCAGGCCAGCGCCACTTCGAGACCGCCGCCGAGGGCCGCCCCGTCGATTGCCGCGCACGTGGGAAACGGCAGCGCTTCCAGCTTCTCCAAGACGCGAAGCCCCTGCTCGATGAACGCCCGCACCGCGGGGTCGTTTGGGGCCGGTGCGTTCGCCAGCAACTTCAAATCCGCGCCGGCAATGAAGACGCCGGGCTTCCCACTGGCGATCACGAGCCCCTTCACATCCTTGCGCGACATCAGCGAATCGATGGCCGTTTCGAGATCGGTCCAGAGTTGCTCGGTGAGTACGTTCACCCTCGCACCGGGCTGATCGATGGTGAGCAGCGCGACGCCGTCGGTGCGAAATTCGAGTCGAACGGACGCGGTATCCATGCGGAGATTATATTCGTTGACCGATTAGCCGCGACACCTGTCGCGCTCCGCTCCGAAGACTCCGCGTCGCGGCTAAACTTTCACGCGATCTCCCGTTGACACACACAGCGGCTTTGTTATGGTTCGCCGCCGAACGGGTGGATCGCCGCAGGGGGAAACTGCACGGCGGCCCACCCGAACGCTGAAACAACCGAGTAGCCCGCGATGTCCGATGCGACCACCTCGGTGGAAACGCTGAAGGCCGCGATTCGTCGGTTCGCCGAGGCCCGCGGGTGGGAGCCGTACCACAGCCCCAAGAACCTCACGATGGCGCTGGCCAGCGAGGTGGGAGAACTGTGCGACATCTTCCGCTGGCTGACTCCGGAAGAATCGCGAGCCGCGCCCGCCGATGCGAACCTTCGCACGGCCATCGCGGACGAACTGGCGGATGTGGCGAACATCGTGCTGCTCTTGAGCGAGCAGACCGGGATCGACCTGAGCGAGGCGATCCGGGCGAAGTTGGTGAAGAACGCGATCAAGTATCCGGCTCCGGCAACACCTTCGGGGGAAGGCGCTGGAGCCCGTAGCTAAGCCGCTTGCGGCTTCGCGCTAGTCCTTAGGGGGAATTGGCCGTGCGTAAACGACCCGTCATGTTAACCGCGTTGGCCGCGGTGGGGCTACTGGCCCTGGGAACGGTAGTGGCCCAACAGCCCGGCGGGTCTTACCCGCCGCCGGCTCCGCCCGCGTCGTCCGGCACGTTGCCGGCCACGACCGTGCGGCCTTACTCGGAGTGGACGCCCACCGCGGCACCTCCCGGCTACCAACCCAAGCAACCGACGGGGGTACAGCCGACCGGCGGCTACCTCCCCCCCCCTCCTGGATACACGCCGACCCAACCGACCGGCGTTCAGCCGGCCAGCGCCATCCGCCCCCGCATCACCAACCCGGTGATGGCTGGCAGCGATGGCGTTCGACCCGCGGGTGGAACGCAGATTCCGCCGCCGAACATGGAAGTCCCGAGCTTCCGGCCCAGCGCCATGCCGCCGAGTACGGGCACTCCTGTGCCATCGATCCCGACGATCCCGTCGAGACCGGTGACGCCGCCGACCGTGGACGTGTCCGAATCGAAGTTCCCACCGGCCACGCCGCTGCCCACTCCCGTGGGTGGCACGCCGAGCATGGTTCCCGTGCCTCCGAGCCCGAGCATTCCTCCAATCGGCACAAGCCCGAGCCCGTTCCCGGCCGTGACGCCGAGCAACCCACCCGCCGCCGTGACGACGCCTACCACGCCCGCACCGGCCGCGGTTGCTCCCACGACTCTCGCACCCGGCGTACTGCCCGCTCGCACGACTCCGAGCGTGACGGTGGAAGCCGTCTGCCCCGAGTCCGTCGTCTTCGGGCAGGAGTTCGCGTACAAGTTGATCATTCGCAACACGAGCACCGCGGCCGTCTCGAACGTTCGCGTCGATGCCGAACTGCCCGCCGGTTCCAAGTACGTTGGTAGTGATCCGGTCGGCGAACTGAACGGCGACCGCCTTGCGTGGCTCGTCGGTTCGCTCGAAGCGGGCAGCGAGAAGCAGATCACGGTTCGGGTAAAGCCTTCGGATGAAGGTGAAGCGCGGAGCCGCGCGACGGTGTCGTTCACCTCGGCCGTGGATGCCCGCACCCGCGTGACTCGCCCGCGCATCGCGGTCGCCGTCACGAGTGCGGAAGTGTGCCGGGCCGGCGAAGAGACGGGCTTCCAGATCAAGGTGACCAACAGCGGCACCGGCCCCGCGCCGCGAGCCATCGTGCGAGCCCAGCTTTCCGACGGCCTCCTGCACACGCAGGGCGTCGTGATCGAAGCTCCGCTCGAGAACCTGCCTCCGGGCGAAACCAAGGTCGTGATGCTGAAGGTCGCGGCCGCCAAGGCCGGCCTGCAATGGTGCCAGATCACCGTGACCGCGGACGGCAGCCAAGACGCCACCGCGAAGGCTTCCACCAACGTCGTCGAACCGATGCTGGTCGTGAAGCAGACCGGCCCGGCGAAGTGTCTGGTTCGCGCCGAGCCGACCTACACGATCGAACTGTCCAACCCCGGCACTGCGACCACCGATCCGGTGCTGCTCCAGAGCGTGCTGCCGGAAGGCTTCGAGTGGATCAATCAGGCCAGCGACGGCGGTAGCTGCAATGGCCGCACCGCGACCTGGCGGCTCCCGGCCCTGCCGGCCGGCAGCAACCGCACCGTGACCATGAAACTGCGAGCTTCCGCCGCCACCGACCCGCAAGGATCCGCGCTGCGAACCGTCGCTCAGGCCGGCCCGGCGAACATCGCCCCCGCGGGCGGCGCTCCGGTTCGCCCCGGTCGCGGCCTCGAAGCCAAGGCCGAGACCACCATCGTTGCTGAAGGCGTCGCCGCGATTCGCTTCGAAGTGGTCGGTCTCGAGAATCCCGTCTCGGTGGGCAAGGAAGTGACCTACGAGATTCGCGTGTTGAACAGCGGTACCGGGCCTTGCACGAACGTGCAACTGGCGGCGGGCCTTGCCGACAGCACCGAGTTCGTCGGAGCCACGACCGGCACGAATCAGACCGGAGCCGTGAAGGCCACCGGCCAGCAACTCACCTTCGACTCGCTCCCGACTTTGGGAGTGAAGGGCGAAATGGTGTACCGGGTCCGCGTGAAGGGGAACGCGGCCGGCGACCTCCGCTTCCGGGTGCAACTCTCCTGCGATCAGCTGAAGACGCCGATCGTGAAGGAAGAAAGCACCACGTTCGTGAAAGAGTGATCGAAACTGGCGAACCGGCGACGTAAGTCGCCGGGTGCTTTAGAGACCCGGCGACTTACGT
>JAYTGN010000120.1:0-15802 GCA_043733485.1 Gemmataceae bacterium
CGATTCTCCACGGCGGGATAGATTCTTCCGCTCGTCTGGAGGATCGTCATGGCGCGGAAATGGGTTCGAAGCGGGGCACTGATGTTCGGCCTCGCACTGGTCGCGGTCGGCGTCTGGGCCGGGGCAAATTGGAACGGCCTCCAAACGAAGTACGCCGTTCATCGATTGAAGTCGGCTGCGACGGAAGACGAGCGCACGAAGTGGGCCGAATCGCTGGCCACCCGAGGCGACGAGGGGCCGAACCAACTCGCGGAGCTTTTGAAAGCGGCCGAGCCACCGGTTCGCGGCGCGGCCGCGAACGCACTCCGGAGCCATCTCGAGTCCTTGCCCCCCGACGACTCCCGCGCCGTGCTCCTCTCTTCAAAATTGCTCGATGTTTACCTCGCTTGTAGCGCGAGCGAACGCGAGGCGCTCACGCCCTTGCTGCCGGCAGTGGTTCGGCGAACTGGCGGCATTCAACCTGGGAAGTGCCGCGAAGCCGTTAGCGCCACGCTTCAAATGAAACCGATCGAAGCGAGATTGGCGGCCATTCGCGCCGCGACCGAACCGCACCTCGCGATGCGCGGCGAACTCGTGCCGATGCTCCAGGCGGCGGAGCCCGAAATTCGACGGGCCGCACTCTTCGCGGTCGGTCCCGCGACGGAAGGCGAACCCGTGCTCGGAGACGAGGCGCTCTTCAGCTGGCTCCACGATGAGGATGCGGACGTGCGGAAGATCTGCCGGGCGGCACTCGTGAGCCGCGGGCGGAGCGATGGCGAGATTTCGCTGGGCCACCGGCTCGTCGATCCCAATGCGGGCGAACGCTTGAAGTTGCTGCTCGACCTGCGCTACGACGACGACTTCACGGACCCCGAACCGTGGCTCCAGCGGTTGAGCCAGGACGCGGATCCCGGGGTTCGCGCCGGGGCCGCACGCGTGATCATGGAGTTGAACGGCGAGAAGAAGCTACCCGCGCCGGGGTGGGTTCTGCGCCTAGCGGAATCGGACCCCGATCCGACCGTGCGACGCATCGCAAAATTCTATCGGTCGCAGCCCGCGGACGAAGGGATTCGCCTCATCGGCGGCCCCTGACCGGACACTTGGCGAAGGTCTGGACCCGCACGGAGTCCGATTTGAGCTGCCGAGACGGGTTCTGGAGCTGGAGAAGAATTCACCTCTTTTGTGCGTCGTCAACAAAAATCTGGGGAAAATCGGGCACTTACCCCGGTTTGCTCCTTGACGGTTCAACCAACCCGGTTTTACAGTGGAATAGATTTGACGGGCGCAGATTCCCCGCGCGGTGCGGGAGACATCGCGTCCGCATACCACTGGGAAACGGATCGAGAGTTTGTCCGTTCACCGAAAGATAGACACCGATGCTCGTCTTGTCCAGAAAAAAAAATGAGTCCATCGTCATCAACAGCGATGTCGTTGTGACGGTGATCGAGATCCGCGGCGACAAGGTTCGGCTCGGGATCGTCGCTCCGAAGGATGTGCCCGTCCACCGCGAAGAGGTGTACGAAGCGATCCACGGAACGAAGCCCGCGATCTCCGGCATCGCGGTCAAAGCCACCGATGCCGAAGTTCGCGGCTGACCGAGCCGAACCGGGTCAGCCGCTACTGCCTTCCGCACGCTCACCGGAACGGCATCACCCGTCCGTTGGCATTTCTCGGCCCATCACTTCGCCAGATTCTTAAACTTCACGTCCTTGAATTCGACGCGCATGGCCGGGTAGCCCGCGTGGCACTGGAACGCGATGATCCCATCCTTCGGAGCGTCCTTCGCATCCTTGCCGGGCAGGGTCGGGAAGTCTTGGTCGACCATCGTTTCGCCGTTGATCTTGATGGTGATCCGCGTGCCCTTGGCCAGGATGTAGTAGTCGTTGAACTCGGTTTCCTTCACGGCCTTCGCGATCGTCTTGGGATCGGAGGCCTTCATCATGCCGCCGACGCCTTCGCCGTAGAGGCTGCCCCAGTATCCCTTTCCGATGTCCACCTGCGGCCCGGCGACGACGAACTTCTTCTCGTCGCGGAGCGTGCTGCGAATCTGGAAGCCGCTGTTCCCCACGCCGTCCTTGAGCAGCACCTTGCACGACAGTTCGAAGTCCGAGTACTTCTTCTTCGAGCAGAAGAACGTGTTGTACTTGGGGTCTTCCTTGGTCTCGCCGACGATGGTGCCGTTCTCGATCTTCCAGATGTCGGCGCGGCCTTCCCAGTTTTCGGGGTTGAGGAACTCCTTGGTGTCCTTGGTGTCGTCGGCGCGGGCCGAGGTAACCGGCGCGAGAAGAAACGTGCAGGCGACGAGCAGGCAGGAGAGGCGCATGGTGTTGAACTCCGAGGAAAGGTGCGATCGGACTTCGGTACATGGTTACGCCTCGCCAGCGTCTTTGCAATGGGTAGCCGGTGCCGAGAGTGGCGGGTATACCAGCGAAGCCCCGCCTGGCAATCCTGCCCGTTTCGCATCTCGGAGATCGACCCGTGTCCGCATCTATCCCCGGCCCATCGGTCGGTCTTGCTCCCATCACGCGTGCGCTGGTTCTCGCGGTCGCCGCCATCGGCTTCCTCTTCGACACCTACGAACTGCTCATGTTCCCGGTGATCGGAGCGGATGCTCTCGCGGAACTCTTGAAACAGAAGGTCGACAGCGACGCCGTGCGACTTTGGACGGGCCGCATGCTCTGGATCGCGGCCCTCTGCGGCGGCATCTTCGGCCTCCTCGGCGGCTGGCTCGTCGATCGCCTCGGACGCAAGACCGTGATGGTCGGCAGCATCATCATCTACTCGTTCTCGCCCGTCGCCGCCGCCTTCAGCACCGAGCTGTGGCAACTCGTACTCTTCCGCTGTACCACGTTCATCGGCGTCTGCGTCGAAATGGTCGCCGCCGTGACCTGGCTTGCCGAACTCTTCGAGAACAAGCGGACGCGCGAACTCGTGATCGGGTGGACGCTCGCGTTCGCCTCGCTCGGCGGCATCTTCGTCACCGAGGTCTACAAGCTGATCGTGGCCGCGGCCGGGAAGGGCGGCGTGCTGCCCGAGATTCCCTGGCCGGAAGGCCACGATGCCGCCAATGTGGCCTGGCGCTTCACGCTGCTGACCGGGTTGATTCCGGGCGCGCTCATCCTTCTGCTCATGCCGTTCGTTCCCGAGTCGCGCGTGTGGGCGGAAAAGAAGCGCACGGGCACGCTGCGCCGCGCCAGCTTCGGCGAACTGTTCGCACCGGGCCTCCGACGCACGACCATCGTGACGGCCCTGCTCTCGGCATGCGCCTACGCGGCGGCCTTCGGAGCGCTGCAACTCACGCCTTCGCAGATCGTGCCGGGCCTACCGGACATTGCCGCGAAACGAGCCGTCAACGACAGTGAGGAGAAGAAGCTTGAGGAACGCGAAGTGCTACTGAAGGGCCAGACGGGCGAAGATGCCAAGAAGGGTCAAGCCATGCTCAAGGAAGCGAAGGGCAAGCTCGGAGCGCAGAAAAAGGAGTTCGGGCAGGAGTTGAAGGATCGCCGCGGCGACATTCAGCGCTGGCAGGAACTCGGCGGGCTCACCGGCCGCATCCTCTTCGCGCTCTTGCTCACGACCTTACCGAGCCGGCTGCTGCTGAGGTTGTTCCTCGTGCCGGGCATCGTCCTCTTCCCGATCTGCTACCTCTACCTGCGGCAGGAAGACTACACGTGGTTCGCGATGGCCATCTTCGGCTGCGGGTTGCTGACCGTCGCCCAGATGAGCTACATGAGCGAGTATTTGCCGAAGGTGTTCCCGGTGCATTTGCGTGGAACCGGAGCCGGTTTCTCAACGAACGTGGGGGCGCGCATGCTGGGCACGATGGCCGCGACGCTGAACACGGAGTTCCTCTCGACGATGTTCGAGGGGCCGAATCCGGCCAAGGTGGCGACCGCGGCCGCGATCATCGGCGGCACGGCATTCTTCTTCGCATTCGTGCTGTCGTTCTTGCTGCCGGCCCCGCGGGAAGAGGAGAGCTAGAACCTGGGAGCGCGGCCGTCTCGGCCGCTTGAGGCTCCCGTGGATAAGGCGAGTCACCTGCGATGTTGCGGCCGAGACGGCCGCGCTCCCAGGGAAATCACTTCTTCTTCAGCACCACGGTTTCGCCGGGCGTGGCAGTATCGTGGAGCAGTTCATCCCCTTCAAAGACGACCTTGAGCTTGACGGTGCCGCGGTTGATCTTCACACCGCGAGTACCGACCAGGCCCATGATGTTCCACGTTCCCGCCGAGGTGGAGCCCTTCCCCCCGCCCGAAATTTCGTGCGTGAACTGGCCGTTGTCCTGATAGACGATCTTGTGAAGCGCGCCGTCGGCGGCTGTCCCTTCCCACATTCCGAGCAATTTCTTCCGGTGCGTCTCGAGGAGTTTCACGCTCTCGTCCGTCCCGGCGCGCGGCGACTGCCCGAAGAGCCCCGCGATGGGATCGATGCCGGCAGGCGGCGGCGGTGCCAGCACCGGCGGAGGAGGCTGAACGCCGCCCATATTGGGAATGATCATTGGGAGCTTGGGAACCCCGGCCCCGAGGTTCCTGATCACGGGAACTTGGCCTTCAGGCGGCCCTGCTCCATCCTCGATCGGCCCCGCGTTGGCACCTTCGTTCTGCTTCTTCTCATCCATCTTCCTCACGACCAACATGATGCCCAGCACGACCATGATGACGACGAGAATGCCGAGCACGATGAAGCGCAGCGGCGACGTCTTGTACGACTTGCCGCCACCTTCATCGTCGTCGTCGTCGTCATCGTCGTCGCGGCTCTTCTTCTTTTTCTTCTTCTTGGGCTTCTCGTCTTCCTCATCGTCGTCGTCGTCGCGGGAGGAGACGGCCTTCACGGCTTTCTTCGGCTTGGTTGGGCGAACTTCTTCCGGTTCTTCGACCGTGAAGTAGGTCTCGCACTTCGGGCACGCGACCGATTGGCCGGCCGCGAACCCGGTGGGAGACTTCAAGCCCGCGCCGCACTCGGGACATTCGATTCGCATGATGGCCACGGGAAGACTCCGAGGGAATGAAAAGAGGATGTGAGCAGTGTATCCGAGTTTCAGCCCAGCTTCCACGGGCTCCGGTACTCGTACCCGAGGAGTTCGTTCGCTTCGGGGTCGTTCGTCACCCGTTCGGCTTTCGCGTCCCAGGTCAGGTACTTCTTGCGCATCAGGGCGATGCGGGCCAGCAGGGTGGCGCTCGTGGAACGATGGCCCACTTCCACGGGGCAAGTGGTCGGGGTGCCGTTCTTGATGCCGTCGAGGAAGCTGCGGGCGTGCAGAGTCGCACTTTCGCCTTCGCCCTTCTTCGCCTCGGGCAATCGGGCCTGCTTCGTGGCTCGGCCTTGCTTCGCGTTCGCCGCACGTGCGATCGGGCTGAGTGCCGGCATCTCCTCGGTACGCACGTTCTCGGGAACGATCTCGTATCCCGACGCACCGTCGGCCAAGAGCAGCGTGCCGAGCGTGCCGCGGAACTCCATGCTCGAACCGCGCGGGTTCCCCGCGCTCGCATTGCAGTTGAACTGACTGAACGTGACCAAGCAATTGTCGTATTCCCAGATCGCCTCGCACGTGTCCGGGATCTCGCGGTTATCCGCGGTGCCGAACTTGCCGCCGAGGCACGCGACGGCCTTCGGCGCATCTTGTTGAATGGCCCACTGAATGACGTCGAGGTAGTGCGTGCCGAAGTTCGTGAGTTGCCCGCCGGAGTAGTCCCAGAACCAACGGAACTTGTAGAGGCAGTGGTTCGCGTTGTACGGCACCTTCTTGGCCGGCCCGAGCCACGTGTCGTAGTCGAGGCCTTCCGGCGGCTCGCCGTCCGGCGGGCTGCCGATGCCCATCGGCGTCTCGTTCCGATAGTGGTAGCACTTCGCCACCGTCACCTTCCCGATCGCGCCGGATTGAATCAGTTTCACGGCCTCCTGCACGAACGGCGTGCTGCGGCGATGCAGCCCCACCTGCGTGACGCGCTTGGTTTCCTTCGCGACATCCGCCATGCGTCGGCCTTCGCCGATAGTCAGGCTCAACGGTTTCTCGCAGTACACGTGCTTCCCGGCCCGACACGCCTCGACGAACGTGAGCGCGTGCCAGTGGTCCGGCGTCGCGATCACCACGGCGTCGATGTCTTTCACTTCGAGCAGCTTGCGATAGTCCTTGATCTGTTTCGCGTTCCCGCCGGCTTTCTCGATTTTCGCAACCGCGGCGGGAAGATAGGGTTCATAAACATCGCAGACGGCTCGAACGTCCGCATCTTTATGTGGAAGGAACGCGTCGAGCAGTTGGTCGCCGCGGTTGCCGACGCCGATGAAGCCGAGTGCCACGCGGTCGTTGGCACCGAGTACGCGGGAATAGCTCGCGGCCGTGAGGGCGACCGCGGACGCGGCGGACTTGGCAAACGTGCGGCGGGTCGGTCGCGGCATGGGAATCTCCAGAGGTGCTTCCGTTTTCCGCCATGTTCGCGCGAAAGTCAACCTTCTCCATCCTCGCTGTCGAATTGCGGAACCACGAACGCATAGAATTTGCCCTGTCGGTAGCCCGCTTCCGAGTACGAGGAATGCGACCATGCCCTTCCCCCAGTTCGACCGCACGAAGCTCCGGCTTCAACCGCTCGCGAATCGGCAGCACGACCTCACTCTCGACATCCTCCAACCTCTCGATACGCCTCTGAGCGTCGTGCATCCTTCGATCCCGATCATCGGCCAGAAGATGGCCGCAGCGAAGGAACGCGGCGCGAGCCGCATCCTCATGATGGGCGCGCACGTACTCCGCGCCGGCACCCAACTCCACCTCATCGACCTGATGGAACGCGGGCTCGTGTCGCTCATCGCCATGAACGGCGCGGGGCCAATCCACGATTGGGAATTCGCCCTGATCGGAGCCAGCACCGAAAGCGTGGCGAAGTACGTTTCCTCCGGCGAGTTCGGTTTGTGGAACGAAACCGGCCGCATGAACGACGCGATCACAGCCGGCGTGAAGGACGGCCTGGGCCTCGGCGAGAGCATCGGCCGGACCATCGCCGAGGGCTTCTTCCCGTTCAAGCATTCCTCGGTGCTCGCCGCCGCGTATCGGCTTCGCATCCCGGTCACGGTTCACATCGGCATTGGCTACGACATCATTCACGAGCACCCGAACGCGGACGGCGGCGTGCTCGGCCGCGCCAGCTACACCGATTTCCTCGTCTTCGCCGAGCACATCAAGAAACTCGAAGGTGGGGTCGTTTTGAACTTCGGCACGGCCGTGATGGGACCAGAAGTGTATTTGAAGGCGCTGGCGATGGCGCGGAACGTGGCCCATCAGCACGGCGAGACGATCGCGAAGTTCACGACTGCCGCGTTCGACCTCGTCCCGCTGGACGACGACTATCGCCGGCAGGCACCCAAGACCGACCCACGCTATTACTTCCGCCCGTGGAAGACGATTCTGGTTCGGACGGTCGCGGATGGCGGCGAGAGCTTTTACGTGCAGGGCGATCACAAGGACACGGTGCCGGCGCTGCGGCATGCAGCCGCAGCCGCGAGTGTGTAGTCATTCACCACAAAGTCGCAAAACGCTGTAAAAAGGTTTCCATCGGTGCCCCGTGTTCGGCGAGAAGGTGCGGTTACTTGTTTTCTGTTCTCGGGCCACCGCGTTTCAAAACTCTTCAAGGCGGCTCAGCCGCGCGAGGCCTCTGTGGTGAATCTTAGTTTGGGAGACATGCTTCAATGCTTCACGCGATGATCATGGCGGGCGGCGGGGGTACGCGGTTCTGGCCGCGGAGCCGGAATAGCCGACCCAAGCAGTTTCTCTCGTTCGCCGGCGACCGCACGCTGCTTCAAGAAACCGTGGACCGCATCGCGGCGCAGGTGCCGCCGGAACGCACGTGGGTCATCACCGGCGAAGCGTACGAGGCCGCGAGTATCGAGCAACTTCCCGAGTTGCCCGCGGGCAACGTGATCGGAGAACCGTGCCGTCGGGATACCGCGCCGTGCGTGGGTCTCGGTGCCGCCCTCATTGCGAAGAGCGACCCGGACGCGACCATCATCGTGATGCCGGCGGATCACGTGATCGAGCCCCAGCAGGAGTTTCGCCGAGCGGTCCACGCCGCGGAGCAATTCGCGACTGACAACCCGATGTCACTGCTCACCTTCGGCATCCCGCCGACGTTCCCAAGTACGGGCTACGGCTACATTCGTCTGGGGCCGAGTGCCGGGAAGCGGCAGGAGGTGCCGGCGTGTACGGTCACGGAGTTCAAGGAGAAGCCGGACGAGGAGACGGCCGAGCGCTATGTGGCCGGCGGTGAGTACCTGTGGAACAGCGGCATTTTCGTCTGGAAACCCGCCGCGATCCTCGGCGAATTGAAACTGCGCCGCCCGGACATTCACGATTCGGTGCTGCGGATCGCGGCGGCTCACGGCACCCCTGGCTGGCTGCCGATCTTTAACGCCGAGTATGCGGCCATCAAGGGAACGAGCATCGATTTCGCGGTGATGCAGGATGCCGCCGCCGCAGGGAAAGTGTTAGTGCTGCGGGCACCGTACACTTGGGACGACGTGGGAAGCTGGCTGGCGCTGGAACGCCGCAATGCCCAGGACGCGAACAACAACACGGTCCAGGGTCTGCATGTCGGCGTGGACACGGCGAACTGCGTGATCGTCTCCGATGGCGAGCATCTGATCGGCACGCTCGGCGTCTCGGACTTGATCGTGATCCGCGATGGCGACGCCACTCTGGTGACGACGCGCAAGCACGAATCCGACGTGAAGAAACTCGTGGATGCAATCAAAGCGAAGGGTCTGGAACGTTACTTGTGAGAGTCAGCGGGGCATGACGAAGAGCAGTCGAGCGAGGAGGCCGAGGGCCGCGAGAACGCTGGCGAAGGTGGCGCCCATCATCCAGCGAAGCAGAACCTGCTCGCCCTTGATCTGCGCGATTTGAACTTTGAGATCGGAAGACAGGTTGTCGATCTTCGCGTTGAGCCGCTGCTCGACATCGTTAATCTTAATGTTGAGCCGCTGCTCGGCATCGTTGATTTCCTGGCGAAGATCCTTCGTGGTAGCGGCCAGGCCCTGGTCCAGATCGTCCTTGGTGACAAGTTCCTTAAAATTAACCTGGATGACCTCGGCAAATGCAACGGCCTGCGCTTCGGCTTGCTTCTCCGGAACTCCGGAGGCCTTGAGCGTGTTGGCGAACTTCAATGTGTCGAACGTGGCAACGGACATGAAGGCTTTATACCCGATGCCGACGAACCATTCCACCTTTCCTTCGGGTCGCCTGCTCGGCGTGGACTTCGGCACAGTCCGCGTCGGCCTCGCCGTCTCCGATCCGGATCGGCTCATTGCGTCTCCCTTCGAGACGTACGACCGCAAGGATGCCAAGGCCGATGCCGCATACTTCCAGCGGGTCGTGGCCTCCGAGAAAATCGTGGGCCTCGTGGTGGGCTTGCCTCTTCACACGGGTGGCGAGGAAGGCATCAAGGCGAGGGAAGCCCGCGAGTACGGAGCCTGGCTTGCGGAGGCGACCGGACTGCCGGTCGTGTTCTGGGATGAACGCTGCACGACGGCCGCGGCGGAAGACGCCCTGTGGGATGCCGGCCTCTCGCACAAGAAGCGCAAGGATCGCCGCGACCGCGTCGCGGCGCAGCTGATCCTGCAAGGGTATCTGGAGAACGGCTGAAGGATGGAGTCTACCAGTCGTTGCCCAGTACCTCACCGCCCGCCGGCGTGACGGCGGACCAGAAGGTGCTGACCGAGATACTCCCATTCAGGACTCGGACACTGCCGTCGATGAGTGCGACGGACATCCCGCCCGGGAAAGGCGTCTGGGGCACCTGCCAGTGGCAGTCCTTGACTGCGGGGGCTACCTGGAACGTCCGCCCGTCCTGGTCCTCCGGATCGACGTCGCCGTCACTACTATCCGCGAAGGTCGGCCGGTGGGACATGCCGGGAAAGGTTTCCCAGCCATTGTCATACTGGAAGCTGGTGCTACCGCACCTCGTGTAATGTTCGGCTAGGCCGATGGTCTGCGAAGTACCGTCCGGGAACGAGGAGGCCAGGTTGGCCTTAAAAGACAAGTTGCCCCTGTGGGAGAAGTCGGCTCTGTAGGAGAACGCCCACGCATTGGCCGCATAACTACACGGTACGGAGTTCATCTTGGTCTGATCCAGGGCCGTCGGATCGGCTGGATTGACGTAACACTTGACCACGTAGTACGGCCCAGCTGCATACGCTTCAAAAACATTACCCTGTTCCAGGAACGGCATCAGCGCCACAAACATTGGCGCCCTGCCATTTCGCGTGGGGTTGCCGAACAGTTTCGGCATGTCCCCATCGTGGGAATCGGCGTAGTTGTGCATCGCCAGCACGATCTGGCGCATGTTGTTCGTACTGGCCGACCGCTGGGCCGCCATCCGAACTCGTGAGACGGCCGGCAGAAGCAGGCCGATCAGGATCGCGATGATGGTCAGAGCCACGAGCAGTTCTAGCAAGCTCAGTGCGACTCGATGCTTCATTTCTCCTCCTATGCCGCGTCCTGGCGAACGCGGCCAACTCGGTGCGAGGTGGCACCGGTCCCAGACTGGTGCAGGGGGTCGATTCCGGGCCGATTTCACCTACCTGCTGATCGGCGGCGCGGCTCGCCAGAAATCATTAGAGGGGCTTGGTTTCGGGCACGGTAACCGCTTTCCAGCCCGAGGAAATCTGCTGTGTCTTGCCGGTGTTGGCGCCATTTCCCTTCACCACCATGATGATAACGACCTTGTAATTGCCGGCCGGAGTAATGGCAACCTCGTTCTGATCAGCTTCGGCCTTATGTACGACAACAGCCCAAAAGACGGTCGGTCGGAATCTCAGAAATTTCTTCAAAAACCCCATGAAATCAGGGCTGAAACAGGTCAGGCTGCCAAAGTCCGTGTGACGGCAAGTGGCAATGTGGCAGCCTGACTTCTGAAAGTCGCGCAAGACGAGTTCAATCCTGTCTTTAAGTTCGCCAAGAATGGTTGGCACACCTCGTTCCAGTTGATCTTGCAAGGGTTTCTCGAGAACGGTTAGAAGCTTCCGGCTCAGCTTCGTAAACTAACCCGAGTTACTATCCGGCGGGCTTCTCTCCATCCGACCGGGCTTCATCAGCGAGGTCCCGCATGACCGGTCGTTCCATTCGTCCATACACCGTTCTTCCGTGCTTGCCCGAACGTCTGCAACCGCTGCACAAGCTCGCCTACAACTTATGGTGGTGCTGGAACGCGGACGCCGTCGCGCTCTTTCGCCGCGTGAACCCAGACCTGTTCGAAGCCCTCGATCACAGCCCGATTCGCCTTCTCGGTGCCACCGAGCAATCCCGCTTCGAACAGCTCGAAGACGACGACGGCTTCCTCGCGCACATGGACCGCGTGACCGAGGCACTCGACCACTACCTCAACGCCCGCACGTGGTTCCAAGACACGTTCCAGGACGAGCCCGAAACGCGGATCGCGTACTTCTCCGCCGAGTTCGGCATGCACGAGAGCGTGCCGATCTATTCCGGCGGCCTCGGCATCCTCGCCGGCGATCACCTCAAAAGCGCCAGCGATCTCGGCATCCCGCTCGTCGGCGTCAGCCTCATGTACCGCGAAGGCTACTTCCGCCAGTACCTGAACGTCGACGGCTGGCAGCAGGAACGCTACCCCGAGAACGATTTCTTCAGCCTGCCGCTCGTGCCCGAACTCAACCCGGACGGCACGCCGATTCTCGTCTCGGTGATGCTGCCGGGCCGCGAACTGTTCTTGCGAATCTGGCACATCCAGGTCGGCCGCATTCAACTCTACCTGCTCGACGCCAACATCCCGAAGAACCGCCAGGAAGATCGCGGCATCACCGCCCAACTCTACGGCGGCGACCAGCAGACCCGCATCCAGCAGGAGATCATCCTCGGCATCGGCGGCGTTCGCGCCCTCAAGGCGCTCGGCAAGAACCCCACCGTTTGCCACATGAACGAAGGGCACTCCGCCTTCTGCGGGCTCGAACGCATCCGCATGATGATGGAAGAGCAGAAGCTCGACTTCGCGACGGCGTTTGAAGCCGTGAAGGCCGGCACCTGCTTCACCACGCACACCCCCGTGCCCGCCGGCAACGACGCCTTCTCCATGCACGTCATCGAGCAGTACCTCGGCGACTACATGAGCAAGATGGGCGTCGATCGCAACGCCCTCGCCGCCCTCGGCCGCCAACATCCCGGCGACGAGTCCGAGCCCTTCGGCATGACCGTACTCGCGCTCAAACTCGCCAACACGAGCAACGGCGTGAGCAAGCTCCACGGCAGCGTGTCGCGGAAGATGTGGCACGAAATCTGGCCGGGGCTGCCCGTGCCCGAAATCCCGATCACGTCCATCACCAACGGCGTTCACACGCAGACGTGGCTCTCGCCCGAAATGGGCCACCTCTACGACCGCTACCTCGGCGTGCAGTGGGACGAGAAGCCGACCGACTTCGCGATCTGGCGGCGCGTCGAACAGATCCCCGACGCGGAATTGTGGCGAACGCACGAACGCGGTCGGGAACGGCTCGTGGCCTTCGCGCGACAGCGGCTCAAGTCCCAACTCAAGCGCCGGGGTTCTTCGCCCAGCGAGGTGGAAGCCGCCGACGAGGCGCTCGATCCGGACGCACTGACCATCGGCTTCGCGCGCCGCTTCGCCACGTACAAGCGCGGCGACCTGATCTTCCGCAACGAGAAGCGCATCCTCGAGCTCTTGAACAAAACCGATCGCCCCGTTCAGTTCATCTTCAGCGGGAAGGCCCACCCCAAGGATCAAGGCGGTAAGGAACTGATCGCCCGCGTGGTGCAGATGGCTCGTCGAGCCGAGTATCGCCGTCGTGTCGTGTTCATCGAAGATTACGACATGAACGTGGCCCGCTACCTGGTTCAGGGTGTGGACGTCTGGTTGAACAATCCCAGGCGCCCGCTCGAAGCGTCCGGCACCAGCGGCATGAAAGTGCCCGTGAACGGCGGCCTGAACCTCTCGATCCTCGACGGCTGGTGGGTCGAAGGTTACGATGGCGACAACGGCTGGGCCATCGGCGCAGGCGAGGAGTACTCCGATCTCACGCTCCAAGACGACGTCGAGAGCCGGGCGCTCTACGACCTCATCGAGCAGGACCTCGTGCCGCTCTTTTACACGCGCGGCAACGACGGCCTGCCGCGCGGTTGGATTCGCCGGATGAAGCGCTCGATCACGACGCTCGTGCCCGTCTTCAACACGAACCGCATGGTCGAGGAATACACGGAACGCTGCTACATCCCGAGCCACCGGCGCTATGCGAAGTTGGCCGGCCCGAAGCTCGATGCGGCACGCGAACTCGCCGGCTGGCGCAAGCGCGTTCAGAGCAATTGGAGCCAGGTGAAGGTCGAGAACGTGGAGGCACCGGCCAGCGAGATGCACAAGGTCGGCAGCGTCTTCCCGATTCGCGTGAATGTGAACCTCGGCAGCTTCACCCCGGCCGACGTCGAGGTGCAGTTGTGTCACGGCGTGCTCGATTCAATGGGCGAGATCGCCGAGCCGCGGGCTCTGGTTCTGCAACCGGAAGCGAGCCAAAACGGCTCGGCGCGATCGGTGGTGTTCTCGGGTCAGGTGCCGTGCTATGCGAGCGGCCAGTTCGGCTTCAGCGTTCGCGTGTTGCCGAAGCACGAGAACTTGCCGCATCCTTACGAGCCGGGCCTCGTGACCTGGGGTTAACCCCTAGGTGCGCGGGCGTCTCGCCCGCATGAACTGGAAGCATCACTCTCCATGAAACTCAAGCAGCAGCCCGAGGACTTCCGAGTCGAGGAACTCACCGACGCGAAGGGTGGCGAGACCGGGGACTTCGCGCTCTACCGGATGGACAAGAGCGGGTGGACGACGCCCGATGCGTTGAACGCGATCCGCCGCCGCTGGCGGATCGAGTGGCCCGATCTGAGCTACGGCGGCCTCAAGGATCGGCACGCGGCCACGTCGCAATTCTTCACGATCTACCGCGGGCCCCAGCGCGACATCGCGGTCGATAAGATCGCCGTCGCGTACCTCGGGCGGCGGCACGAACCGTTCACGTCGAACGACATTCTCGCGAATCGCTTCACCCTCGTGCTGCGGTCGCTGTCGGCTCAGGATGTGGATCGCGCCGAGTCCGCGCTCGTGGAAGTGGCGCGGGCCGGGTTGCCGAATTACTTCGACGATCAGCGGTTCGGTTCGGTCGGAGAGGAGCGCGAGTTCGTGGCCAAGGAGATGGTCTTCGGCCGCTTCGACCGGGCACTCTGGCTGGCGCTTGCCGCACCGTATGAGTTCGACCGCAGCGACGCCAAGCGCGAGAAGAAAATCCTCCGCGAGGGCTGGGGCGACTGGGCCGCACTCAAGCCCAAACTGCCCAAGGGCCACGCCCGCAGCCTCGTCGATTATCTGGTCACGCATCCGACCGATCTCAAGGGTGCGGTCGAGCGCTTGCGTCCGGAACTTCAGGGTCTCTACCTCTCGGCGTATCAGAGTTTCTTGTGGAACAACATGCTCGCCGAGTGGCTCACTCGAAGGCTCGGTGCCGAGAACCTCGTGACGGTGGATTTGAAACTCGACCGCGTGCCGGCTCCGTTCCGCGTGCCGGACGACCTGCACGGTGCCTGGGAGAGCCTGACGTTGCCGCTGCCTTCGGCACGCCTGAAGCCGGACCCCACGGCAGCATGGACCGCGATTGTGGATGAAGTGCTGAAGGACGAAGGGTTGACGCTGGCGGAGTTGAAGATCAAGGGGATGCAGAAGCCGTACTTTTCGCGGGGCGACCGCGCCGGGTGCATCCGCCCCGGTGGGATGGAGTCGCTCGGCGAGAACGACGAGAAGCACCGCACGCGCAAAAAACTGACCTTGCGCTTCGACCTGCCCCGCGGCAGCTACGCTACCATGCTGGTCAAGCGCGTGACGGCGACCGTTCGCGTTTGAACCTCATCCATTCCGCAACTCCGTACTCGACACATCCGCGCGAAACTCGGCTTCGGGCAGGCTCGCGAACAGGTCGTGGAACACCCCCGGCAATCCTTCGTTCGCCCAGGTGCGGAACGAGCCGCATTGCTCGACGCGGCCGCCGACTACGAACCGGCAACCTCGGCTCGCAATCGCGTGCAACGCCTCGTCGCGCTGAGTGAGTTCGTCGCGGTAATATCGCGGGTCGATCAGCCTTCGGGCGGTGTCGAACCCGAGTACGAAGGTTGCATTCGGGAAGAGTGCGGCCTTCTCGCGGAACGTCGGTGCCCGCGTGATCCAGAGTTGCTCCGTCGAGCTGCCCGAGAAGAATTGTTCCACGCGCCGCGCCACCTCAACTTCGCTCAGTTCCGCTTTATCGACGTTCGCCACACTCAGTTCGAACGCGACCGGAGCGCCCAGCTTTGCCGCGGCAACTGCTGCCAGTTCGCGATGCCCACGATGGAACGGATTGAAGGAACCAGAGAGGATCGCGGTTGGAGGCGTTGCCGCTTCGAGAACCGCGCCGTCTGCTCGAACGCAGATCGCGCTCAACGGCGACGGCGGCAGGAGGATTCGCGACATTCCCGTCATCGTTCCTCGCGTCGGAAGCCGTAGGAGAACGCGCCGAGCAGGTCGCCGCGGGAGGCACCGTGGCATTCGAGGCACTGCTTCGTGGCGCGGATCGCGCCGACCATTCGCGCCTTGTCGGCAGCCCCACGAGCGTACAGATCTTCTCCCTTTCGCAACTCCTCCAAGGCTATAGTTTCAAAAGCATCGAGCGGCCGGGTGGGGGCTTTCCGAAGCTCGTCCATCCTCGGCAGATTTGCTGAGAGATAGGCAACGGGCTTCGCGTGAATCACGACGCCGATCAGCTCGATACGTGCAATGAGCCACGGTGCCGGTGCGGCTTGAACCTT
>JAYTGN010000121.1:0-6270 GCA_043733485.1 Gemmataceae bacterium
CAGTAGAGAACGGAAGTTGAGACGGAATCTGGGCGATAAACGGTAATCTGGGCAGTTTCACTACCCTCGTGGCATCGGGTTTCAGCCAGGGTGATCTAGCTCACTCTTCGATTGGACCTTGTCGCTTGATCCGAGCCCACTCATCCTCTAGGGCTCGTAAGAGTCCGGTTAGGGCCGCTCGATCCGAGTTGTTCGGCATCGAGGCTATTGTTTCCCGCACTTCACTGATCTGCTTCTCGACTACGCTCTCTCTTGCGATGGCCCCGGATCGGTCCCTGTACCGTCGCTCTTTCGGACGAACGGTTGTTACTTCGCGGCCTTTGTCTGCGTACTCGGCGAGCCCGCGACGGTCAATTTCATCGTTCAAGGCCTTCCGTACTTCGGCTTCACTCCTGTTCGTTTCACCTGCGATTGTCTCGATGAGTTTCCGGCCACCTTCAGTGCGGTTCCACCGTGCGTCGCGTGGGTCCGATTGGGTGGAATCAGATACCGAGTCGGGAGTGGTGGTGGATTTTGCCGCCGGGCGATCCATGCACCAGATTAGAAATGCAACAGGCGTGAGGAGGACAACGAACGTGATGATAAACCCCATGAAGTCCCATCTTGGGGCAGAAGGCATTTTTGCATTAGGGTTTGTCGGCCTACTCTCTTGTTCGTCCCTTAAAAATGACAGTAAAGAGGCCAGTAGCGACCATCGCGATTGCAAGGGTGCGACCGCATGCGGTACTGGGACTCTCTCGCTTGGTCTTACAGCAAGGGCTGTCACTACAATGACGGCGACCACAAGAAGGCCGACGAAAAGGGGGAGTATCGTGGCTAAGTTCATGTGATTTCGCCTGTGATTTCGCGAAAGGCGATCAAGCATAGAACCAATTCTGCGACGAGACAACTGTATGGAGATATAAAGCGGTAGACTGCCGTCTCCGGGTACGATGAACTATTCCAGTGAACAACTTACAGCGACAATTCGGTATGGTAGTACGCCGAAAACGGCTCAGAGCTGGACTGTCCCAAGAGGCTCTTTCGGGATTGGCGGGAGGTTGAACCCCATGAGGCTTTGCGACTGATTGCTTCAACTTGCCCTTTCGTAGCGGCACCGGCCTGACTGAGCCCAATTTTGGCTGTAAGGTGCTTCAGGTACTCCTCGTAGCCTCGATACGACTCATGCTTCACGCAGTCCTTGGCACTCTTCGCTCGAACCGTCGCCGATGCAGATCCTCAACCCGACGAGCCTGTTCCAGAACGTGGGCCGTTGGCGATTGGAGTAGCCGCGTTACGGCAGCTGAGGAATTGCAGGCAGAGGTCCGAGTGGTGCCGCGCTGCCGAGGCGGGTGCGCGGGCCATCGGGTTCTGACGGCGCGGGAATCACCGGCACCTCGGCGCTAATGGCGCTGCCGGGTCCGGCGCGCGGGCCGAACGCTTCGGGTTCGGTCGCTGCGGGAACCTCAGCCGATGGCGTGGGAACCGCACCGGCCAGACACTGCGCCGGATGCCCGAGCGCCCGATAAAGGCGGAACTGGGCGCGGTTGTAATCCGCGACCGAAGTGTAGAAATCGGTGCTCGCCTGGCCGAGCGATTGCACGGCGGCGACCGCTTCCTGAGGCCGCACCACGAGCAACACCGCCTCGCCGACCCGCCGCGTTTGGCCCATCCCTTCGAGGCTCTTGTTCACCAAGTCGATTGCTTCTCGCAACGCCGGTTCGGCCTGGTTCAAACGCTCGGCGGAAGACCGCACCTCGGCGAACGCCCGCGCCACTTCCGCCGCGATTCGATCCTGCGTTCGAAACAGTTCCAACGTCGCGATCTCGTGCTCGGCCTTCCGCTCGTTCATCCTCGCTCGGTTCCCGAAGCCGAGCGACTGGAACTCCCAAAGCAGTTGCATGTCGATGTCGAAGCGGCCGGAGAAGTTCTTCAGGACGTCGTTCTGTCCGCCGCCGAAGGCCCCGTACCCGAGCGAGCCACTCGGGTTCGTCGAGACGCTTCGCAAGGCGAGGCTCGGCACGAGCGGTCGAATCTTCTCTTGCTTCAAGCGGGCGAGCGTGGCCTGAACCACGGCCTGATTCCCGGCGAGTTCGGGCCGGGCACTGAGCGCGATCGGGATCAGGCCATCGAGTGACACTCCGGCATCGATCACCGTGACCGGCAAGAACGGAGGCTCCATCGGTTCGACCACGGCCGTGGGGTCGAGCCGAAGCAAGCGCGCGAGTTCGGCACTGGCCACGCGCCAGCGTTCGCGCGTGGCCATGACCACTTGCCGGCGACGGGCCAGTTCCACCTTCGCGCGGCTCTCTTCTGGCGGCGGCGCGAGACCCTTCACGAGTTCCGCCGTTCGCCGAGCCAGTTCCACCGCGTGCTTCTCGGCGAGCAGTGCCCCGGCCAGTTCCCCACGTGCCTGTTGCACCGCGAAGTACGCCTCCGCCACTTGCAGCGTGAGGTCGTTGATCGCGGATTGCTGATATGCTTGCCGGGCTCTCAAGTCTTGCTTCGCGGCCAGCGGCGCGTAGACCGCATCGGAGAACGAGAAGACGACGTTCGGGCCGAACCCGGCCATGAAGTTGTTGCGGTTCTGGCGGACGATGTCGCCCTGGAAGTTCTGCTGCGGGCCGGTGTGCGCGAAGTAATCGGTGCCGACCACGAGGTTGGGCACCCAGAGGAGCCGGGCGCGGTCGTAGAGCGCCGCCGAAACCGCGACCTGCCTGCCCGCGATTTGCACGTCCAGCGGGCGGGCACCGGCCAGTTGCAGGGCCGTCGCGAAGTTGATCGGCAGCGGCGTATCGGATGAAGCGAGAGGCGGTGAAGATTGTGGAAGCGGCCCGCGACCCGCGAGCAATTGAACCGGCGGAGCGAGCGTGCCTGGGAGCGCGACCGTCCCAGCCGCATCTTTTGCGAGCGGCGTCCGTTCTTCGGGAAGTTGGAACTTGGGCGCATCGCCGACGCAACCGGCACCGCATGCCAGTCCCGCCGTCACGGCCAATGTCCAACCGCGCCGCCAACGCATCGGAATCCCCGGTCGCAGACACTCCCCCAAGCTCGCCACGGGCTATATCGGCGTGCCTTCAACCGGGCAAGTCGAGTCGGCGGTGCGGGTGCGACAACGATTCTTGGAGGTCGTAGCCCGGATCCGTCCCTTCGCAACAGGCGATCGGATAAACGGCTCAAAACCGACCGGTTCGGAAACTCACAGATTTCTTCACAAACCCCATGAAATCAGGCATGAAACGGGTCAGGCTGCCAAAGTCGGTGTGACGAGAAGTGGCAATGTGGCAGCCTGACTACCCCAAGTCGCGCAAGACGAGTTCAATCCGGTCTTTAAGTTTTCGGCGGACTGCTCAGTATCCGCCGTCGTCCAACCTCCAGAAGCAGACCGCGCCGGCCTGGCCCGTGCTGATCACGTGCTTGCCGTCCGGCGAGACGGCCACGCGAAAGACCGGGCTGGCGTGGGCCGCGAGCGTGTGCAAGATCGTGCCGCTACCCGCGTCCCAGACTCGAACCGTGTGGTCGAAGCCGGACGAGACGAGTACCTTGCCGCCGAGGGCCCAGACCACGCCGGTCGCGCGATCGGCATGGCCCTTCCAGCAAGAGAGTTCGGCACCCGTCTTCGCGTCCCAGATGCGGATAAATGTGTCGAGGCAGGCACCGGCGAGCTTGGTACCGTCGGGCGAAACGGCCAGC
This sequence comes from Gemmataceae bacterium, assembly GCA_043733485.1. GTDB lineage: Bacteria > Planctomycetota > Planctomycetia > Gemmatales > Gemmataceae > Urbifossiella. Next base: position 3,673 of record JAYTGN010000121.1, read on the forward strand.
GCGAAGACACCGCCCATCGTGCCCTTGGTTCGCCAGAGTCCTTTTCCCGTGGCCGGATCGTAGGCCGCGACGCAGCCGTTGAGTACGGGCATGCCCCACTTCGCGCACCCGGCATAGAGTACCGCATCGTCCTTACCGAAGGCCAGGGCATGGACCGCGCCGCGCTTCGCCTCGCAGACGGCGATCTCGCGTTCGGGCTTGGTCGTGGCGGCATCGCGGACCTTCACCTTGCCGTCGCGGTCGCCGGTGGCGAGGAACTTCCCGTTGGCTCCGAGGGCGAGCGAATCGATGCCCGCGTCGTGGTCCGTCTCGATGGTCTTCGATCCCTTCGAAGCGATGTCCCAGGTGCGGAGCGATTTGTCCGCACCGACCGAATAGACGAGCTTGCCATCGGAGGAAATCGCGACGGCTTCGACCGTGCCTTCGTGCCCTCGGAAGGCCTCAGTCGGGCGGACGGCGTTGGCGGCGAACTCCCCGACGAAGACGATTCCGGCTTCGAACGAGAGTGCGAAGCGCTTCCCATCGGCAGACCACGCGGCGTTGCTAATCGCACCGGGCGCGGTCGGCGGCAGGATCGCGACCGGAGTGACCTTGATCGCCGGCTTCTTGATCGCGCCCGGCTCGACGTACGCCGCCGGCCTTACCGGATTGGCTTCGGCCTCGGGCTTGGGTGCGATTCGCGGAAGGTAAACGGCGGGCCGGCCGATCGCGTGCGGTGGCTCGACCTTCGACAGCGGGTGAATTGCCAGCCGCGTGCCGTCCGTCTTGATCGAGACGTACACGCCGTTCGAGGAGCCGGGCTGCACGGTATGTGCGAACAGGATGCGATCCGCACTCAGCCACACGGGGTTGAGGTTGAAGCCCGGCAGGTGCGTGATTTGTCGAGGTTGTCCGCCGGTGGCGGGGACGAGCGCGAGTTGCCAGCCGTACTCGTTGGCGATGGCGATCGCGATGTGCTTGCCGTCCGGGCTCCACGCGGGGAAGAACGGTGCATCCGGCCCGAGGTCTTCGGTGAGAACCCTCAGGTTCGTGCCGTCCGGGCTCACGGTGCAAAGCGCGTGCGGCTTTCCGGACGGTTTGCATACCAAGGCGATCCGCTTGCCGTCGGGCGACCACGTGGGAGCGCTCGACTCGGCGAGCAATAATTTATCCTCCGAACCATCGAACGTCACGATCCGCGTTTCGTGCTTTCCGCCCTGAATCATGCGGATGTAAGCGAGGCTCTTGCCGTCCGCGGACCACGTCGGCGCGAGGCAACCCGACTGCGGTTCCGACGTCGTGAGCCGCTTGCGGTTCGAACCGTCCGCATCGCAGGAGTAAATTTCGAGTTCGTGTTCGCGCGTCTTACAGGCGAACGCGATCCGCTTTCCATCCGGGCTCCAGGCCGGATAAAGTTCCTCGGCCTGTTCGGACTTCGTGATGTTCTTGGCATCGCCTTTGATCGGATCGACGAGGAAGAGATCCGAGTTGCCGGCGCGAGCCGAGGGAATGAGAAAGGTCGGCTCATCGGGGAGCGCGACTGGTTCGGCCACCGCGACGGCGAGGAGCAAGCTGGCGAACGTAAGACCCATGTGAGGTTCCATCCATCGAGGAAATAGCCGAACACAGGCCGAGACCTGTGTTGCGGTGGGTCGTGGCTGGGCTTGGCATTCTCAGGCCGTGGCCGTCTTGGGGCGGCGACGCCAGGCGTGAATCGCGGCTCCGCCGATCGCGGCCATCAGCAGCGTGCCGGGTTCCGGAGTCGCCACCGGGCCGCCACTCGTGGGCACGGGCGGCGGAGTCGTTCCTGGAATAGGTTCCGGAACCGGATCGATCGGAGGAGGATCGATTGGGCCGGGGTCGGGAAGGGGAACGTTCGGCGTGAGGCCGAGTACCCACCAGCCGCCATCCGGCACGTCGATGGATCCGGTGCCGAGTTTGTTTCCCGAGGAATCGGTGACCGTGGCCGTGAGGGTTCGCGAGCCGTTGTTGGGCTCCGCGAGGTTGACGCCGAACAGTGCGGCATTGGAAGGGACGCTGCCACCGGCACTCGGGGCGGCGCTTGCGGGTGTACCGCCGGCCGTCTTGGCTCCAATCGGTGCGCTACCGCTCGCCAGGTAAGCGGAACCATCCGCGAGGTTGAGCAGCACCGGCGTGCCGACTCCGCCGAAGAAGGAACTGCCGCCGCCGGTCGTGGCTTCGGCCGTCACGCCGCCGGAAAGTTCGGTCACCGCGAGGTTCGGTGCGTGCGGATTGTCGAAGAAGAAATCCGAAGTGGACGCGGGGGTTTCCGCCCCCGGTAGTCCGGCGGCCAGCGTGACCCACACGCTCGCCGCGTGTGCGGCTGCGGGTTCCGCGAGCCATCCGATGAGGATGCCGATTGCCGCCAACCATGCCGGTGCTCGCCGCATCCGACACCTCCCGTGGACCGCCCAATGGGCTATTAAGCCCGCGAACCATAGCAAGGGTGCCTGCCGAATAAAAGTCGAAGTGGAAATCGGGTTTTCGCCGACCTCTCGGCATCACTCGACCCACACGCAACAATGGGTGTACCTATAGATTTTGGCACTCGCTGATTTTCCTGGCGAACCGGCGACGTAAGTCGCCGGGTTTCTCGCA
>JAYTGN010000122.1:0-15771 GCA_043733485.1 Gemmataceae bacterium
TTCTGGGAACGAAGAAACCCGGTTTCCAAAGCAGAAACCGGGTTTCGGGTTTACAAACCCAGCACCTTATCCATCGCAGCCGACACCTTCTTGAGGTGGGCCTCGCCGCCCTTCTCAACCTCGGCCGTCGCCCAACCGGTGTAGCCCACTTCCGCCAGCGCCTTCAGAATTTCGGGCCAGTCCTCGTCCCCTTCGCCGATGCCCACCCATTCCTTCTTCTTGCTGTAGCCCTTGAAGTCGAACTTCAGCATGCGCTTGCCGAGCTTGCGAATCCAGTCCGCCGGGGGCACGCCGTACTTGATCATGTTCGAACAGTCGAAGTACGCCCCGACGTACTCGCTCTTGAAGTCGTCCACATACTGAATCAGTTGCTCGGGCTTGGTGATGAAGTTGTTCCAGACCACCTCGATGGCGATCTTCACCTTGAGCTTCTCGGCGAGCGGCAACGCCTTCCTCACCTCGGCCTGCGAGCGCTCGTAGCACTGCTCGTAGGTCACGTCCTTGTTCACGACTCCGGGCACGAGTAGCACCGTATCGGCATCGACGGTCTTGGCGTCGAGCAATGCACCTTGAAGGGCCTTGAGCCCCTTCGCACGCACCGCTTCATCCGGATGCGAGAGTGTGTTGGTCCAGTGAACCGAGTCGATGACGCCGTGGATGGCGATGCCGGTTTCCTGGCTCGCCTTCACGAGTTCGTCGAGGTTCTTGGTGCCGGGGCTATCGATTTCGACGCCGAGGAAGCCGCACTTCTTGACGAGTTCGAGCTTCTCGAGGTAGGAACCGTCGATGCCGACCATGTTCAGCTTCACGGCTTTCTTCAGCTTGGGCTTCTTGGTTTCAGCGCGAAGCATGGGGCCTCCGACGAGTGCCGTCGTGACCGCGGCCGAGACTTTGAAGAACTCTCGGCGGCCGAGGGGTCGCGTCATGGTGATTCTTTCGTGGCGAGGTGATGGGCAACTGCGTAGATGATCCCGCGAACGGAGTCGGAAGTCAACTGTTATGATGCAGGTACTCACACGTGCTGTGCCATGCGAATCGGACTGCTCACCGACATTCACGAAGAAGTCTCGCACTTGCGAACGGCGCTCCGCGTTCTCGCCGCTCAAGGCGTGGACACCATCGTTCAAATCGGCGATGCGTGCGATTCTTTCGGACCCGGCCGCGAGAGGCAGCAAATGGCCGAACTTCTGGCAAACGCGGGAGTGATCGGCGTCTGGGGGAATCACGATGTCGGGCTCTGCCACGAGGTACCGGACGAAATTCGGCTGATGGCCGACCCGAGCGCGCTCGAATACATGGCCGGGATGAAGCCGCGGCTCGTGGTCGCGGATTGCCACTTCTCACACGTCGAACCGTGGCTCGACCCGCACTCGACACTCGACCTCTGGTACTTCGACGGCTTGCCCGATACCTCCGAGAAGGCTGCGAAGAGTTTCCACGCCGTTCCGCAAGATGTCATCTTTCTCGGGCACTTCCACAAGTGGTTCGTCATGTCCGAAACGGGCCGCGTGCCCTGGGAGGGATCGGCTCCGCTCGTACTCGAACCGGAAAAACGGCACATCATCGTGGTCGCGCCCGTGGTGTCCGGGCAGTTCGGCATCTACGATACCACCACGCGAACGCTGACCCCCTTCCGCTGTTAACCGAGCCCGCCATGAAACTGATTCTCGCGATCATCAAGCCGGACAAGCTCGACGCCGTGAAGGAAGCGCTCAACAAGGTTGAGGTGTTCCGCCTCACGATGGTGGACGTCCTCGGCTTTGGCAGGCAGAAAGGGCACACGGAAATGTACCGAGGCCACGAACTGACCGTGAACATGCTGCGGAAGGTGCAGCTTCAAATTGCCGTGAACGAGGACTTCGTGGAGCCGACGGTGAATGCGATCATGGAGGCGGCCCGCAGCGGTCCGGAGGGGCGCATCGGCGATGGGAAAATCTTCATCCTGCCGCTGGAAGATTGCGTCCGCATTCGCACCGGCGAACGCGGCCCCGAGGCGATTTGACGATCGGCAAACCTTCCCGCTGCGTTCGAGCGTCACTCGTCCTTTTTGCACTTGATCACGGTTCCGATCACGCTATGGTCCGGCACCTCAATCTCGAGTGCGGACGACATGCGTTTTGCCTGCCACAGCGGCCGGGCTCCAGCGGCTTTCGGCATCGCACTTGCGGTTCTGAGCCTCGGGGGCTGCGGCACCACCCGATCGACGGACACCACCCGCGCCGCCAGCGAGATGCTGCTCGTCTCGCAGGCCGTCGATCGCGCCATCGCCAAAATCGACTTCTCACCGCTCTCGGGTCAAACGGTGTTCCTCGACATCTCGGCCGTGGAGAAGGACGTCGTCGATCGCGGCTACCTCGTGAGCGTGATCCGGCAGCAACTCCTCGCCTCGGGCGCAATGCTTCAAGAGGAACGGTTCCGGGCGCTCTACGTGGTCGAAATGCGTTCGGGTGCGATGGGCACGGATCGGCACAGCTTGCTAGTCGGTACGCCGGCCGTGTCGGTGCCGAGCATCGTGCCGGGCATTCCCGGAGCGAGCATTCCCGAACTTGCGCTGATGAAGAAGAGCGATCAACGCGGCGTCGCGAAGATCGGGGTCTTCGCGTACAACCGCATCACGGGCCGGGCGCTCTGGCAATCGGGTACGGTGGAAGCGGAAAGCCGCGCGCACGATACGTGGGTGTTCGGAGCCGGGCCGTTTTCGCGAGGCACGATTCGCCGCCATACGGAACTCGCGGGTGAACCGCTGCCGACCTTTCCGCTGACGCTTTTCACGCAACCGGATGCCGATGTGCAAGTGGCCGGTGCTTCGCGCGAACAGTTCTTCCCGACGAGCGCGACGGCACCGCTGCCGCCGCCCATTCCCGCCGCCATTCTCGGCATCACCGGTAACGCCGCCCTCACCGACCGACCGATTGTTCGCTAATTGCAGGATGGAGGGCTCGTCGCGAGCTGCTTCACTCGCAAGCCACCAATTGCTTTGAACGGCCTCCGCCCAACGGTCGATACCACGGACGAAGGAGGAGTGCGTTTGCACCTCCGCCTTTCACTTTTCGTTCTACGGTTGAACGGAAGCCGCATCGGGAGAGCCTCATGCAACCCCTTTCTCCTCTGATTCTGCCGCCCGAGAGCCATCCGAACGTCGAACTACTGCGTCGCGCGGGCTGGTCGGTGAACTCGACGGCGGGGAGTTATTGCGTGGCGTGGCGGGGCCGCGATGAAGTGGTGTTCGAGTGGCGTGAAGCGAGCTGGCGGCGCGTGAGCGGACGCGGCCCTGCCGAGGAAATCTAGAACGCGCTCTTGAACGAACTCCGTCCGACGGTGTAAAGGTATGTGGGGCGGTACTCGACCGCCCCACACTTCAAACCTGGGGAGATCGGCCATGTCTCGAATCGAACTCGCCCCCGCCCCCGCCCAATCTTACTCCACGTTCTGGGACGACGTTCCGGTCGAAGCCGGATTCGATTTCCCATCCACCGAGGTACTCGACGACGCGAGCGCGGAGTTCGACACCGCGACGGATCTCGAGCCACCTGCCCCCATCGCATCCGCAACGCGATAGCTTCAACTATGTCCGAGCGATTTTACACCCCGGACGCGCTCAGTCCGGGCGAGTACGTTTTGACGGGTGCCGAGGCCCATCATCTCGTTGCCGTTCGCCGGTTCGCCGTTGGCGATTCGCTCGTGCTCTTCAACGGCGATGGCCGCGAATATCCCGCGCAGATTGTCTCGGTTGGCCGCAAGGAGGCGGTGTTGAATCTGCTTCGCGCGGAAGCGATCAGCCGCGAACTGTCCACTCGCATCGAGATTGCATCCGCGATGCCGAAGGGCGATCGCGGCGACTTCCTCATCGAGAAGCTCGTCGAACTTGGGGTGGCACGCTTCACGCCCCTCCTCACCGAACGGACCATCGTTCAGCCGAAAGAATCGCGACTCGAGAAGCTTCATCAAGCCGTGATTGAGGCGAGCAAGCAGTGCGGTCGCAATGTCCTGATGGAAATCGGACCGCTGACGAGATGGGAACCGTTCGCGAACTCCGAATTCGCTGGCGAACGATTCGTACTCCATCCCGAAGGCGAGCTGGGAGAGCACGCGACTGCAACTCCTCGGACCGTGCAATTCGCAATCGGTCCGGAAGGGGGATTCACGGAGCGGGAAGTGGAGTTCGCCGAGGAGTGCGGCTGGAAGAAGCGATCGCTCGGTTCGCGGATTCTTCGCATCGAAACGGCGGCAATCGCAATGGCGGCCGGAGTCGCGCTTCAATAATCTTGTCGCTTCAGTTTCAACAGAGCGTCTTTGAACTCGCGTGCGGATGCGAACCGCGCTTGCGGGTCTTTCGAGATCGACTTCAACAGCAAGTCGGCCACATCCCTGTCGAGCTTCGGGTTCAGATCGCACGGGTTTCTCGGCGGCGCGTTCAAGCGCCGGCGGAAGTTCTCTTCCGAGGAAGGCGTTCGCTCCCAGGGAAGGTGACCCGTGAAGACTTCAAACGCCGTCACGCCCAGCGCGTACATGTCGACGCGATGGTCGGTGACGCGGCGCATGACGAGTTCCGGCGCGAGGTAATCGGGGGTGCCGGTGCGGTTGCCGGGAGCGCAAAACGGCGGCGTGTACGGGATCGTGAGGCCGAAATCGATGAGCTTCAGCACGCCGTCCTTGTCGATCATGACGTTGCGCGGGCAGAGGTCGCGGTGGAGCCACTTTGCTTCGTGCATGTACTGCAGCGCGTCGCAGAGTTGCCCGAGGTGTTCGATTCGCTTGCCGTTGAGTTGCGGGCTCTTCGTTTCCACGAGATAGTTCAACCCGAGGCCTTCGACCCACTCCATGATCTGATAGGGTTCGCCTTCGGTCGTGATGCCGTGCTCGTAAGTCTTGACGACGTTCTCGTGCTTGAGGGCGAGGCAGATTTCGCCCTCGGTGGGCTTGTTCAAGCCGGGGAATCGTTCCTCGAATCGCTTAGTTTTGACCTTGTCGAGCAACTTGAGGGCGACGGTGCGGCCGATCTCGCGATCGTAAGTGCGGAACACGCGGGACATGCTCCCCTGCCCGGTTCGAAGCAAACCTTCGAAGCGCTTCGAAACGTCGATCCGCTTCAGGCGTTTTTTGCCCTTCCGCGAGTTGCCGCCTCTTCGGAACAGTCTGTCGAACAGGCCCACTGAACACCTCGAACGGGAATCCGTTGCAAGAACCGATCTCATCTTAACCGAGAACGGTCGTGGCCGTTACTGGAGTTGGCAGAAGTCCACGATTCGAGCCACTTCGGTCCGGAGATCTTTGCGGTGAACAATGCGATCCACGAAGCCGTGCTTCATGAGGAATTCGCTGGTCTGGAAGCCTTCGGGGAGTTCGAGCCGCACGGTGTTCCAGATGGTGCGCTTGCCGGCGAAGCCGACCATCGCGCCGGGTTCGGCCATCTGGATGTCGCCTTGCAGAGCCCAACTCGCCGCGACCCCACCCATCGTCGGGTTCGTCAGAATCGAGATGTAGAGGCCGCCGGCCGTGTCGTAGCGGGAGAGCGCCCCCGAGACCTTGGCCATTTGCATGAGCGAGAGAATGCCCTCTTGCATGCGGGCACCGCCGCCCGACCCGCTGACGAAAATCAGCGGCAAGCGCAACTCGGTGGCCCGTTCCGCGGCCCGCGTCAGCTTTTCGCCGACCACGGAGCCCATGCTCCCGGCCATGAAGTTGAAATCGGTGATGCCGAGGACGACGGGCCGACCGCGGATGAACCCTTTCCCGCACACGGCGGCGTCGCGCATCCCGGTCTTCTTTTGTTCCTCGACGATTCGCCGTGCGTACGGGATGCGGTCCTCGAAGCCGAGCGGATCGCAGGGCGTAAGCTCTTCGTCCCATTCTTCAAAACTGTCGGAATCCAGAAGTTGGGCGATGCGGTCGCGAACGGGCACGATGAAGTGGTGGTCGCACTCGGGGCAGACGTGCAGCCGGGCTTCGACTTCTTTTTTGTAGACGGTGGCCTTGCAGGTGGGGCATCTCAGCCACAACCCTTCGGGCACCCCTTTTTTCGGCCGCTCGGCCATTCAGAACACCTCAGCCAAGCCCACCCAAAGCTTTGGGTGGGCTTGGGGACTTACTTGTCGTCAATCTGGGCCAGGCTTTGGAACTTCTTGCCTTCAACGTAAGCGAGAAAGGCTCCGCCGCCGGTGGAGACGTGAGTCATTTTCGCGTCGTAGCCGAACTGTTCGACGGCCTCGGCCGTCTCGCCGCCACCGACCACCGTGACCGCGCCGCTCGAAGCCATCGCCTCGGCGATACCCTTGGTACCCGCGCTGAACAGCGGCCTCTCGAACCAGCCGACGGGGCCGTTCCAGATCACCGTGCCGCTCTGTTCGATCTTCGCGGAATAAAGTGCCAGCGTCTTCGGGCCGATGTCCACGCCCTCGAACCCGGCTGCGATCCCGGGTGGCACCGTGCTTCCAGCCGGTGCATCATCATCTGGAAACTCAAACACCTGAGTCGCGTTCAAGTCGTCCGACTTCGCGGTCAACGAGTCGACCGGCAGCGTGATCTTCGTCCCAACGTGCGGGAGCAACTTCTTCGCGTTCTCGAGTTCCTCGGGGTCGATCTTCATGTTGCCCACGTCGAGGCCCTGGGCCTTCATGAACGTGTAACTCATCTTGCCGCCGATGAGCAAGTGATCGACCTTGGACAGGAGCGCGGTGATGAAAGCGATTTTGTCCGAGACCTTGGCACCGCCCATGATGCCGAGCAGCGGGCGCTTCGGGCTTGCCATCAGGGCGTCGATGATCTCGAGTTCCTTGGCGACGAGCAGGCCGATGGCGCGGGGCTTCCCCTCGGCCTTGAGCTTCGCGGGAAGCCCGACCATCGACGTATCCTTGTCATTCTGACAGGTGCCGAAGGCGTCGTTGACGTAAGCGTCGCCGAGGGCTGCGAGGGCGGCGGCGAACTCGGGATCGTTCTTCTGTTCTCGAGGATCGAAACGCAGATTTTCGAGCAGCAGCACTTCGCCGGGTTTCAGTGCCGCGACAGCAGCCGTCACCGCGGGGCCAACGACTTCATCGGCGGCTTTCTTGACGGGACGGCCGAGCAGTTCGCCGAAACGTTCCGCGACCTTGTCCATCGTGAGGAGTTTGCGTTCCTCGGGCGTGGCCTTTTCGGGCCGGCCGAGGTGGCTCATGGCGATGACGGACGCACCGCCTTCGAGCAACTTGCGGATGGTCGGCAGCGCCCCGCGAATCCGGCGATCGTTCTTGATTGCGCCGGTCTTCTTGTCGAACGGCAAGTTGAAATCGACGCGGATGAGCACGCGCTTGCCGTTCAGGTTGCCGAGATCGGCGAGAGTCTTCTTCGGCATTACTATCCCAGGGGTTTGCCGCTTGCGGCTTCGCGATTCCGCCCGATTCGGAATCGCGAAGCCGCAAGCGGCCAGGCAATCACGCCTTCGAGATCATGTACTTCAACAAATCGACGCAGCGGTTCGAGTAGCCCCACTCGTTGTCGTACCACGACACCAGCTTGAAGAAGCGGCTGTTCATCTCCAGGCCGCTCGTCGCGTCGTAAATGCTCGAGTGCGAATCGTGAATGAAATCGCTCGACACCACTTCATCGGTCGTGTAGGCGAGGTAGCCCTTGAGGTAGGTCTCGCTCGCCTTCTTCATCGCCGCGGAGATTTCCTTGTAGCTCGTCTCCTTCACGGTCTTCACCGTCAGGTCGACGACGGACACGGTGGGCGTAGGAACGCGGAACGACATGCCGGTCATCTTGCCCTTCACTTCGGGGCAGACCAAGCCGACCGCTCGCGCCGCGCCGGTCCCGCTCGGGATGATGTTGATGGCCGCGCCGCGACCGCCCTTCCAATCTTTCTTGCTCGGGCCGTCCACCGTCTTCTGGGTCGCGGTGTAGCTGTGGACGGTCGTCATGAGGCCTTCCTCGATGCCGAAGCCTTCCTTGAGCAGCACGTGTACCAGCGGGGCGAGGCAGTTCGTCGTGCAACTCGCGTTCGACACGATGTTGTGCTTCGCGGCGTCGTACTTCTCGTTGTTCACACCCATCACGATGGTGATGTCTTCGTCCTTGGCGGGTGCCGAGATGATGACCTTCTTCGCCCCGGCCGCGATGTGGCCCATGGCCTTGGAGGCTTCCGTGAAGAGGCCGGTACTCTCGATCACATACTCGACGCCGAGTTGCTTCCAGGGGATCGCCGTCGGGCCTTCCTTCACGCCGAGAACCTTGATCTCGTGGCCGTTCACCACGAGTACGTCGTCTTCCGCGACGGATGGCGACGACTTCTTACTGCTGACTTCGCCGGCGAACTTGCCTTGCGTGGAGTCGTACTTCACGAGGTAGGCGAGGTTGTCGGCCGGCACGAGGTCGTTGACCGCGACCACGTCCAGATGCTTGCCGAGAAGCCCCTGTTCGACCAGAGCGCGAAACACCAGGCGACCAATCCGCCCAAACCCGTTGATCCCAACCTTCACGGCAGGCATTCGTCGATCCTCATAGCACGTTGAAACTATGCCGTCGCAAGACGGTCTCAGACTTTAGGGATACGATCGGAGACCTGTGAAGGCGAGGGGCGGCACTCGCGTTGGGGCTTTTCTATGTCTCGTTTCAACGGCTCCGAGCTTCGGCGCGTTGCATTTACCTGAACGCGTTTGAACCTTTCCGGTAAGCTAAATGTTAGCTCGTAGTCTCGACACCCCAGGATGAGTTGCAATGGCCTCCGCTCCGCTCTCCGACTTTGCCGTTCACCTTCGACCGCAAGACAACGTCGCGGTTGCTCGCCGGCCCATTCCCATTGGAACGGAGTTGCTCGTCGAAGGTGCGACCCTCAAGCTTCCGGGTGCCATCAAGATGGGGCACAAGTTCGCGGTGAGGCCAATTGGCGAAGGCGAAGCCATCTCGAAGTACGGGCAAGTGATCGGCTTCGCCGGTCGTCCCATCGCCCTCGGCGAGCACGTCCACGTTCAGAACGTGAAACTCGGTGCTTTCGAGCGCGACTACGCCTATGCCACGCAGGTGCCCGCTCCCCTGCCCCCTCCCGCGGAATACCGCTCGTTCATGGGCTTCGATCGCGGGTCGGACAAGCCCGATCACCTGCGTTACGGCACCCGCAACTACGTCGCCATCATCAGCACCGTGAATTGCTCCGCGAGCACGAGCAAGTACATCGCGGAACGGGTCCGTGCCGCCGGATTTCTCAAGGACTTCCCCAATGTGGACGGCATCGTCGCCATCGTGCATCGACAGGGCTGCGGGATGCAGTACGACGGCCCCGATCACCTGCAACTCGATCGCACGCTGGCCGGGTTCGCCCGCCATCCGAACGTCGCGGCCTACATCCTCGTCGGCCTCGGCTGCGAGATCATTCAGGCCAGCCACCTCATCGACAACGAACACTTGGGCCTGATTCAACTCAACGGCGAGACGATCAAGCCGCTCTCGCTGTCGATCCAGGAGTGCGGCGGCATCGGTAAGACGGTGGAGGCCGGCGTGAAGGCGGTGTTCGACGTGCTGCCGCGCGTCAACGACATTCGCCGAACGCAGATTTCGGCCAAGCACATCATCCTGGGCACAAACTGCGGCGGGTCGGACGGCAACAGCGGCGTCACGGCCAACCCGGCCCTCGGCGTCGCCAGCGACCTCATCGTGCAGCAAGGCGGCACCAGCATCCTCGGCGAGACGCCCGAGATTTACGGGGCGGAACACATTCTCACCCGCAGGGCCGTGTCGAAAGAAGTGGGCGAGAAACTCGTCGCTCGCATCAAGTGGTGGGAGTGGTACACGGGCATGTTCGGCGCGGAGATCAACAACAATCCGAGCCCCGGGAACAAGGAAGGCGGCCTGACCACGATCTACGAGAAGTCGCTCGGAGCCATTGCGAAGGCCGGCAGCACCGCGATGGTCGACGTCTACCAGTATGCCGAGCCCGTGACCGCGAAGGGCTTCGTCGTGATGGATACGCCGGGCTACGATCCGGTGAGCATGACGGGGATCGTGGCCGGCGGCGCGAACGTCTGCGTGTTCACGACCGGCCGCGGGAGCGTGTTCGGGTGCAAGCCGGCTCCGAGCATCAAGGTGGCTACCAACACGCCGCTTTACGAGCACATGATCGGCGACATGGACATCGACGCCGGGAAGATTCTCACCGGCACTTCGGTCGCGGATGTGGGTCGGGAGATCTTCGAGAAGATCCTCGCGACGGCGAGCGGCGAGCAAACCAAGAGCGAGATCAACGGCGTCGGCGAGGAAGAGTTCGCTCCGTGGTCCATCGGGCCGACGCTGTAAGGCTGGGTGTCGAAGGGCTCAAACTCACTGTCGTCGCGTGATATATTGAAGGGAATGTCTCACCCATGGAGAATGACATGTCCTTCGCAGGCACGGTGGTGAATGGTGCGATCGTTCTCGACGATTCGGCATGCCTTCGGGACGGATTCCGGGTGCGCGTTGAAGTCGAAGACGACCTCGACGGCGACGACATCGGCGCGCCGCCGGAGCCTTACGATCGCGAGACGCACCTGGCGCTAATTCGAGAAGGGTTGGAAGATGTGAAGGCCGGACGTGGCCGACCGTTCGACGAAGTGATGGCCGAGATCGCGAAAGAGTACGATTTGCCCCAGTTCATCTGAACCCGTAACGCCTCGGTAACAACCCCTCGCAAGCCCCATCGCGTTCACCCTCTCGCGCGTTATACAATCGTGAAGTCCACTGCGAGTCTCTCCCACCGGAGGTGTGCGATGCGTTATGCCGTTCCACTCATGGCTCTGTTCGTCGCGGTGCAAGGCTCCGCGCAAGCGGCCGGTCTGCTCATCCCCGACGACCGCAAGCTGCCGCCGCTCGCGATGGTCAACCACAAGGTGAACGTGGCCATCGAAGATCAAGTCTCGATCACCACCGTCGAACAGACTTTCCGCAACCACACCGACCGGGCGCTGGAAGCGACCTTCCTGTTCCCAATTCCCCGCGGGGCCAGCGTCGATAAGTTCACTATGTGGGTGGACGGCAAGGAGACCGGCGGCGAACTGCTGGACGCCAAGAAGGCGAGCCAGATTTACACGGACATCGTTCGCCGTACCCAGGATCCCGGCCTGCTCGAATACCTCGGCAACGACCTCATGCGGCTCCGCGTCTTCCCGATCCCTGCGCACGGCGACCAGAAGGTGAAGCTCAGCTTCAAATCGGTCGCTCAGAAAGACGCCGGTGTGGTCGAGTACATTTACCCGCTGAAGACGGACGGCAAGAGCACCCGCACGCTGGAAGAATTCTCGGTCAAGATTTCGCTCAAGTCGCAGACGCCGATCGCGAACCCGTACAGCCCGACGCACGCCATCACGGTGATTCGGAAGAGCGACCGCGAGGCGTACATCGAGTTCGCCCGCGATCAGGCCATGCTCGATAAGGATTTCCAACTCTTCTACGGCACGGGGGCCGGCGACATCGGCCTCACGCCGCTGCTCTACAAGCCGATCACGGGCGAAGACGGCTACGTCATGATGCTCGTGTCGCCTCAGGTGGAAGCCGCGAAGGTGCGGATGCCCCGCGACCTCGTGCTCGTGCTCGACACGTCGAGCAGCATGTCCGAAGAGAAAATGCGGCAAGCGAAGAAGGCACTCAAATACTGCCTGACCCAACTCGGCGAGAAGGATCGATTCGCCATCATCAAGTTCTCCACGAGCGTGACGAAGTTTCGCGACGAACTCGTGATCGCGAATAAGGACTACCTCGAACGGGCCAATAAATGGGTGGACGATCTCCGCACCAGTGGCGGCACGGCTATCTGGCCTGCCCTCGACGAAGCGATGCAGATGCGCCCGAACGATCCAGCCCGGCCCTTCACCATGGTCTTCTTCACGGATGGCCAGGCTACGGTGGATGAAACGAACCCGGACAAGATCGTGAAGAACGTGGCCGCGAAGAACACGGGCAACACGCGCATCTTCACCTTCGGCGTGGGCGACGACGTGAACGCCGCCATGCTCGATCAACTTGCCGAGACCACGCGGGCCGTGAGTACCTACGTGCGGCCCGCAGAAGACATCGAGACGAAAGTCGCGAGCCTCTACGGCAAGATCAGCCACCCCGTGATGACCGACCTCCGCCTCGCCACCGGCGACAAAGTCAAACTCCACGAGATGTACCCGCCGAAGCTGCCCGACCTGTTCCAGGGCACGCAACTCGTCGTGATCGCTCGCTACTCGGGTTCCGGCCACGCCGCCATCAAGCTCACGGGTCAGGTCGGCGGCGAGAAGAAAGAGTTCGTTTACGAGATGAGCTTCCCGGTGAGGACGGAGGTTGAGAACTCCAAGGACTTCGTCGAACCGCTGTGGGCTCGCCGCAAGGTCGGCTTCCTCCTCGATCAGATTCGCGTGAACGGCGAGCAAAAGGAACTCATTGACGAGGTGGTGTCACTGGCCAAGCGCTACGGCATCGCGACGCCGTACACGAGCTTCCTGGTGGTGCCGGACGGCCCGATGCCGGTGGTGCCTCCGATTCGCCGGCCGATCGGTGGCCCGATTCCACTCCCCGGACCGATGGGTGGGTTCGGCGGCGGAGGCTTCGGCGGCATTTCCTCGGGTCTCGCACCCGGTGGCCCCGGCGCGGCTGGCCGACCGATGCGCGTGGATGAGTTCGCCCAGAGTCAAGCCAAGGGCGATGCCGGGGCCCTCGCCGGCAATCGCGGCGTACAGAACGAACGGCTCCTTCTAGAAGGCGAAAGCAAATTGCGCGAAGAGAAGGACCCCGCGAAGCGGGCGTCGCTCGCCAAGGAACTGAAGGACTACCGCGACAAGAAGCAGACCCACGACGACGCAAACCGCGCCTTCAAAGGCGGCAAGGACGGCTATCAAACCGGTAAGCTCGGCGTCGACCTCGCGGAGAATTCCCACCAACTTCGCAACCAGGAGCGCCTCAGCCTCACCGCGAATCGGCAGGCCAACGGCCGGCAGGTTCTCGAAGTCGGCGGCGTCTGGATCGACGACGCCTTCAAGGCCGACATGAAGACCGTCGTGGTGAAGTCGCAGAGCGATGCCTACTTCAAGATCCTCGAGAAGAACGCCGCGATGAAGGACGTTTACCGCCTCGGCAACCACGTGGTCTGGGTCGCGCCGAGCGGCACGGCACTCGTCCTCGATCAGGACAACGGCAAGGAAGCACTGACGGACGCCGAGATTGACGAGCTGTTCAAGAAGAAGTGAGCCAAAGACGCCCAGGGCTTCCGCCCTGGGCTAAAAAAGACGACCAGACCGCTGTGGCCCGGTCTCCTGACCGTGCCACGCTCTCGACCGACCCAGGGCTTCCGCCCTGGGCTAAAAAAGACGACCGCTCCGCGGCGAAGAAAGCAATGTCTTCGCGGCAGAGCGGTCGTCTGCTGTGGCCCGGTCTCCCGACCGTGCCACTTTCTTCGCCGTGGAGTGGCCGTCGCTTTTAGCCCAGGGCGGAAGCCCTAAGATGATCCCGAAGCCTCCACATTCGTTCGATCGCGGAGAGCAACTGCTTGGGGTCCACCGGCTTGATCAGGTGCAAGTCGAACCCCGCATCGCGAATCCGCCGGCAGCTTTCCTCATTGCTCATCGCCGTCATGGCCACCAGCACGATGGGCGTTTCGCCGTATAGCTTTTGCAGGCGGACGGCGAGCACGTCGCCATCCATGCCGGGCATGTTCAAGTCGATGAGGCAGACACCGGGTCGGAACGAACTCGCCAAGGCCAGTGCGCTCGTTCCGCTGTAGCACGCCCGCGCATCGTAACCGACGGTTTGGAGCAGATCGACGGTCGAATCCGCCACGTCGATGTTGTCGTCGATGCAGAGCATCCGGCGAAGTTCGCAATTACCGACGACACGGTCCGATTCGCACGTTAGGGTCAGCACGGCTCATCCTCGGGCGACGCACGCTGGCTCCTCAGCAGATTTCCGGTCGGTGCAATCCATGCACGACCGCGACGAACCGAGCGAATCTCGTCGAGGAGGGAGTCGCAATTGGTATGCCGAGTGTTGTGCCGCGAAGTGGATGGAGGGGAATTGTGGGAGCGTTCGCCAGGTACAGCCCCTATTTTGAGAAATGAGAACCGCCCAGACGCCCAAAAGCCCCCGAGCGGCCGGGACGGCCGCGCTCCCAGGGAAGCCCCGGGGAGCCGCCACAAACCACTCACGGTGCGATGTCGAACTCGATGAGCTTCAGCTCGGTGGTCGCGCCCTTGATCTCGATTGGCATTCCGAAGCGGCCTTCCTTCCCATTCAAGAAGCCCTGCTTCTCCTGCCAGACGACCATGCGGAACTTGCCGAGCGGCGCGTTCTTGATCTCGAACTTGCCGTCCTCATCCGTCACCGCGTAGTACGGATGGTCGAAGACGCGGACGTAGCCGGACATCCACGGGTGAATCGTGCATTTGAACTGAATCGGGCTCGATTCTGCGACGAGTTTCTCGGGCAGTTTGAAGACTTCATCCTTCGGAATGGTCTGATTGAACTCACCGTTGTTTTGACTAGTCCAGAAGAAGTTGTGGGCAATCGGTGCGGAGTTCTTCGCGACGACCGAATCGCCGACGCGGGCCAGCGTGATGCGCTTCACGAACATGCAGCACGGTTGGTCGATCACGACCTCCGCGGCCTTGCGCTTGGCATCGTCGGGGTGAATTGCCGACGCGGGGAGCTTCGATTTGAGGTCGGTGTTGTCCGGCCGCAGCCACACCACCACGTTCTTGATCCCCTTGTTCTTCGGGTTCACGATCAGCGATTCGTCGAGCAGATTGCCCTTGGACAGGCAGTGGGCCTTGTCCTGGCTCACGTCGAGGGCCTTCCGTTCGGGCACGGCCTTGGCTTCGGGGAACTTGACTTGCCCCTTCACGGTGGACCAGCCATCCGCGTCGGCGGCCGCGGTGGACGGCGTGAAGGCAAAGGTCGCAGAGAGCGCAGCCGCGAGAGAGAGGAACAAGAGTCGACGCATGATGGTGAAGCTCCAGGTGCGGGGAAGGGAATAACCGGCGGGTCCGTCTGGTTATTGTTCGCACTCGCCCGAGAAATGGCAATGGCACGCCGGGGCGTCCCCGGCGATAATCGTTCGAGATCATGGTAACTTCCACCAAAGCCCGAGTCCTGGAAATCGTGGCCGCCATTCCCTTCGGCAGCGTCTCGACTTACGGGACGATCGCCAAACGCTTGAAATTGACGGCAAGGCAGGTGGCTCGCATACTTTCCACGCTTTCAGCAGTGGAATCGGCGGAGTTGCCTTGGTACCGCGTTGTGGCCGCGAATGGCGTCGTGAGTTCGCTGAAACGCGGAGCGGTGGGTCGGCGACAAATCGCAAAGCTCCGCGCGGAAGGGGGCGCCATCTCGTCGCGGAACGAGGTCCTCGACTTCGCATCGGTGGCGTGGGTTCCAACATGAGTGGGGTGTCCCTTTCCGGCACCCCGAACAATCCCTATCTTGTACAGTCTCGAATTGAGTCAAACACGGAGCAGCGCCATGGCCGAACGGATGTCCACCCGATTGCGAATGGATCAGATTCGCGACGATTCCGCCGCAAGCCGGACCGTCAACGGGCACTTGAAGCGAAAAGAGCGTTCGAGCCGCGACAAGCGGATGGCGGAACTCATTTCCAAGGGGAAGTTCCCGTTCACGCCCGCGATCCAGAGCTGGATCAGCGTGCAACTCGATACGCCGTTCACGAAGATCACCGAAGAGCAGGCCAAGGCCCTGGCGAAGTAAGATTGTTGAAAGTCAGAATTCTAATTTCACCAGCGAACAGACTTGTTTTGGCGAACCGGCGACGTGAGTCGCTGGGTTGCATCTCCAACCCGG
>JAYTGN010000123.1:0-15744 GCA_043733485.1 Gemmataceae bacterium
ATGGAGAAGGTGCCGTTCTGATCAAGGCGTGAGGTTGAGTGGAAGAGACTCCGTAAGGGTTGAAACCCGGTTTCTGCTTTGGAAACCGGGTTTCTTCTGACGTTCCAAGAAACCCGGTTTCCAAAGCTGAAACCGGGTTTCGAGTGATGCTCATGGACGACAAGAAAGGCCCTGAGAACATCGCCGACATTCTCGGTCGGCTGTTCACATCGCGCGGCTGGGGCCGCAAGAACGACCGCGTCAAACTCGAAGGCGCGTGGGCCGAGGCCGCCGGACCGCAGCTGCTCAAGGATACCCGGGTGAGTGTGGTTCGCCGCGGCGTAATGGAAATCGAAGTGAAGAACGCCGTCTTGATCCAGGAACTGACGCAGTTCCACAAGCGCGGCCTGCTCGGCAAATTGCGAAAGCTCCTCCCGAGCCTCACGCTGACCGACCTGAAATTCAAAGCCGGAGCGTGGTAGCCCGTCCCTTCCCCCTCCCTTCCACTTCGTCTTGACCTCGTTCCCGGACCCGCGTATGTCCCCACAACCGAGGCACGTGCCGGTGCTCGCGGTCGAGGTGCTGAACCTCGCCGATCCACAGCCTGGCCAAACCTGGGTCGATTGCACCGTCGGCGGCGGCGGCCATAGTCGGCTCATCGCCCACAAACTCGGCGCCGGCGGGCGGCTCATCGGACTCGATCAGGATCCGACAATGCTCGAACGGGCTCGACCCGTTCTCGAAGGCCTCCCGGTCACACTGGTTCACGCGAACTTCGATCAGCTGAGCGACGTGCTGCGGAACCTGGGAATCGAACGCGTCGATGGCGTCCTCGCGGACCTGGGGTTCGCCTCCGACCAGATGGACGAACGAACTCGCGGCTTGAGTTTTCGCGAGGATGGCCCGCTCGACATGCGGCTCGACCCGACCGGCGGTTCGACCGCTGCGGACCTCGTGAACGCGATGAGCGAGGAAGCCCTGGCGGATGTCTTCTACGAGTTCGGCGAGGAACGGAAGAGCCGCCGCGTGGCGAAGAAGATCGTCGAACGTCGCGCGGTGAAGCCCTTCACCACGACCGCGGACCTTGCGGACATCGTACGGCGCTGCGTGCCCCGTAGCGGTTCCATCGACCCCGCGACCCGCGTGTTTCAGGCGCTGCGGATCGCCGTGAACGACGAACTCGGCGTACTCGATCGGCTGCTCGCGATGCTCCCCGAGATCGTGAAGCCCGGCGGCAAGGCAGCAATCATCAGCTTTCACTCGCTGGAGGATCGGCGCGTGAAGCAGGCGTTCAAGCTGGACGCGTGGAAGCCGCTCACGAAGAAGCCGGTACTCGCCGGCGACGAGGAAGTGAGCCGCAACCCGCGAGCCCGCAGTGCGAAGTTGCGAGTGGCCGAACGAGTCGCTTGAAGATTCACCCCCAACGGAGGGTTCACGGATGGACCCGATCGCAGTCGATGTTTCGGTGAAGTCGCCCATTTCCTTGGGGCTGGGCTCGCGCCCGATCACCACGCTCAACGGCTCGGCCAGGGCCGAGGCGAAGCCGGAGCCGGCGAAGCCGCCGTTCACCGCGCCCCCTCCCGTCGCCGTCGGTCCGACGACGATGCCCGGCAAAATTGCGGCCTCGCTCGGCTTCCAACCGATTCGCAAGAATGGCCTCGTGCTAGCGGCCGCGGCGTGCAGCCTCCTAGCGGGTATCGCGGCCGTGAAGTACCTCGCGCCGGTGCGACCGACCGAGGGAACGCAGCCGCTCGTGGCCGAGGTCGCGAAGAAAGAGGAAGTGGCGAAAGCGACCGAGACGCCGAAGTTGGAGAACCGACCCGCGCCCGTCGTGGAAGTTCAACAGAGTTCGTTTGTTCCCGGCGGAAGCGCGATTCCTCTGGCCTATCCCACGCCCCCGACTGCTCCGACTGCTCCGAGCTATCAGCCTTCCGTCGTACCGCTGGCGACTCCAACATATGCGGTGCCTTCACCACCGAGTTCCGTGATTCCTCCGACCCTTCCTGCGGTGATTCTGCCGTCAACGCTGCCCATCATCCCGATCTTGTCGAGTGCGGCGGATGGCTTCGTGACGGCAGGTTCGTCCAAGGTGGGAACGTCGATCCCGCAGCCGAGCGATCTGCTTCAGCCGCCGAGCATTTCTCCAGCGGGCGCGAGCGAGCCGACCGGGGTTCCACTGGCCGCACCCACGCCTCCAATCGTACCGGCGTCTCCCCCGCTGCCGATCATTCCCACAATGGTCCCGAGTGCGCCCACGGTGCCGGTCACGCTGCCGAGCACTCCGGTGATTCCAGCCACGGTACCAACCGCTCCGGCCGCGCCGCCTTCCACGTCCATCGTGCCGCCCAGCACGTTCCTCCCGAACCCGAACGAGACGACGAAGCCGCTGACGATCGAATACTCGAAGCCGGCCGGTTCGCCCGACGTGAGGCCGGCCCCGGCTCCGGATCGTACGGCCGTCACGTCCTTCGACGTGGACCTGCACGAACCGAAGAATGGGGACTCGTACTCGACCATCAGCAAGGAGTTTTACAACGACGTGAAGTACGCGGGGGCACTGCAAGAGTACAACGGTCGTCGGCCGCTGCAGACGAGCGTGCGGGTGGAAGTGCCGCCGATCCACGTGTTGAAGAAGCGCTATCCGCAGCTGATCGGCTCGGTCGTGCCGGCCTCCGGCAAGTCGGGCGATGTTTGGGGTCCGTCCGGCGACTCAACGCCTGCGTTCCGCGCCACGGGTCAGCGCACCTTCACGGTGCCGACCGGCGGCATGACGATGGGCTCGATCGCCCGCGACACGCTCGGCTCCCCGACCCGCTGGCAAGACATCTACGGTGTGAATCCTTCGCTCTCGCCCGGCGACGTACTCCCCGCCGGCACGGTCGTGAAGATCCCGGCGGACGCGAAGCCGAATCAGTGAGAGTTACGGGATTCGCAACCCCCGGCACGTATCCTCGTAGGTCGCTTCGAGTTCCAGGGGAACTTTGAATCGTTCCGACAGGAAGAGCGGTAAGGTGGGCAAGGGCGAACCAATTCGCAGTTGGTGTTCCCAGGCATCGACACACACCCCGCGACGTCCTGGCCGCGTGCGGCAAGCAACGGCATAAATCGAAGCCCCGGCGATCGAAGGTGGCTTCGCACCCAATCGCGACGCCAGCTCCGCATAGAGGTTCGAGGAATAGCTCGTGACCGTGTCCACGATCACGACGCAGACATCTTGCTGCAACATCGCGTGGCACTTATCCACGAACGCCATGCGGCTTTGCGGTCGATCTTTGTTACTCGGGCTGACCAGTTCGATAGCCGCCACCAGCCTTTGCGCTCGATTGGAATCGTAGACCCGCACTTCGTATTCCGCAGGCGTTAGCTCTTCGGTTTCCAACAAAAGGGTCGGGGACTCAACGGCCCAAGCATCCGCGGATACTTCGTCGAAGCGAGGAGCCGCTTCGCGCTCGAATGCCGCGACATCCACCTCGACGACCGTTCCCAAGTGGATCTTTAATCCGCATCGATAACGGGCGGGGAGCAGGGGATTCAAACGGTAGGCGATCGTGGCGGGCCACCCCCCGTGGACTTCTTCCCACGAAGCGTAGTTTTCAAGCGGCGGATGAAAGTGATCGCGGAGCGGCATAGACGACTCCTTTTCCGCAATTGTACACCATGGCGAACGCGAATGCATCACGCCGAGCCCGCGATGATGATCAGCGGGCGCTTCGCTTCATCGGGCTCCACCCGAATGATCAAGTCGCGGACCATCCAGGGCACGTTCCCTTCGCCGAACAGCAAGAAGCCGATGGTGCCGGATACCGGGCTCTCGTCGGTCCATCCGAAGTGAATTTCCGGCGGGCGGCCGACCTTCGCCATTTCCAGCGCCACTGCCGCCAGCGTATGCGAGATCGACGCGGCACGGGAAATCCGCATGATGAAGCGGCCTTCCTGCTGCTCGATCTTCATCTCCGGTTCGTTCAAGAAATCGCTCGCATCGGCGAGAGCCACCTCCACGAACACGATCATGAGATCGCGCGGGATGCGGTGCTCGCGGCGAATCTGCTGCTCCTTGCTCGCCAAACTGCGCCGGCCCGGGCGGTGCGGCACGAGGATCGTCAGTTCCAGATGCCGAATCGTATCCCACATGAAGCGCGTTTCCGCGTCCGCGATCTTGAACCCGGCAAAGCGCAACTCTCGGCTTCGCAAGACGCGCGAGGCCAGCGACGTAAGGATGATCGCGACGATGAAGAACCCGGCGATCTTGATTCCGTCCGGCTTCTCGATCACGTTCGCCACGGTGGTGTACGTGAAAACGAGCGTGATGAAGGCGAAGCCCCAGGCGAAGCGCCGATACCAGCGCCGCTCCGCGCGCCGCTGCCACAGATCGATCACCGAGGCGACGCCGGCACTCGTGATGAGCACGAGAACCCCGGTGGCATACGCGGCACTCTGAGCATCGACGCTCGCCTTGAAGATGATCGTGACGCCGATGCTAATGGCGGTGAACAGCAGCACGAGCGGGCGGGTGGCGCGAGCCCACTCCGGAGCCATGCCGTAGCGCGGCAAATACTGAGGCACGAGGTTCAACAACCCCGCCATCGCGCTGGCACCGGCGAACCACAGAATGATCACCGTGCTCAAGTCGTAAACCGTGCCGAAAGTGTCCCCGAAGATCGGCAGCAGCTTGCCGTGCGGGTTTTCGCCGTGGGCGATGTACGCCAGAGCCCGGTCCTTCGCCTTGAGCGTACTCAGCGGAATGCCTTCGTTCTCGTGCCCCTTCGCATCCACGCGAGTGAGGTGCTCGGGCGGCACCAGGCACGCCACGACGACCGACGAACTGGTGAGGAAGACGGACATCACGATGGCGGCGGAGATGAGCAGCTTGCGGGCGTTGGCGATGCGGCCGCGCGGCTCGTTGGGATCGTCGTCTTTGCGGCCGCGAACGAGTGGCATCACCGCCACACCGGTCTCGAACCCGGACAGACCCAGCGCGAGCTTCGGGAAAATGAGGAGGCTGATGGCGATGATCGTGAAGATCCCCGTGCCCGAAAGCGGTGCGTCCTTCAAGTGCCAGTTGCCGGCTTCGACGTTGTCGATGAACTGGTGATAAAGCTGGGGATGCTCGACGAGGTGGGCGACGCCCGCACCGACGACGATCGTGTTCAGCGCGAGGTAGACGCCGACGATGACGACGGCGAAGCCGATCACTTCCCGGAACCCGCGCATGAACGACCCACCGAGCAGCACCAGCAACAGCGACGTGACGAAGATCGCTTGCCGCGTCTTCTCGACGTCGTTCGGCACTTCCAGCGGCCAAAGCGGGTTCGTGATCAAGTGAACGGCGGCGTCCGCGCCGGACAGCGTCTTGGTGATGATGAAGTCGGTGCCGGCGAAGCCGAGGAGGATGAGCACGAGCGCCTTGCCCCACCAGCCCGAGACGAGCTTGGCGAGCATGCCGATCGACCCCTGCCCGTGGTGCGAACGCCCGGCCACGTACATGTAGAGCGGCAGCGCCCCAAAGAGCGTGACCAGCACCAGCACGATCGTGGCCAGCGGCGCGAGCAGCCCCGCGTTCTCGTAGGCGATCGACGGCTGATAGCCGAGCGTGGAGAAATAGTCGACGCCGGTGAGGCACATGACCCACAGCCAGAACGACTGATGGTGCGGCGACGGCGCGGCGGAATGGGCCTCGGTGGGACCCGAGGTGGGAGCGGGTGCGGAGCCCGGCTTTTCGTTCATGGAGGTTGCGAAAAGGCGGGGCAGTTGCAGTGGGAATCACCGCCCCAAAACCAAAGTTAAGATAGGGGAAGTCATGGGAAGGGGCGAGCTGGGAGCGTCGGCGACCGCTCGTGCTCATGTTTTGCCGCATCGCCTCCGGAAAAGCGGTTGCCGTTCGCGCTCCGCCCCCTACACCTACGGCATCGGCTTGAACTTCACCCTGCTCCACTCCCATGCCGGAGGCGTTTCATGTCAGTCATGTATGTCGGCGAAGGGCTTTACATCGAAGGCAGCGACCTGGACAACGTCGCGCACATCGATCTCCTCATCGGGCCGAAGGACGGCCCCGTCGGTGTCGCGTTCGCCAACGCCCTGGCCAACCAATCCGCCGGGCACACTAACCTGCTCGCAGTCGTGAGTCCGAACATCCAAGCCAAGCCAGCCACGGTCATGGTCACGAAGGTGACGATGAAGGGCTCGAAGCAAGTGATGCAGATGTTCGGGCCGGCCCAGGCCGCGGTTGCCCGCGCCGTGGTCGATAGTGTCGTCGATGGTACCCTGCCCAAGGACAAGGCCGAAGACTGGGTGATCGTGTGCGGCGTGTTCATCGCCGGCTCCGCCAACGACAACAAGAAGATCTACAAGAACAACTACGAGGCCGTGAAGCTCGCGATCAAGAACGCCATGAAGGCGACCCCGAGCATGGCCGAGATCATCGCGAAGAAGGAAACCAAGCACCCGTTCGAATGATCCACAAAAGCCCAGGGACAGCTGTCCCTGGGCTTGGAAACACCATGTCCGAAAAAGCCACCATTCTCGTTCAGCTGGACACCGACCCGATACCGAGCGTCTTCGATCGCGTGGTCGCTGTCGATTCCGGCGTTCAACACCTCTTCAGCTACGGCGGCATCACGCCCCCACAGGTGATGGCCATCGTCCACGGCTGCATCTTCACGCGGAAGGACCTGCACCGCACGGCCATCTTCATCGGCGGCTCGGACGTGACCGCCGGCGAAGCCATCATGGCCGAGGTGAAGAAGCACCTGATCCCACAGGCCGGGTTCAGCGTCTCGCTGATGCTCGATTCCAACGGCTCGAACACGACTGCGGCCGCGGCAGTGCGGGCCGCGGGACGGCATATCGATCTGGGGCAAACGAAGTCGCTCGTGCTCGGTGGAACCGGACCCGTGGGCCAACGCGTGGCGCGGCTCCTCGCCGGGCAGGGTGGGCACGTGCGCATCGGATCGCGAACGCGAGAACGGGCGGAAGCCGTCTGCCAGGCCATTCGGTCTCAGGTGCCGAACGCGAAGGTCGAAGCCGTAGCGGTCGGTTCTTCCGCGGACGGCCCGAAGGCACTCGAGGGGAGAAACCTCGTCGTGGCGGCCGGTGCGGCCGGGACGCTCTTGCTTCCCAAAAAGGTGCGCGACACGGCCCGCGACTTGCGACTGGCCATCGACTTGAACGCCGTGCCGCCGGTGGGCATCGAAGGAATCGACGTGATGGATCGCGGCAAGGAGCGCGACGGCGTCATTTGCTACGGGGCAATCGGAGTCGGCGACACCAAGATGAAGGCCCACAAGGCCGCGATCGCGCAACTCTTCCAGACCAACACCGCGGTCCTGGACATCGAACAAATCTACGAGATCGCGCTGCGTTTGCCTTAGCCGCTTGCGGCTTCGCGACTCACGCTGGCACGAGGTACGTTCCCGCGAGGCGATCCTGAGGCGGGCGGCTCGGGTAGCGCAACGCCACCACCACGTAAACCGGCAGCAGGCTCATTGCCGCGATCCACAGACCATTCGCAGCGTAGGTCAGCTGGTACTGATAAATCTGAACCCAAACGCTGCCCAATAACAGTGCCGCGATCGGCAACCAGACAATTGCGGCCCGGAAGGCACACTGCCGGCGGAAGGCACGTCGCCCGTCGGTTCGCACCACGGCGATGCCCGTGATCATCATCGAGAGCCCACCGCGAAGTAGCGCCGCCGCCAGGATCCAGATCAGGGGCACCGCGGCGAGCACCCCCCACATCGGGCTGGAATTGTACTTCCACGGTGAGTCGCCTTTCCCCGCCGCCGTCTTCTCGTTCGCCGCCGCCCACACGAGCAGGTCGTGCTCCGACTGCAGGTGTCCCGCGCGTTTCCCCGGAAAGTCGGAAACGTCCGCAGTCGCGCGGTCGAACGATTCCAACAGGAACCGCTGAGGCGATGAGAGTGCCGCACGACGGTTGTCGCCCTCAGCCTTCGCGCGGATTCGCAGCGCCTCGATGCGGCCGAGGGCTCGGGGGTTGTCGATCGCTGGCGCGGCCCCTTGCATGCGCTTCAACTCCTCGTGTTTCGCCGGATCGCGAATGTCTGCCAGCGTTGCCTCGGCCTCGAGGACGCGGCCCTCGGCGTTTATCACCAACACCACGCTCACGAGCCCGGCGACGGCGAACATCAGGAACAACCCCAGACTCAAAAGCGATGCCTGAATTCCGAGGTGGGCCGTACGAATGGCCGACGTCACCTCTGGCGGGTGCGCGTGCGTTTCGCGAAGTTTGCCTTGTAGCTCTTCGAGCGAAGCGTAGCCGCGTGCCGTAAACAGTTTCTCGAAAATCGGTGCGGCGTGCGGCGGCACTGGTGCACGGATCCCGGACTGCTCGCGCCTGTTGACCACGTCGGAACGCGGCTGACCCTCCAACATTAACGAGGCCGCCTTTCGCACCAGCGCGAATGGGTCGGTTCCTGATGCGGGTCCATTCGCCAGCGGAAAATCGAGTACCTGAAGGCGCCCGTTCGGTTCGACCCAAACCTGCCCGAGGCTCAAGCGACTCGGAGTCGAGCCGTCGGTTGCAGCGGCTTGAAGTTCGCCCACGAGTTGTTCGAGAAGCAATCGAGCATCGGCCCAGGAGAGCGGTCGGCGAATCGTATCCGCGAGCGGCGCACCGACTGGAGCCGCGAAGGCCACCCACTCGAGATCGCGGCCGGCCCAGCGGAGCGTTCCGCGACCGAGCCGCCGCAATCGCGTAAGCCGCGGCACATCGCTCGGGATCGGCGTCGCGGGGTTGCCATCGTCCGGCATCAACCAGAGCAGCACGCGGCGACCCAGCGCGCGATCCTCCGCCGACCAAAGTTGCTCGCCGCTCGCATCGGCCCAGATGCGGCCCTTCACGGAGTAGCCGCCCACGGTATCGGGGATTGCCTCCACTTCGGTGTGGGGAAGCAAGGCATCGAGCGGGTTGGCTTCGCGCGAATTGAGCCGCAGCCGGCGCTCGGGGAGGGGCTTCTGGGTGACGTGGGTGGAACTGAGGAAGTCGTGGACGCCGCGGAACCCGCCGGACGTTCGCCGAAATTGGATGAGTAGCACGAAGGCTCCGAGGCCGAGTGCGACGAACGCGGCCCATCCGCCCACCATCTCGCCGAGGACGGCCGGCGCGTAGAACGTCCAGAACCAAAGCAGCGAGAAGGCCGTGGCGCGAACCCAGCCGCGTTCGAGGCCCGGCGGTCCCGATTGCCCCAAGCGGCTCACCCGTAACCCGAGCAGCCATTTCCCCGGGGTGCGGCCGGCCAACCCTTCAAACGTCGCGAAGTAGGCGATGCACAGCGCCCAGCCCACCGGATCGATGAGGATGCCGGCCACGTCCACGTGCGGCCACTCCAGAAACGAATGGAGCAGTTCCAACGGGATCACGACCAGAAGAATCAGGATCAGCCAGTCGAGCAAGTACGCTCCGAGGATGGCTCGCGGCCGGGCTGGAATTTGCCGCGAAGGCAGGAGATCGACGAGTGCATCGCGCAGTTCGTCTAGCGATTGCCAGCGTCGATCGCGGTCTCGTTCCAGGCCGCGCATCACGACGCGTTCCAACGCCCACGACACCTCCGCTCGTCGGGCACCCATCGGCGGCGGCGGCTCGGAGACGGCCTTCGCCAGCGCCGCCGTCGCGCTTTCGTGCTGGTACGGCGCTTCTCCACACAGCAGGTAGTACAGCGTCGCGCAGAGCGAATAAATGTCCGAGCCGTAGTCGAGCGGTTCGCCGCGGATCTGTTCGGGGGAAGCGAAGAGTACGGTGCCGAGGAAGGTGCCGCTTTGGGTGAGGTGCAGGTCCGCACTGCAGGCGAGGGATTTCGAGAGCCCGAAGTCGCCGACCTTCACGCGGTCGTCCGCCGTCAGGAAGCAGTTGGACGGCTTCACGTCGCGGTGAATCACGCCCAGGCGGTGAGCCTCGGCCAGCCCGTCGACCGCATCGAGAACGTGGGCGATCGCATCGTTGATGGGAAGCGGGCCGTGGCCGTCCACGAGGTCCTTGAGCGTGCGGCCCGGCATCAACTCCATGACGATGTAGGGCCGGCCCGCGTCCGTATCCGCGGCCAGCACGAAGACGCATCGCGGGTGCGAGAGCTGGCTGGCGAGCCGGCCTTCCTGCCGGAAGCGTTCGACGGAAGAAGGGCTGGAGGCGAGTCGCGTTGAGAGCAACTTCACGGCGACGCGCTGGCCGCTCTCGATGGCCTCGGCTTCATACACCGTGCCCATGCCGCCGGCACCGAGGAAGCGCAGCAGTTTGAACCCGCCGACTTCCGCCGGTGGCGGTTCGGAGCTGTCTTCTTCGGGGTTATCGGAGAAGGGCACGTGCGAGGCGGTGAGCATGCCGGCGGGTTCGGGCGTGCTGGCGGAGTCGCGGAGTTTCTGCCCGCAGAACATGCAAAACGACGGCGGGCCTTCGCGGTCCACGCTCGACAGGCTTCGCTTGCAGCGCGGACAGGTGACCAGCATCGCGGTTCCCTACGCTCCGGACCGAGAGGGTGTTCGTCCGGGCTTCCTTCGCATTTGGGGCTGCGAGAGAGATTATCGGGAACCGGCTGGGAAAGGGAAGCGGGGCAGAAGCGGCCGGTCGAACTCATTCCGCCACGGCTTCGATGGTCGAGGGGGCGTTCCCTTCCAGCCGATTGTTCACGAAGATGTACGCCCGCTTCCGCACCCGGATGGCTCGGTCTACGATTTGCCGCAAAGCGGCGCGCGTCGGCAGGTCCGGCTCTTGCGTTTCCCGATACGGTTCGAAGAGGCTCACCGCTTGCTCGTACCCGCGACCGTGCTGCAAGAGCGCCCGCACCACGGTGAAGTCTGCCGTGAACGCGCCGGGCAGTGCGAGCTGTTCCCCCAGCGGCGGCATCCGCGTCCACGCGTTGAAGACGTGCGCGACGTTGAATCGCGCCAGCAGTTGGAAGTACTCCTCGGTGAGGTACTCCGCGTTGCGAATCTCGACGGCATAGGGCCAGCCTGGCGGCAGCGACGCTAAGAATGGTTCGAGTCGCTGGAGGAAGTCGCAAGGCCGGTCGAAGTCGGTGCGGCCGAAGGTGCCGAACT
Source organism: Gemmataceae bacterium (assembly GCA_043733485.1). Taxonomy (GTDB): domain Bacteria; phylum Planctomycetota; class Planctomycetia; order Gemmatales; family Gemmataceae; genus Urbifossiella. Next base: position 11,026 of record JAYTGN010000123.1, read on the forward strand.
CGAACATCAGTGTGCCGACGTGACGGCGATGTGGCTCCAACATCCGGGCGAACGCCATGTCGAACAGGGCGGCGTCGAGGAAGTGTTCGTTGCGTTCGCCGGCCCGCTTGCCGTAGCGGGCGTGCATCGGCCAGCGGAGTACGCTGATCTCTTCCGGCACCTTCAACCCGAACGCGAAGTTCGCCGGTACGGCTTCGAACAAACGCGACCAGTAGTCCGGCGTCGGGAACTGATAGAAGCTGAAGTCGCCGCCGACGGCGGGGAACGTCTCGGCGTATTCGCGAAGGCACTCGGCCTCGAACTTCTTGCGCGAGAACTTGCCGCGCGACAGGTAGCGATTCCGCGAGTAGATGCTTTCGAGCCAGCCTTCGTACTTCCAAGAACTGGTGCCGAAGAAGATACCGCGTTCGGCCCAGGAACGCAGCTTCGAGGCAAGCCTCGCGGCCTGCGGCGGCGGATCGTCAGCTTCAAAAAGAGATTGGCTCACGCGAGTTCGCTTCGGAGTTGCCTCACCATGCCGGCGAGGTTTGCATCGGTGAGGGTGTCGGCTTCGACCGCATTCGTCTTGATTTGACGGCGTTCGGTCGGTATCTCCTGCGGCACTATGAAGCCATACTACTATTTGGTCGCTGCCGTGGTGTTGCCCGCGGCGGTGGGGGGCGTGTATGCGTGGCCGGGAAAGGCTCCGCCCGTGCAGCACATGGTGCGACTCGTGCCGGCGAAGCCGATCGCCGAGCCGAGTGAACCCACCCTGCTCACCTTGCCGGCAATCGTGACGGACCCGGGCTCGTCGCCGGTGTCGGCCCAGGTGCCCGAGTTACCGAAGGTGCCACCGCCTCCGCTGCTACCCGTGCCGCCGTTGCCCGCGATCCCGATGCTCCCCGCACAGAAGTTGCCCGCGGTTCCACCGCCACCCCTTGCGACACCTTCCTCACCACCCGCGCCGTTGGCCCCGCCCGCGCCATTGCCCGCCGTGCCGCCACCGACGAAGCTGACCCCACCGACGCCGTTCGTGTCGCCCGAGGCTCCCGGCATCGGATCGGTCGTGCTCCTTCAAAACGGCAAGCTCGTCGAAGGGAACGTGACCGAAGCCGGCGGCAAGGTCATCGTTCGCCGCGGCTCCATCGATCAGCCATTCCCAAAGGACGACGTCCAGTTCATCGGCAAAACGAAAGACGAGTGCTTCAAGCATCTGCTCGGCAAGGTGAAAGTGGACGACGCACCGGGCCGCTTCAAGCTGGCTCGCTGGTGCATGTACAACGGCCTCCGCGAGCAGGCCTTGGGCGAAGCGAAGCAAGTCGTGAAGTTGCAGCCGAACCATGGGGCCGCCGTCGAGATGGCGCGGGCACTGGAAGAATCGTTGCGGTTGTTCAACGCCGACGGGAGCTCGAAGGCCGAAGCGCCGACGGATCCGAAGGGCAACGGTCCAGTGCTGCCGAAGGCCGTGAACTCGGACCCGGAGATCGTAGCGGAGGCGGCCATTGCGTTCGCGCCGCGCGTGCAGCCCGTACTCGTCAACCTCTGCGCCGATTGCCATGCGAAGCCCGGATACACGGGTGCCTTTAAGATGGCGTGCGGTTCCGGCCACGACGTGGACCCGGCCATCGCCCGAGTCAACATGAAGGCCGCGTTCCTCCAGATCAAGAAGGACGACCCTGCCGCGAGCCCGCTGTTGACGAAGGCTCTCGCGGCACACGGCGGCATGAAGCAAGCGGCGTTCGCGGGTCGCGCCACCCCGGCCTTCCGCGTGTTGGAGGCCTGGGTCTTCATCGCGGCGGAATCGAAAGCCGCCCCGCCCGCAGCTCCGGTCGTTCCGCCGCCAGAGCTCAAGCCGGCGTTACCCGCGGTTCCGCCTCCCGACATGAAGCCGATCCTTCCTCCCGTTCCCCCGCCGGCCCTTCCGGCTCCGCCGAAGTTTGGAGAAGATGCCCGCCCGGCGATGCCTCTCGTCCTGAACCCCGAGAACGCCGGCGACGCGACCGATGAGTTCGATCCCGCGGTCTTCAACCGCGCGCTTCCGGTCAAGCCCGCTGCGGTACTGCCCTCGATCCCGGCGTTGCCGGGCAAGTGAGTGCGTCCGCCTGCGAAGGCCCGTCTACGCCAAGATGTCCTTCACGACGTTGCCGTAGACATCGGTGAGTCGTTCGTGGCGGCCTTGGTGGAAGTAAGTCAGCTTCTCGTGGTCGAGGCCCATGAGGTGCAGGATCGTGGCGTGCAAGTCGTGGACGTGGACCTTGTTCTCGACCGCCTCGAAGCCGAACTCGTCGGTGGCACCGTAGGCGATGCCGCCCTTCACGCCGCCGCCGGCCAGCCACATCGAGAAGCCGTAGGGGTTGTGATTGCGGCCCGGTTCGCCCTTGCCCTCGCTAAACGGCATGCGGCCGAACTCACCGCCCCAAACTACCAATGTTTCCTTCAACAGCCCGCGCCGTTCCAGATCCGTGAGCAATGCACCGATGGGTTGATCGATTTCGCCCGCGTGTTGGCCGTGGTTCTTCTCGATGCTCTGGTGGGCGTCCCAGGTGTCTTCGAGGTGGCCGCCGCCGGAGTAGAGTTGGACGAAGCGAACGCCGCGTTCGACCAGCCGGCGGGCGATCAGGCAGTTGCGGCCGAACTCGTCCGTCGGTTGCTTACCGACGCCGTACAGGTCGAGTGTTTGCTTGGTTTCCTTGGTGAAATCGACGGCTTCCGGTGCGGCGGCCTGCATGTTGAACGCGAGTTCGTAGCTGGCTGTGCGAGCGGCGAGTTCACGACCGCCGGGCCGAGCGTCGAGGTGTTCCTGGTTCAACTTTTCGAGCAGGGCGAGTTGCTCGCGCTGGGCTTCCTTGGTGAGTTGAGCGGGACCGCGGAGGTCGAGGATCGGGTCGCCGGACGGACGAAAGAGCGTGCCGGAATAGGCGGCGGACATGAACCCGCTGGACCAGTTCGGTTGGCCGCTGATGGGTCCGCCGCGCTTGTCCATGAGCACCACGTAGCCGGGCAGGTTCTGGTTCGCGGTGCCAAGGCCATACACGGCCCAGCTTCCGAGCGAGGGGCGGCCGATGAACGTCTTGCCCGTGTTCATCTGGACGAGAGCCGACCCGTGGGCGTGGCTATCGGTGTGGCACGACCGGATGACGGCGAGCTTGTCGGCGTGCTCGCGGACCTTCGGGAAGAAGTCCGACACGGGCAGGCCGCTCTTGCCGCCGGGCTGGAACTTGCGGAACGACGGCGTGAGGAAGCCGACCTTGCGGCCGCCGGAGTTGATGAACTTCTTGTCGGCGGGGAGCGGCTGCCCGGCGAGTTTATCGAGCAGCGGCTTCGGGTCGAACGTATCGACCTGCGACGGCCCGCCATTCATCATCAGGAAGATGCAGCTTTTGACCTTCGTGGGCAGGTGCGGCTTCTTGGGCGCGAGTGGGCCGGTGTCGTCGGCGCTGAGCAACGACGAGAGCGCAAGACCGGCGAAGCCGCCGCCCATTTCCCAGACGGCTTCGCGCCGCGTCAAACCACAGGGAAAGAAGGAACGCATGAGCGACTCCGTCATATAGCCCCCGGCTTGCCGGGGGCTGCGAAAACCCGGCGTAAACGCCGGGCTATTTGAGATCAATCCACGTAAAGAAACTCGTTCGCGTTCAACAGCACATGACACAGCGAAGCCAGCGCGTCGTCCGGGTTCCCGAAACGTTTCGTTTGCTTCTCTAGGTGAGCGAGGCCGGCATCGAGTTCCGTTTGGCGCGGGTTGCGACCCAGCACCAGTTGCCAGGCGCGCTTCACGCGTTCCGTTGGCTCCAGCTTCACGCCGATCTTCTTCGCCAGGGCGGCGCTCTGCTCGTGAACGAACGGGTTGTTCAACAGTGCCAGCGATTGCGTCGGCACCGTGGTCACATCCCGCTGGCAACTCGGCAACGTCGTATCGGGGAAGTCGAACGTCGTGAGCAACGGAGACAAGAGGCCGCGCTTCGCGAAGATGTAGATGCTGCGCCGGCCCTGCTGGTCCGGCGGTGAAGGCGTCCACGCGGCCCCTTTCATGGAGAGGCCTTCGAGCGCATCCTTGGCGATCTCCGGGGCGAAGCTCGGCCCACCGATCGGGAGCAGCTTTAACTTGCCGCTCGCGGCGAGCAGCGAATCGCGAAGCGATTCGGCATCGAGCCGCCGCCGCTCCGCTCGCCACCAGTAGCGGTTGGCACCGTCGATCTTCGCGTACTCGTCCTGCTTCGGATGGATCGAGGATTGTCGGTACGTCTCGGAGAGCAGGATGAGTTTGTGGAGGGGTTTGGTTGTCCAAGGCGAGCGGGGGGCGTCAGCCCCCTGATTCTTCCGGCTGAATGTGATGGCGTCAGCCCCCTGATTCTTCCGGCCGAATGTGATGGCGTCGTGCCGAGTGGTTCCCAATCGGTGACATGGGGTGTCGCCGCTGAATTGTGGGGCAAGTTGTACTGGTATCGGGACCGTGCCACTGTTTCGACGAATGCCGGCATCGATTGAATTTGTCCCCAGAATTGCTCGGCATTCGGCAAACAGTGTTTGAGGCTTGTGTCCGCGCGAAGCACTGTTTCGGTCGGCGGGCGAGTCGGTGGTGATTGACAGCATTTCTCGCCGACCGGAAACAGTGGCACAACTTCCGCATTCCAGTCCACCCATGCCGGATATTGAAATCAACTCCCGCTCGGATTTTCCGATCCGCTATCGTCGAATCATGCCAACCTGTATATTAAACTGCGTCGCATGTGTGCGGAC
>JAYTGN010000124.1:0-15704 GCA_043733485.1 Gemmataceae bacterium
TCTGCTCGGCAGGGTCCGCTCTGAAGCGGGTTATGGGCTGAAGGAGTCTGGCACTTTCCTTGATTGGTGGCACATGGATTCAGCCAGGGTGATCTAGCTCAGCGCCGAGATGATCGCTGCGTTCGCGGCGTCGATCAGGCGCTGGCCGTCCGCCGCCGACAGACTCCCCGACTCGACGAGGTTCTGGACCTTGCTGATGAATGCCTTGAGGCAGTTCACGCCGGCGTTCGTGTTGCCCTGATTCAGCTTCGCCAGTGCGTTGCTCAAACTCGATTGCAAGGCGTTGCCCTGACCGCCGCTGAGCGAGCCGGTACTCACGAGGGCCTGAACGTCGTCGGCGAGCAAGTTGATCTGCTGCTGAGCGGAAAGTACCGCGATGCTCGCCGTCTCGGTGGCGGTGCTGAAGGCACTCGACCCGCCATTGACGGTCGCATCGGCGGTTCCACCGTTGACGCCGGTGGTCCGGTCCCAGGCGCGGAAGGTGATCCCCTGGGTCACGGCGCCGCTGTACCCGGCGGCGGCCACGAAGCGGATGCGGGTGTTGCCATCGACGGCCAGGAGCCGGGCCGAGGCGTTCGACACCGAGCCGAGCGCGGACCACGTTGTGCCGCTATTGGTGGAGAACTGCCAGGATCCGTGGGCCGTGTCCGCGGCGATGACGGCGATGCCCGTGAGGGCGCCGGCGTCCGCATCGGTGACGCGAACGCCGCCGGCGCTGGCGAGGATCACCGAGATCAGGGTGCCGGGGTTGTTCGCGGTGCCCGCGTTCACTGCGATCAGCGACATGTTGCCTGTGTTGTCGAGCACCGGGGCACTGTTCACGTTGGCGATGGTGACGGTGACGAAGGCCGAAGCGGACAGCGTCGGCGAGCCACTATCGGTCGCCCGCACGGTCAGGGCGAACGACGAGGCAGTCCCCAAAGCGGCTGTGTTGGCCACCGTGATCCGCCCGCTCGCGGCATCGATCGCGAAGGCACCGGATGCGTTGCCTCCGATAATGGCGTAGCTCAACGTCTGGCCCCCGTCCGGGTCATATGCCTGCACATTCCCCACCTGCGTTCCAGCCGAGCTGTTCCCGATCGCACTGAACGACTGGTCGGCAATCACCGGGGCTTCGTTCACGTCACCGAGGTTGATGAGCACGAAGGCCGAGGTGGTCAGGGCCGGGGAGCCGTTGTCGGTAGCGCGAACGGTCAGGGTGAACGAAGCTGTCGTTTCGTAATTCAGGGCGGCGGAATTGGCCACACTGATCAGCCCGTTCGACGGATTGATGGCGAACGCCCCGCCCGTGTTCCCGCCGGTGATCGCGTAAGTCAGCGTTTGGCCGGCGTCCGGATCGATCGCCAGCCCCAGTCCCACCGGCGTCGCAGCGGCGCTGTTCTCGTTCACACGGTAGGGGCCCGTGAGGGCAAACACCGGGGCTTCGTTCACGTCGGTGAGGTTGATGGTGACGAGTGCCGATGCGGACAGGGTTGGCGAGCCGTTGTCGGTCACCCGCACGATCAGGTTCAGGGACGGCGTCGCCTCGTAGTTCAGGAGAGACGGATCGGCCACGGTGATTTGTCCCGTCGCGGAGTTGAGGGCAAACGCCCCGGCAGGAATGCCGCCGATGATGGCATAGGTCAGGGTCTGGCCGGAATCCGGGTCGGTGGCTGCGACCGTGCCCACGACAGTTCCCAACGGGCTGTTTTCGTTCAGGCTGAACGACTGGCTGCCGATCACCGGTGAGTGGTTCGTGGGCGCGGGGCTGGTCGGCAGGTTCAGGACGATGCTGCCGGTGAACTGCTGGTTCCCATCGACGGCGAAGTGGTAAGTTGTTCCGGCAACGGCGTCGAAGAGAACCCGGCTCTGATAGCCGTAATAGTCGTCGTTGGCGCCGATCAGCGTGAGAGCATTCACGGCCGAACCGGTGAAGACAGCCAGAGTGGTGTCGAAATTGCTGCCGACCGTGTTCACCTCGACCGAGCCGCTGGCCGGTGCCGTCCATTGCCACCAGACCGAGGTGGTCGGCGCCGAGTACAGGACCGGGGACGGTTCTCCGGATTCCCCGGTGGCCGCTAGGTTCCATCCGCTCGCCGAGGTGCCGGTGAAGACCGGCGCGGCCGCGAAGTTGTCGTTGGACGGAGTCACTGCGACGTTGAGAACGATGTTTCCGGTGTCGCCGAATAAGCTGCCACCGTAGCCATCGACGGCAATGCGATACGTGGTTCCCGCCGCCGCATTGAAGAGGATCCGGCTCTGCGCGTCGTAATAGTCGTCGTTCGAATCGACGAGCGTGAGGGCGTTGACCGCCGAACCGGTGTAGACGGCCAGGATGGTGTCGAAGTCGCTTCCGCTTGTGTTCACTTCCACCGGGCCGCTGAACGAGGCCGTCCACTGCCACCAGACAGAGCGGATCGGCCCCGGTCCCGCGATCGGGCCCGGCTCCCCAGGCTCCCCAGTGGCGCCGACGTTGGTTCCCGTGTCGCTTGTGAAAGAACCGGTGAGGACCGTCGCGGTGGCGAAGAAGTCGCTCCCCGAGGGGACTGTCCGATCCTCGAGTTCGTGGACCTTCGGACGGAATCGGGCCGGATTCCCCGGGCTCCGGTTGTTGCGGATTGTCGAGTTAGGACGAGCAGAGGAATGCCGGAGAAAGTTGGCGAGAATGTTGGTCCACATGTTCATGACTGTCATCTCCTTGGGCGCGGGATCGATGATGTTGAATGATGCGACGCGGTGGCTCCGAGCCTGCGGCTCGAATAATGATGATAAATGAGGGAACCCGGCAGGTTCTTGGTGGGCAAATGGCTCAACTCGGCTGCTTCCTGCCGCTGGAGGTGATCCTCCGACCGCAGTCGGAGATTCGAAGCCATGGACGATCGCTCCAATTCGGGAGCGAGTACGGGGGGGTTGAATAACCGTAGTACTACGTGGCAAAGACAGGAAAACAAACGTGAGATTGTTGCGAGAGAATCCGTCAATCTGAGCGGTTTTGAGATCGAGTCTGGAAGAATGCCGATCCGGCAAGAAGAAAGCAAAAACCCACCCGTTGTAGCGGGTGGGCTGAACGTAAGACCGAGTTCGGAGAGAGCACTCACTCGACGAGGAAAAGTTGTCGGATCCCGGGAGTCGTATTGGGACTCCAGTTCACGCCGTAGCCTCCGTTTCCGCTGAGGGTCAGGTCGTAGCTGATGTACTGCGATCCGAGCACGTCCGCCCCCCCGTTCCCAGTGACTTTGAGGTTGGCGGCGGCGGCATAGAACAGCCCGCTCATGGACGAACCGCCACTCCCCGAAACTTCCATCTGGACGGTCGAGGTCCGGTCCTGGAACAGGAGGACGCCCTGGTAGGGGCCGGTCGTCGGCGCAGTCAAATTGACGACACCGGAGCCCGCAATGCTGATCTTGTCGCTGGTCGATAACGGAGCATTGTAGATCATCACCCCGGTGCCGCTGAGGCTGGCCGAACCGCCGACGCTGAACCCCCCGCCCTGCATGTAGTAGATCCCCGGGTTGAGGGTGATGTTCCCTCCGGTCGTGGCGATGCCGCCGATGTACACCCCGGGGTTGAGGGTGATGTTGCTGTTCCCGGCTTTCACGAGTTTTTTGGTGCTCTGCACCTGCATGGTGCTCGGGTCGGGGGCAGGCAGGTTGACGAGCGGATCGGGGATGGGCGGACTGTTCGAGACGATGGGGCCAGTAAACGACCCGCCTCCGGTGGTCGTCCAGCCGGGGATCCCGCCGACGTCGAATTCGTTGGCAACCACGGCCCCGGAGGACCCGCCGCCGTTGGCGATCATGGCGGAGCTGCTGGTCGAGTTCACGTGGATGGGCGAACCGGTGACGTAGACGTTGCCGTTGCCGCCGGCGTTGAACGCCGACGAGCCGGTCGGGTCGAGAACGAGGATCGCCTGCTTGATACTCGTTCGCAGGCCGCGGGCCACGGCCCGGGCGCCGATCGGCACGTCCTCGGTTCCAAAGATCCGGCTGAAGAACCGCTTCTGGGGATACGAGATGAGGACCTCGACGTGGCCGGTCTTGCCCGTGAACGGCCCGCTGAGCGGAGGGATGTTGACGGTGACCACGCAACCATTCACGCCGTTCTCGAAGCCATTCGCCTTGGCCGCCTTCTGGGCCGCGGTTTGGGCGGTACTGCTCGTGTTGTCCAGGCCCGAGGTCGCGTTCGTGTACCAGCGCGCGTAGAGATCGTCGGTCCCGGCCAGCGCGGCGGCATCCGACGCGGTTTGTATCTGACGCCGCTTATCCAACATCATCCCGCCGTCGAGCGACAGGGCGACGATGCTGAGGATCGCGATCATCGAGACGGCGACCACCACGGTCACAGTCCCCTCCCGACTCGGGCAGCGGCGCGTTCGAGACATCATAGGAAGCTCCTTTCGTCGATTGCACATCAATAAGACATCGGCACCGTGGAGGTGCTCGAAACCGGGATCGTTCCGAACAAGCCCGTATTCCAGGTGTAGGTCACAGTGACGCTCACAATGTTGGTGACCGGGACCACCTGGGTCTGCCCGGTCGTTGGGTCTACCCTTGTGGTCGTGTGAGTCTGTTGGTTGCTTGTGTTCCAGGTCACGGAGTACGTGATGTTCTCGGCAACCATGCCCGCGGCGTTGGGCAAAATGGCCTTGGTGTACACGTCGCCGGCCGTGGCCGCCGAATTGCCCGTGTCCGACGCGTAGAGAGCGCCGTGGACCGAGGCCCACCGGGACGCCTCTCGGGAGATGTAGGCGACTTGTTGAAAGCGGAAGACCGCGATCCCAAGGAGGATGATCCCCAGCATGATCATGAACACGACGGGGTACACCAACGCGCTCTCGATGAGAACGGCTCCCCGACGCCGTAGTTTCCGGTGCAGCAACATTTCCGACCTCGTATGCAGGGTATTCAGTTCGGGGTGATTGGCTCAACGCGCATCTGTACGCTCCGGCTGATCGCCTCGGAGTTCGGCACCCCAAACAACTTCGGGTATGAGAAATTGGTAATCGAGGTGAACGTCATCGAAACGGTCACCACCACCGCTTTTTGCCCATCTCCTCCGTCGGCGAGATCGGTCTGGGAAACCGTTGGAGTCGGCGTGAGATTGGGAGCTTCCGCCAACGCGGCTACAGTCACGTTGGCATAAGGCGACTTCGACCGCGTATCGGAATCGCAGGCGTACAGTGCCCCGTTCCGAGCGCAGTTTTCGATCGTGATCGTGTAGTACAGCATCCGGGCCCAGTCCGTCGCAATCACCGCCAGAAAGAGCAGAAACGGCAATAAGACTGCCAGTTCCACCGCGGCCGCTCCTGAGCGAGAAGCCGTTCGTGTTCGTCTTGCGTGCGTCATCGGTTTGCAGCCTTGGTGCGCCGAGCAATCGGTCGAGCGATCCCTGAGTGGCTGTAGAACGCGATTCGATCGAATGTGTCGAGAATGCGGAATATCGGTGCAGAGCGCGGAAATTATCCAGCGGTTTTGCGCGCAGTAGAAAAAAATGCGACTGGGGAGCGAACCGGATCGGTCCCTGATAGACAGCGGTTACTCTCTCTCACCCGATGTTCATCGCAAAAGAGCGAGCAGTTGCACCTCGCAATTCAGCGAAAGCACAAAGCGTTCCGGTGTGGTCTGAACCCGCGCTCGATCTCCATAACGCGCGGATTCCGGGCTCGAAACCGCGCGCTAACCAATCGAAACACGAGCTCGTAGCAGCGATATTTTCTTTTTCGCCGACTTTGCCAATTTCGATGGTCTTGACGCTTCTCCCCATTCTTTTGAAGATAGCTGGCGCAGGACTTGCAAGAGTTATGCTGGCAATACCCCCTACCAGCCCGACTTGCCATCACGACCTTCATCAGGAGATGAGTTATGCGACCCCGTCCAGCGTTGGCACGCGCCATCGCTCTCGCTGCCTTAACGGTTTTTCTCGCGCCCGGACTTGCTCGTGCCGCCTTCATTCCTGACAGCATCACCTACATTCAGGGAACGACAGGAACCTCCGGACCCGGTTATTTCACGGGTTCGGTGGAGGTTGACAATCTCTCGACGACCTCGGCCTCGATCAGGGTTTCTATCGCTAACACCAGCCCGATCGCGAACGGGGGATTCATAACGGGGTTCGCGTTCAACGATCCCAATTCCACTACTAAGGGCAATATCAGCACGGTGACGAGTTTTTCGCAAAGCTACTCGCCGGCCGGAGCACCTCCTGCCAATAATATGCTTCTCATCGGCACACCGACGTTCGACAACACGATCAGTGGCTCGCCGTACGGATCCTTCGACATCGGAGCGGCCGTCGGCGGCGACTTGTTGGGCGGCGGCGCTCCTCAGCCCGGCGTCGAAGTGGGTCAAACCGGTACTTTCCTCTTTACCGTAAGCGGAACGAATCTGGATAAGCTCACTTCCGCGAACATCCTGAACACGCTCAGTACGGGTGGAGCTGCATTCATGGTTCGCTTTCGTGGATTCACGGATGGCAGTAGTGACAAGGTGCTTTCAGGGGTCATTTGTCCTCCGCCTCTGCCTCCGCCTCCGCCTCCGCGTCCGGGTGCCGTTCCCGCACCGGCTGGACTGCTGCTCGGGATCATCGGCGTCGGCTGCCTCCTCGGTCGCTCGGTTCGTCGCAAAACTGCTGCAGCCGTCGTGAGCTAATCGCGATTCCAAACTTCCACGAGAGCCTGGGCTTGCCCGGGCTCTTCTGCTTTTACAGGGGCAGCGTACAATTCCTTAGCCCCCACTCGCACGGAATCACTTCGCATGTCGATCGACTGGAACCCGCTGGTGGCTTACCTCCGTTCGTACGAGCAGCCGCTGCTCATGACGCACATCCGGCCGGATGCGGATGGCCTCGGGTCGCAACTCGCCCTCCGCGATGCACTCCTGAGCATCGGCAAACAGCCCCGTGTGGCCATCGCCAGCAAGATGCCGCCGCGCTACGACTTCCTCGACCCCGAGCGGAAAATCATCGAAGCCTTCCGGCCCACCACAATTGCGAACTTCGCAGAGTGCGATTGCGTGGTCGTGCTCGACACGGGAACGTGGAACCAACTCGGCGAGTTCGGCGATTGGTTGAAGTCGAGCCCGATTCCGCGGGCCGTCGTGGATCACCACCGAACCCAAGACGACCTCGGCGGCGAACGGTACGTGGACATTGGAAGTGAATCGTGCGGTAGGCTGGCCCACGAGATTACGCGGGCATTGGGCGTGATTCCGAGTCCGGTCGCCGCGAACCACATCTTCATGGCGATGGCCACGGATACGGGTTGGTTCCGCCATCCGAACGCAAGCCCGGCCACGTTCAGCCTCGCGGCGGAACTCGTGAGCCTCGGAGCGAATCCCACCGAACTTTACGAGAAGCTCTACGAGGCGGCCCCGCTGGCCCGTTTGAAACTCACCGGAGTCGCCATCGAGCGCTTGCAGTTGCGAGCGGGTGGCCGAGTCGCCTTCACCGAGGTTCTGCTCTCGGACTACGCCGCGACCGGATCCCAACCCGGGGACACCGAGGATCTGATCAACTACCCGCGGAGCGTCGAAGGGGTCGAGGTTGCACTGGTGTTCATCGAACAACCCGGCGGCGGCACGAAGGTGAGCTTCCGTTCGAAGGAACTCGATGTGTCGAAATTGGCCGAGCGCTTCGGCGGTGGCGGGCACAAGCTCGCCAGCGGGGCTCGCGTCGAGAAGCCAATCGCGGCCACCCGCGAGGACGTACTCCAGGCTCTGGATCAAGCGATGAACCCGATCTAGACGGCCACCGGCTTGTGACCCTTCCGCGTTCGAATGTTGAACATCTCCACGCCGACTCCGAACGCCATCGCGAAGTAAATGTAGCCCTTGTTCATGTGCTGGCCGAGGCCCTCGGCCACGAGCATCACGCCGATCAAGATTAAGAACGCCAACGCGAGCACTTTCACCGTCGGGTGCTTCTCCACGAATCGGCTGATCGGACCCGAGAACCACAGCATCACCAGCATCGATACGATCATCGCCGTCACCATGATCCAGACTTGATCGGCATCGACCATGCCGACGGCCGTGATCACGGAATCGAGTGAGAAAATCACGTCGATCACGGCGATGGTCGCGATCGCACGAACGAATGTGGTCTTGCGGCTCGCCTGACCCTTACCCGATTCCTCGGCCTTCGCGTGCTCCAACTTCTCGTGCATTTCGTGTACGCTCTTTCCGATGAGGAACGCTCCGCCGAGGAATAGGATAATGTCCCGCCACGAGACCTCGCGCGCCTCCAAATCCTTGAGGAACGACAATTCGGGAATTGTAAAGATCGGCGTCGTGAGCCCGAGCAAGAACGAGAGCATGAAGAGCAGCGCGAGCCGAGTGCCCAGAGCCGCGGCGAGGCCGATTTTTCGGGCTTTGGGCTGCTGTTCCTCCGGCAGTTTCCCCGCCACGATCGCCAAGAAGATGACGTTGTCGATGCCGAGTACGACCTCCATCGCGGTGAGCGTGAGCAGGGCGATGATGACCGCGAGGAGCGAGACGTCCTTCTTGTGCTCGAAGCGCACTTCGAGGAGGTCGGCCTTGTTCAGCATCGCAATCTTGCCGTCCTCGGTTTTCACGGGGAAGGTTTCTTGCGTGATGTGGCCGCGAACGATTTCCTTATTCACAAGTTGAATCGTGTCTTCCGCGCGTCCTTCTTTCGGGTCGCGTTGGAACGTAATGCGTTGGACGAACTTGGAGTCGATCACGCGCGTGCCAATCTCGGTCCGCAGCGGGATCGCGGGAATCTGAAGCGTGCCCTCGATGCCTCCCGGTTCGACCTTCACCCTGTGAAGTTCCTGGGCCGGCACCTCGACCACGACCTTGCCGTCTTTTTGGTCCGCCCCCTCGGCGCGGACTTCCCGGAGCCCCAGAAGTCCGAGGAAAACGGCGAACAGAGCCAGGCACCAAACGCGACGCGGCATGAGAAACTCCGAACGTTCGATGAACCCAGTGTATGTTCGCCGCTGCCGAGCGATTATCCCAGCCTGGGATCCCAGGGTTGCCAACGCGGACCTTCCTCCAGACAATCCCCGCATGAGCCGAGAGCAGGATTTATGCCGAGTGCTGGAGTGCGGGATCGTTGCGGTCGTTCGCTTCGACGATCCGGAACCGCTCGTCGAGGTGGTCCGCGCGCTCGCGGACGGCGGCGTGACCGTCGCGGAAGTGACGCTCACCGTGCCGAACGCCCTCGACGTGATCCGGGAAGCCAAGAAGCAACTGGGCAATCGCGTGCTGCTCGGAGCGGGCACCGTACTCGACCCCGAGACGGCGCGAGCCGCCCTGCTTGCTGGGGCCGAGTTTCTGGTCTCGCCATGCGTGAATCTCGACGTGATCCGCCTATGTCGTCGCTACGACAAGCTGGTGATGCCGGGCGCTTTGACGCCAACGGAGATCGTGGCCGCGTGGGAAGCCGGCGCGGACATCGTAAAGGTGTTTCCAGCCGACATTGTGGGGCCGGCTTTCTTCAAGGCTCTTCGCGGCCCACTTCCCCAAATTAAACTGATGCCGACCGGCGGCGTGGACCTGAACACGGCCCGCGAGTTCCTCAAAGCCGGTGCCGTGTGCCTGGGCGTCGGTGGGCAACTGGTTGAACCCCAGGCGGTGAAGAACCGCGACTTCAAACGCATCACCGACCTGGCGAAACAGTACGTTGAGATTGTGAAACAGCACAGGTCCATATAGCCGCCGGCTTGCCGGCGGTTCCCCGGAGACCCGGCGTAAACGCCGGGCTAAATGATGCCCTTCGACGTTGTCACCTTTGGCGAGGCCATGATCCGCTTGGCTCCGCCGCAGTTCCGTCGTTTGGAACAGGCGCAGACACTCGACGTGCAGGTCGGCGGGGCCGAGCTGAACACGGCCGTCGCCGTTGCTCGTCTGGGGCACAGCGCGGCCTGGGTGTCGCGCCTGACGCGCAATCCGCTCGGCCGATTCATCGCCAACAAGGCACGCGAGGCCGGCGTGAACACCGACCACGTTGTCTGGACCGACGAAGACCGCGTCGGACTTTACTTCCTCGAATTCGGCGCGGCACCGCGCGCAAGCAGCGTCCTCTACGATCGCAAGAACTCGGCGATCGCCGGCGTGTGCCCGGGGATGGTGCCGTGGGCGAGCGTCTTCGCCGGTGCGAAGTGGTTCCACGTGACCGGGATTACCCCGGCGCTGAGCGCCAGTGCGGCCGAGGCGACGCGCGAAGCGCTCCAGGCGGCGCGGGCCGTTGGGTTGCAGACCAGCATCGACCTCAACCATCGCGTGAAGCTGTGGAGCAACGCCGAGGCCGGCCGCTGGATGACCGAATTCATGCAGTGGTGCGACGTGCTGGTGACCACCGAGGAGGACATCGAACGCGTCTTCGGCATCACGGGCAAGGACTACGAGGACGTCGCCGCACAGGTCGCCCGCCGATTCCCACTGTCCGCCGTGGCCATCACCCTGCGCGAAAACCCGCTGGTGTGGAAGAATGCGTGGACGGCCATCGCCTACCGCGAGGGGAAGGTCTACCGGACGCGCAGCTACGAGGTGGAGATCGTGGATCGATTGGGGGCCGGCGACTCGTTCGCGGCGGGGCTGATCCACGGGCTGCTCGAAGGCGATCTTCAAAAGGGCGTCGATTACGGAACGGCGCTAAGTGCGGTAAAACACACGATTCCCGGCGACTTCGCCTGGGTGACGCCCGAGGAGGTCGAGGCGGTCGTCAAGGGCGGCGGACTGCGCATTAGCCGGTGAATCCCGGCGAGCCGGGTGGCGTAAGTAGTCTCTTGCGGCGAATCGGCCGTAGGGTGGGCCGGAGCGAGATAACTGCGAAGCAGTTGTCGAGTGAGGCCCACGGAGAATGCAATCACCATCGGCTACACGCGTGGGCCTCCCGCAGCGACCGCTTCGCGGATCGCAGCGGTCCGGCCCACCCTACAAGCCACTTGAGACTTCGCGATCCACAATGGAATCATTTTATCTCTCTCGTGAGGAGGTCCGCGAACTCGATCGCCGAGCGATCGAAGGCTTCGGCGTGGCCGGCATCGTGCTCATGGAGAATGCCGGGCGGGGCAGCGCCGAACTGCTGATGAAGCTGAACCCCGAGAAGAAGCCAGTGCTGATTCTGTGCGGCCCCGGCAACAACGGCGGAGACGGCTTCGTGATCGCTCGCCATCTCGACAACCACGGCTGGCCCGTATCGGTGGAAGTCTTCGCGAGGCACAATCGCACCGCGACCGATGCCGATGCGAACTTCGACATCCTCTACACCGCCGGCATCGCGTTCAACCAATACCGCCCTGGCTACTTCGATTCCGCGCACCAGGAACTGCTCCAGAAACGCGGCTTCGCCAAGGCCGAGTGGGTCGTCGATGCCCTCTTCGGCACCGGCTTCGATCGCGCAATGGGTTCGCCATTCGACTGGCTCGCGGAACTGGTCAACGCTTCCGAGAAGCAGGTACTCGCCATCGACATTCCCTCGGGGCTCGACTGCGATACCGGCGAGCCGCTCGGGCCGGTGATTCGCGCCGCACACACCGCCACCTTCGTCGCCCACAAGAAGGGCTTCCAGAATCCCGAAGCGTTGAAGTGGACGGGTGAACTTCACGTCGTGGACATTGGCGCACCCCGCGTCTTGATCGACGAGTACCGCCGTCGACGATCCACAACTCCTTCGGAGAATTGATGGAACGTACTCGACACGGCTGGCGATGGGATCTGCTTGCCGGGATCGTCGTCTACCTCGCCTCGGCCATTCCCGTTGCGATTGGAGTGGTCCGCGACGCACGGCCGAATCTGCTCGAATCGTTCTTCCACTTCGATGGCGGGCATTACATCCATCTGGTCGAACTCGGTTACTGGTACGATCCGGACCGCGCTTCCGGAGTGGCCTTCTTCCCAGGCTATCCGTTCGCCGCGGAAGCAATCATCGCGCTCACCGGCGTCTCGGTTCGCTACGGGTTGCTGATTGCTTCAAACCTGTTCCTGATCGCTGCGTTCGCGTTCTTCTCCGCGTACCTTCGGAAAGAGTCGCTTCTCACGCGATGGTGCAGCCTCGCCGTACTCGCGCTCTGGCCGGTCGGCATCAGCTTTCGCGTGGCCTACTCCGAAAGCATGTTGCTCGCGGTGCTGGCCCTCATCATGCTCGGGCTCGCGCGGCGCTGGCCGATCGTCGTGCTGGCAGTGATCGCAGGAGCGGCAACAGGTGTCCGCGCCGTTGGCGTCGCCGCCAGTGCAGCCGTCCTGCTTCACCTGCTCCTGGACCCCTCTCGCGGCACCCTGAAAAAACGCTTCCTTTCCGCCGCCGCCCTGGCACCGCTCACGGTCTGGGGGCTGCTCGCCTACATGCTCTTCCAGTACGTCCAATTCGACACTCCGCTCGCTTTCGTGCAAACGCAGAAGCACTGGTCCGTCTACGTTCCCGAACACCGCGAACCCATTGACAAAGCGATGCGGCTCGCCATTGCGGAGCCGATCTGGGGCAGTTACATCCCCGGTTCCAAACGGCACTGGACGATTGCGAACGAGGACGAAAACCCTTTCCTCGGCTCGTCGTTCTGGAATCCCATTCTCTTCGTCCTCGCCGGAGGGCTCGTGGTCTTCGGATGGTATCGCCGCTGGCTGACGCGCGAAGAATTCCTCCTCGGCTTCGGCCTGGTCGCGATTCCCTATCTGAGC
Organism: Gemmataceae bacterium; assembly: GCA_043733485.1. Lineage (GTDB taxonomy): Bacteria > Planctomycetota > Planctomycetia > Gemmatales > Gemmataceae > Urbifossiella. The sequence goes on from JAYTGN010000124.1 coordinate 12,618, forward strand.
CGGGCCGACGAACAGTCGATGATCTCGCACGCTCGCTTTGCCGCGGTCGTGCTGCCCGCGTATCTCGTCATGGGCCGACTGCTGAGCCAATCGTCGTTCGTCCTGCGCGCGTTCGTCTTCGCGCTGCTGGCCATCGGCCTCACGCTCTGGAGCGGGTTCTTCGCCTCCGGCCGCCCCTTGCTATAAAAATCAGAGTTCACCACGGAACACACAGAAGACACGGAAACAAGACAAATCAGTAATCGGATCGGTCGGAGCGGTAGGTTCGTCTGATGCACCTTCTGTTTTCTGAATTCTGATTCCGTGTTTTCCGTGTGTTCCGTGGTGATCACTGTCTTTCTTGTACTCTGTGCTGATAATCGAAGCCTCTATGGAAGCGATGCAATTTCTCGAGAAGGCGGCGAAGGCGAAGCGGCAGCCGATCTACGCGCTCGTCGGCGACGAAGACTTCCTCAAGCGCCGCGTTCGCGATGCCATCATTTCCGCGATCCTCGGCGACGCCGACCCCGCCTTCGCCGTCACCGCCTACGCCGGCGAGAAGCTCGACTTCTCCACCATCCGCAACGACCTCGATACGGCCTCGTTCTTCGCACCCTGCCGGATCGTGATCGTGGAGAACGCCGACACCAAGCCGCACCCGATGGTCGAAGCGTTCGTCTCGGCCCAACGCCCGGCCCTGGAGAAATACGCGGCCCAACCCTCGTCCGTCGGCGTCCTCATTCTCGATGTGAAGTCGTTCCCGGAAACCACGAAGCTCGCCAAGGCGCTTCCGGACTCGGCGAAGATTTCGTGTAAGGCACCGTATGCGAACAAGCTACCCGCGTGGTGCGTGGGGTGGGCCAAGACAAATCACAAGGCGAAGCTCACGCACGATGCCGCGGAACTGCTGGTCGAGCTCGTCGGCACGGCGATGGGTCTGCTCGATCAGGAGATTCAAAAGCTGAGCGTCGCGGTCGGTGCGAAGCCGATCGAGCCGGCAGACGTGGATCGCCTCGTGGGTCGAAGCAGTTCGGCGAACGTCTTCAAGATTCTCGATGCGATTGGGGAAGGACGGTCGAAGGCCGCGCTGGGCATTCTTCAACTACTTCTGAACGAAGGCGAAGACCCGATGGCGATCCTCGCGCCGCTGGCTTCGTCGCTTCGCAAGCTCGCGGCCGTGGGCCGGGGCGTCGCCAATCGCGAAACGCTCGGGCAGGCGATGGACAATGCGGGCGTGCCGAAGTGGGAAGGAATTCGCATGAACGCGGAGAAGCAAGTGAAGTGGCTCGGCCTGCGGAGGCTGTCTCAACTCACGACTTGGCTCGTGGAGATCGACCTGGGTTTCAAGGGCGGAAGCGCGTTGCCGCGCGAGGTGCAACTGGAGCGGTTGATTGTGAAGTTGGCGCGACCGCGAGACGGCGAGCCGATCAAGAACTAACCACAGAGGCACAGAGACACAGAGAAGAAAATGAGCAGACAGGGTGAAGTCGTGATCGTCATCACTACCCTGTTGATCCAGTCCATCCTGTCTGCTCTCTATTCTGCCTTCCTCTGTGTCTCTGTGCCTCTGTGGTTAGCTCTTCTTCTTCACACCAGTTCCTGAATCGGTTTGCCGCCGACGATCATCGGCGTGGGGCGGCCAGTCGGGTCCATGTACTGCAAGTCTTGCGGGATGCCGAGGACGTGGAACACCGTCGCCATGAGATCCTGCGGGCCGATCGGCGTCGTCTTGGGAACCTCGACCTTCGAGTTCGATTCACCGACCACCTGGCCCATCTTCAACCCGCCGCCGGCGAGGGCCAGCGTGCTCAGCGGAGCCCAGTGGTCGCGGCCGGCGCTGCCGTTGATCCGCGGCGTGCGGCCGAACTCACCCGTGATCACCAGCAGCACGTCCTGATCGAGACCGCGGTCGGCACAATCTTCCACGAACGCGGCCACGGCCCGATCGACCACCGGCCCGAGGCGATTCATGCCCTCTTTCACGTTGCCGTGCATGTCCCAGCCGCCGAAGTGAATCGTGACGAACCCGACGCCCGCTTCGCACAGGCGGCGAGCCATCATCATCTGTTCGCCGAGGCCCGCACCGTACTTGTCGCGCGTCTTCGGGTCTTCCTTCTTTGGGTCGAACACCTCCTTTGCCTTGCTCGTGATCAGTTCAAAGGCCTGCTGCTCGAAGCTGTCCATTCCGGCCATGAGGCCTGTGCGGTCGAGCGTGCGGTCGACGTTGTCGAACTCCTTGAGCAGGTACTTGCGGTCGTCGAGGCGGTCGGCGGAAACGGCGAGCGTCATGTTCTGGCGCGCGCGGCCCTGGACGTCGAACGGGGCATAGGGAGCGCCGAGCCAGGTGGGGCCGTCGCCGAGGATACCCCCGGAGCGGACGTAGGTGGGGAGGCCGGTGCTGGGGTTGTTCGCGCCGCGATAGCGGGAGACGATCGAACCGATGCCGGGCTTGTTCGCGGGAGCGCCGTTGTCGGCTGCGGCGAAGTCGTAGCCGGTCATGAGCCAGTGGGTGCCGCCGCCGTGGCCGCTGTTGCGGTGGGCGAAGCTGCGGACGAAGGCCATCTTGTCCGCGACCTTGGCCATCTGGGTGAAGTTGCCACCGAGGTCGATGCCGGGCACGTTGGTGTTCACGGCACCGGTGACCGAGCGGTATTCGCTGGGTGCGGACATCTTCGGGTCGAAGGTTTCGACGTGAGTCGGACCGCCGCCGAGCCAGAGCCAGACCACCGAGGTGTTGCGGGAAGTCGAGTTCGCTGTGGCGCGAGCACGGAGGAGGTCGGGGAGCATGACCCCGGTGGTGCCGAGTACGCCGATCGTGAGGAAGTCGCGGCGGGATCGGCCGTCGCAATCCGGGTTGCGGCGCGATTGCACGAGGTTCAACATGACGTGGTCCTCGACGTGGGAAGAGTGGGCGTGGTGGTGGGCGGTGAGGCCCGAGGCCGGTGGGAATCGCGGAAGCCAGCGATTTGAATTTAAGTATCGACTCACTGAGGAGGCGAGTCAAACCCAAACTGGGGTGTACCTATAGATTTTGGCACTCGCTGATTTTCCTGGCGAACCGGCGACGTAAGTCGCCGGGTTTCTCGCACACCCGGCGACTTACGTCGC
>JAYTGN010000125.1:0-15687 GCA_043733485.1 Gemmataceae bacterium
ACTCCCCGTGGGCCTCCCGCAACTTGCATTCGCAAGTCGCGGTCCGGCCCACCCTACGAGCCCTTCAAACGGGTCGATCACGATCTGCCGCTCGCCTAAGCAAATCGCACTCGCGGCACAAAACTAGGCAAGTGACAGGCGCGATCGACTTCCCCCAGTTGACGGTCGCGTGCAATTCGTGGGACCCAGCGTCCATCAGGCGCTTGCCGTTTACGTCATGCCGAGTTGGACGGATCGGGATCGGCACCGCAGTTGGTATGAAGGATACTTCAAAACTTATCTCAGCCCGGCCGATGCAACTCTCCTTTCGTTTCAAATCGACAACTACAACCAATCGCAAATACGAGACCGCGATCTCTGGACGATCACGAGTCAACCTCATCCCCAGTAGAGTTTGTCCAGGCTCACGTTGCCGCCGCTCAAGATGATGCCGACCTTGCCGAGGTGCGGGAGCGAACGGAACTCCTCCGAGAGTGCGACGGCGAGGCCGACCGCGCCACTCGGTTCCACGATCAGCTTCATACGTTCCCAGACGAGGCGCATCGCGGCGCGGATTTGATCGTCCGAGACCGTGAAGATGCGTTCCACGCGGTCGCGGACGATTGGCCAGGTGAGGTGGCCGAGGCTGGTGAGGAGGCCGTCGGCGATGGTGTTGGGTCCGGTTTGCGGAAGGAGTTGGCCGGCGGCCTTGGAACGGGCCGCGTCGTCGGCACCGAGCGGCTCCGCGCCGAACACGCGAATGCCTGCGGCCGCGATGGCGCAGCCGGAGAGCAGTCCGCCGCCGCCGACGGGCGCGATGATGGCGTCGAGATCGGGAATGTCTTCGAGTAGTTCGAGGGCCGCAGTGCCTTGCCCGGCAATCACGTCGGCGTGGTCGAAGGGCGGGATGAGGGTGCCGCCGGTCTGGGCGACGAGTGCGGCCGCCGCCGATTCGCGAGCCTCCAGCGTCGGCTCGCAAAGCGTGACGATGCCGCCGTAACCTTCGACGGCATTCTTCTTCACGAGCGGAGCGGTGCGGGGCATCACAATGTAGGCGGGGATGCCGCGAACGCGGGCGGCCAGCGCCAGAGCCTGGGCGTGGTTGCCGCTCGAATGGGTGACGACCCCGCGCGCGGCCTGGGCATCGGTGAGCTTGAGGACGGCGTTCGTGGCCCCTCGGTACTTGAACGCACCGACCTTCTGCAAATTCTCGCACTTGAAGAAGAGGCGGCGGCCGGCCAGTTGGTCCAACGTGGCGCAGGTCATCACTGGCGTGCGGTGTACGACGCCGGCAATGCGAACGGCGGCTTCGCGAATGGCTGGGAGATCGACGGCGTCGGCATCCATCGGGATCACTTTGCTTCGAACAGTTTCGGCACGCTCAGCATCAACTTGTCGATAACCTTGTCGTCGAGTTCGCCGGTGCGAAAGGCGAAGTTCGCGACCACCTTTTCCTTCACGAAGAGCATCACGGTCACGTCGGCTTCTTTGTTCAACTTGTACGCCGGGGGGCCGTCGGCGTCTTCGTAAGCTCCGACCGGCACGCCTTTGAGCCCCTTGTCCTGGGCCCATTTCGCGAGGCCATCCAGGTTCGCGGTGGGGGTGGTGTGCGTGAGCCAGGTCTTGTAGCCGAGGTCGTTCTTGGCGGGGCGGGCGGCTTCGAGTTTGGCCATGAGCTTGGCGAGCGGATCGGAGAGCGTCTTGGCGAAGACGACGACCGCGGGTTTGCCGCCTTCGTGCTGTTCGCAGATGTAGCAGGTCTGTTGGCCGCGTTGGGGGCCGGTGGCGACGAGGAAGCTGTACGGCCCCGGACGCTTACCCACGGGCAGCCCCGAAGCGCACGGCTCAGCTGCCGACAGTGAAAGTGTGAGGGCGAACGCGACACAAATGGTAAATCTCATCGTTGAGTTCCTGGGGTCTCCATCAACAAAGGACGCTGACTTATTTCATGGAACCTTGCGATGGCTGAGTTCGAGATATCCGTGATGATTTTGCGGATCAGATCCATGGTCTCGCGGTGGTAGTGTTCGGGAATCTCAATTCGCTGCCCGCCCTTGTAGCGGGCGAGTTTCCCGGCCTTGGATTCATATGTCTTGCTGGAAACTCCCCGATTATGGACCAATACATCGCGCGAGGCTTTGGCTTCCGCGATACGATCGATCTCATCGGGTGTCGGACAACCGACCTTGGCTTTGTCCTCCAAGTAGGCGAACCAAGCGGTCGGACGCTCGTACAGGACTTCGTTCAATTCTTTATTTGCAACCAGCAATGTAATCGCGTCCTTGTCGGGGGCTTCCAAGACGGCCTTGAAGTCCACCTTCTTCCCGATCAGATTTTGGGGATACGCCAAGAGCCACAAGCGGAGTAGATCGAAGAAGTAATTTTCAAAGATCGAAATAAACTGCTGGAACGTCGCCTCGGAAAGTTGCTCCGCGACATAACCCCTCGCTTTGCTTGCAAGGTCCGCCTGCGTGGTCACGGTGCCCGTGGTCATGTTCCGGATGGAGAATGTTTGGCCAGCGGCAATGACTTGACGCACGGTATCCCAGGCGATCTTCGTCTCGGTGTAGTAATCGTGAGCGCCATTGAGGTCTGCCAGAATTCGATCGCGCAGGATTCGGATATCTACGGCGAGCGCCATGTGCCTCCTTTTGCTCAAAAGCCTGTGTCTAATGCGGCCTGAACTGCGGCGGCATCTCCGCGCCGTCCAAGGTTGATCACTGCAATTTCCGGTGCCCCGTTCAGCGAAATCACGTTTTCCTCCACCCAATAGACGATCTGCCGGCTGTCGAGAATCCGTCGAACATCATCGAGTTGGCTCACGCCAACCATGATGTAAGGTCCGGCCGTACCGTCGGTCGAAACGTGCAGTGGATTTCTGGTCGCTGCATCAGTCATGATTGCTATCCTCGTCACTTCACGTTCACGGGTGGCACCGTGCTTCCAGCCGGTGTCGCATCACCTGCACCGGCGGGACGCACGGTGCCACCCAATCCGGCAGCACTGCTACCCACCTTCAACGCCTTCGCGGTGAAGTCGGCCTTCAGGCGCTCGAAGTCTTTCGCCTCCGCTCGTGCCCAGCAGCGATGGGCGAGCTTTAAGAAGCGGTCGGCCTCCTCGGTGCGGCCGAGGCGATCGCAGAGCGCCCACAAACCCAACGCGCCGCGAACGCTTCCTGCGTCGTGAGCCAACGCCTCCTGGAAGGCTTCCTCCGCTTGCACCGCGTTCCCGCATTCCAAAGCGCCGGTTCCCCACAGTTCCATGAGCACGGCACCGTTGCCCCACGAGTGGTGGTTGAAGTCGTTCTTGGTCGCGTCCACGCACTTCTTGAGCATCTTCAATCCGGCTTCGCCGTTGCCGGACTGGCACAAGTGCCGGCCCTGAACTTCCCACAGGCGGCGTTCGCCGGAGCGGTCGTTCTTCTTGCTCTGATGCGCGAGGCGGAGGACGTCGATCTCGGGCCCGGCGCGGTCGGTCTCGCCGCGTTCGAGGTAAAGCATCGCGGCGTAGTAGGCTCCGTTCGCCTTGTCCGACTTGCGGAAGAAGTCGACGATCTTCTGCGCCTCGGCCCAATCGCCTTCACCCAGTGCCATGCGGAACCACTCGTGCCGGAAGTGGTACTTGTACTTGTCCTCGGCTTCCCGCTTGATCTGCTTGGTATCCGCGAAGCGGCCATCGTGGACGAGGCTGCGCGTGAGGATGTCCATGTGATGGTTGAACTGGTGGTCTTCGCTGGGCGTGACGCCCTGATACTCGTGGTACTTCTTCTGAAGCTCGACTGCCTTCCAACTCCAGTCGGAAGTCGGCCCCCATTTGCCGATACGGGTGGCGAGGTGGGCCTGCATGTGGAAGGCGTGCGGGATGCCGGGGGACGACGCGATGTAGCCTTCGGCGAACGGCCAGCCGAGCGCGGGCCGCTTGATGTTCTCGTAGAAGTGAACGAGTTCGTGGTTCGCTCCAGGGTGAATCGGGTTCACCCGCAGGAGTGCCTTGAAGAAGGGAATGCGACCGTTCGGCCCCTCGGCCACCTGCGACCGCCAGAACCAACCTTCCTGGTCGTCGTCGTAGAGAGTCAGCAGTTCGTCGAGCGTGGCCGCGGCGGCTTTGTTCCGTTGATCGGCGGGCGTGTTCGGCCACATGCCTTTCTCCTGCAACCGCGACTGAATGAGCAGTTGTTCGCGGTGGCTCGTCTTGGGCATCAGCTTGCGGGCCACGTCCAACGAGTAGTCGATGGCGGATTTGGTCATCTGGTCTGGCAGGGTGGCGAGGCCGAGGCCGCCGAGTACCGCGTGATGGGCGGAAACTTTGGGGGCCACCGTGCCTCGCCCGAAACGCTCCAGCGACCGCGACAGCATGAGCCAGGCGTAAGCGCAATCCGGGTCGAACACGGTGGCGGTTTCAAAGCTGCGGGCGGCTTCAATGTACACGTAGGAATAGTACATGCCGAGGCCTTGATTCACGAAGGCCTGGCACTGCGGGTTCGAGGTGCCGACGCCGTAGCGGTAGTTGCACGCGTCGAACATGGGCTTGGCGGGGGCGAGGCCGCTCAGCGGCATCTTGTTGGATACCGCGTCCGGTGCCTTGGCTCGGGGAGCCGGGGCGACTTCGGCGGCAGAGGTGATCGCAGGCAGGAAGAGGAAGAACGCGGCGATCGCACAGGCAGGCAGGCGGGTCATGATGGAACGACTCGCGGTGTGTGAACGAACGATGAATAAAGTTTACCCCGTGGGTGAACTTCGCGGTAGTGGGAGATGGAGAAAATCCGCGGGTTCAGGAAAGTCGGCGACGGTTGCACGCGGCCGTGTAGGTGCTTTCGAGATCGATCGGTATGCAGAGTTCCGCATTGAGAGCAAGTGGAAGCGTCGGCAACTCATGGCCGATGGCCAGCGGTTCCACCCAGACTTCCACCAATTGGTTCGCACCTCGCACCACCGGCCGATAGGCGACGGCGTAGAGTTCCGCATCGTCGGGCAAGCCATCCTCCGATTCGCGCCCGAGCAGGCTCATGATCTGCGCGTGGAGATTGGCTTGCCGGCTGGTCACGACGTCGATCACGATCAGGGCGATTCCTTGCGAAAGGTAACCTGCGCACTTGGTCGCGAAGGCTCGGCGATGCGACTCGCGATCCTTGTTCGCGGGGCGCACCAGTTCCAGCGCCGCGACGAGGCGTGCCCCACCTTCCGCCTCGTAAACTCGCACCTCAAATTCATCGGAAAACGCGGCAGGAATGGTCATTGTCGGCTGGGGTGGAGCATAGGTCTGCGTGGCAACTCCGCCGTCGCGATCCGCGACTGGTTCATCCGCGAAGGTTGCCACGTCGATCTCGACGCGGGCACCGGCATGAGCGTGTTCTTCGGCGAAGTAGCCGTCGGGCAGGAGGAACTCGTTCAAACTGTCCGCGATGGCCCCGGCCCAGTTCACGTGGAACGATTCCCAGTGGCGTCGTGGGAACAGCGGCGGATGAAAGTGATCCAGGAGCGGCATCGTAACGACTCCGTTTTCCCCAATCTTACCAACTTGTCCCTCGTGCTGCCCGTTATATCATGATGAATCGGCGCTCCCAGCCGTTCACTATGCTGTTCACCCGGGCTGCGGTTCACTTATGGCGACGCCCTCGATCAACGTCCAGAACCTCACCAAGAACTACGGCTCCGTCCTGGCCGTGGACGACATCAGCTTCCAGGTTCAACCCGGCGAACTCGTCGGCTTCCTCGGGCCCAACGGCGCGGGCAAGTCCACGACCATGCGAATCCTCACGACCTTCCTCCCCGCCTCCAAGGGGTTCGCGTGGGTCTCCGGGTTCGACGTCATGTACCAGTCCATGGAAGTCCGCCAGCGGATCGGGTACCTCCCGGAAAGCGTGCCGCTCTACCCGGAAATGCGCGTCGGCGAGTTCCTCTCCTATCGCGCCCGGCTCAAGGGAGTGGAGCGCTCCGGCCGCACCGCCCGCATCGCCTACTGCATGGAACGCTGCCGCATCAAGGAAGTGAAAGACCGCCTCCTCGGCACCCTTTCCAAGGGCTATCGCCAACGCGTCGGCCTCGCCGACACCCTGCTCGCGGACCCACCCGTCCTCATTCTGGACGAACCGACCAGCGGCCTCGATCCGATTCAAATTCAACAGACGCTCGCAACGATCAAGGATCTCGCGGGCAAGCACACCGTGCTGCTCTCCACGCACATTCTCGATGAAGTCGAGCAGGCGTGCGAACGCGTCGTCATCATCAACAAGGGTCAGATCAAGTTCGACAACACGTTGAAGTCCATCTCGGATCGCGAGCCGGTGCTTCAACTGGAAGTACGTGGGCCGGGCGAAGCCGTGACCAAGTTCCTCCAGGAACAGCCCGAGGTCGTGCACTGCGACGCGAAGTCGATCGAGGCCGACCTCACGGCATTCGAGATCAAAACGCGGGACCGCAAGGACCAGCGCGAAATGCTGGCGAGCCGGCTGATGGCAAAGGGGTGGTCGCTCCGGCGACTCGACCTGAAGAAGGTGCGGCTCATCGACGTGTACACCTCGGTGGTGATGCCCAAATCCGTGCCCGCGGCTCCGCCCGCACCCGCGCCGGCCCCGCAACCCGAATCGATCCCGGCTGCTTGAGTCGAATTTTGAACCACAGAGGCACAGAGACACAGAGAAGAAAAACAAGAGAGAATGGCCGAAAACCCAGGCTGAACGCAATCCGTACCAGTCTGGCAAACATGCTGTTCCCTTAATTCTGAGTTCTCGTTTTCATTCTTCTCTGTGTCTCTGTGCCTCTGTGGTGAGTTCCTTTTCCGAACTGGATTCATGAGCACCACGACCGACCAAACGCCCGATGCCCTGGCGATCGACCTGCGAAACGCCGAGACCGCACCCTCGCAAACGATGGTGGAAGGGCCCGGCTTCGCCCGCATCGTCGGGTTCGTCGGCCTCTTCGCGCTCGTGCTCGGCTCCGTCGTCATCATCACGAACATGGCCCTCACGCCGCGGTGGATCACCACCGGCTGGGGCTACCTGTTCTCCGCGTTCGGCATCGTCCTGCTCATGTACCACGCCGTGAGCGACACCGAGCCGGAAGTGCGCCGCATGTACGGCCTCTTCTCGGCCATCTTGCTCGTCCTCGGGCTCGTTGCCGGCATCGCGCCCGGCCCCGTCTTCACCGCCGCAACCAGCAAGGTCATGGGCTTTAACCTGCTTCCGTGGGGCGTCGGGTTCGGGTTCCTCTCGCTGCTCTTCGCCATCCCGTTCGCTCGCCAGGAAACGGACAAGACGTACCGCATGTACGTGGAACTCGGCATGCTCGGCGTCGGGGCCGCGCTCGCCGGTGGAAGCCTGCTCGCCGGGCTCATCAACAAGGATTTCCTCGTCGGCCCCGGCCTCGCCCTGGCCTTGCTCGGCCTCGGCTTCCTCGCCGCTTATATGGGTCAGGTCGATACGTCCGAAGGCATCGGCTACCAGGTCGCGTTCGCGCTCGGGGCCGTGGGTGCCGCCGTCGCCGTCTACGCCTTCGCCCAGTCCACCGTGCCGACGCTGCTCTACGATGGCCCGAACGTGCTGCGGAAACCGAACGGCGAACTCGACACCTGGAAAGTCGTGGCCCGCCTGATCTCACTGGCGATCTTCGCAGGCATCGCACTAACCGGTTGGACTCTGAAGCGTTCGCCGATGTGGCTTCGCAGCACGCTGATGGCACTCGGTGGTGCCGGGGTCGCGATTCTGCTGCTCGCCTCGTTCAAGGCCAACGTGATCACGACGCCGCCCGGCCCGTTCCTGGTACCCAACGGCATCATCCTCCTGGGCCTCGGGCTGGTCTACCTCGCGGTCGCGCTCGGCATCTGTTCGGACAACCAGTTCATCACGCTCACCCGCCGCGAACTCGCCGCCTACTTCCTCTCTCCCATCGGCTACCTCGTCCTCGGCGGCTGTGCCCTCATGCAGTGGATCTCCTACTGGATGTTCGTGGGCCAAATTCTCCGGGCCGGGGCGGCTCAACAACCGCTCCAGGAGCCGATCGTCTCCGATTACTTCTTCGCGCTCTTCCCGGTGATCGCGCTCTTGTTTGAAGTGCCCGTGCTCACCATGCGGTTACTTGCGGAAGAGAAGCGAACCGGTTCGTTGGAAGTGCTGCTCACGGCCCCGGTCAACGAAGTCCCCATCGTACTGAGCAAGTTCGTGGCGACGTGGATCTTCTTCATGATCTCGTGGTTGCCGGCGGGCTTGTTCCTGATCGCCCTGCGAGTGGAAGTCGGCTTGCCCTTCGACTACCGCCCACTGCTCAGCTTCTATATCGCGTTCGCGGCGCAGGGGCTGGCGTTCATCGCCATTGGCTTGTTCTTCTCGAGCCTAACGCGGAACCAGATCGTCGCTGCCGTGCTGACGCTCGTTCCGATGATTCTGTTCTTGCTCTGTTACTTCTTGAAGACCAACACCTCGTTCGCGCTGCCGCAGTACATTCAGGTATTCGTCGGCAGGCTCTCGTTCATCGGAATGTGGAGCGAGGCGTTGGAAGGGCGGTTGCCGTTGCGCGACACGATCCTCTTTGCCTCGATCGGATTGTTCTTCCTGTTCTTGTCGGTGAAGGTGTTGGAAACCCGGAAGTGGACCTGATGGCGAGCGGCCGGCGTGAGCCGGCTGTTCGAGCTTAACCCCTAACAGCCGGCTCACGCCGGCCGCTCGCCCGGACAAATTTGCCATGAACCCGACTGTTCCCGCGACTCCGAGCCAGCCCGTGGTCGAATTCATTCGCGGCCAGCGCCAGAGCGCCGCGTACGTGTTCCTCGGCCTCGCCGCGCTCGTGCTGGTCGGCACCATTCTCCTGGCCGTGAAGGCGTTTCAAGCCCCGACCCTGGCCGCCGATAAACCTGCCGAGACGCAATCGCTCGACCCCGAGAAGCCGCCCGAACTCCCCAAGACCGAGATCGCCAACCCCAAGCGGTCCAGCTACATGATCGGCTGGATCGGCGGGCTGCTCGCCTTCCTCATCACGGTCTCGGTCGGCGTCTACCTCCAGATCATTCCCCCGAAACCCACGCGCGATCAGCAGCTGCGCGAGGCCCGCGTCGTGCTGCTCGCCGCTGGCGGCCTGCTCGGGGCCGCAATCATCCTCTTCGGTGCCTTCTACTTCTACCTCTGGAGCGATAGCCTCACCAAGTGGCTCGACAAGGGCGAGAAGAAGGAGATGGTTTGGGTAGTGGTGCCGCTGCTCATGGTCGCGGCCGGGGCCGGGCTCGTGTTCGCAGCGGTCCAACCGGCCCGCGCCGAGGAACGCAACAACAACAACCTGCGCCGCCTCGTCTACGGCTCGAACTTCGCCGTCACCGTGCTGCTGCTCTTCGTCGTGCTCGTCGTCTTGAACGTCGTCGTGGCGATGAAGGTGCCCAACCAACTCGACACGACGGAAACCGGTTTCTATACGCTCTCGGCACCGACGAGGGCGTTCCTCGGCAAGCTCGGCGAGCCCGCCACGCTCTACGTTATCATGCCCGATTCGGGCGACCGCGATACCAACGACATCCGCCAGTTCGCCTACAGCGCCCAGGAGGCGAGCGAAGGCAAGATCACGGTCAAGTTCGTGAGCCCGGTCACCAATCGGAGCGAACTCGCTCGGCTTCAAGACAAGTACCCGCGCATCGGCCGCGACGCGATGGGCATCCTGCTCACGGCCGGTGAAGACGAGAAGCGGAACGCGTTCATCCCGTACGAAGAACTGTTCGAGATCGACCAGCGGTCGCGCCGCCCGACGGGTTTCGCCGGTGAAGGCAAGGCCATGAAGGAGCTTCGCTTCCTCTTCGACAACGAACAGAAGCCGGTGATCTATTTCACCCAGGGTCACGGCGAACTGAGCATCGGGGCGAGCACGGGCGAAGGCGTCCTTGGCGGCTCCGCTTCGCAGTTGAAAACGTTCCTCGACAAGAACTACCTCGACGTGCGGCCGCTGGTGTTCAAGACGCAGAAATCGGTACCGGCGGATGCGACGGTGGTTGTGGTCGCCGAACCGCGGACGCCGCTCTCCGAGACGGCGGCCAAGGCGATTCGCGAGTATATGACCGCGCCGGGAACCAAGAAGGGCAAGCTGATCGTGATGGCCGGGGCCTTCGCTGGGCCGGACGGCAAGGTGCCGAAGACGGGCCTGGAAGGCGTGCTCGCCGAGTTCAACGTGCAACTCGGGAACAAGTTCATCTACAGCGATCCGCTCACGATTCCGAGCGAGCCGGACTATCGCAGTGCGATCGTGGGCTTCGCCAAGTCCGCGGAGCAGAACCCGATCGTGCAGACGGTCGGCAAGATCATGCCGGCGACGAAGTGGCCGCTGCCGCGCGAAGTGACGGCGTTGAAGTCCAATCCCGCGTTTCAGGCGATGCCGCTCATGATCACACACCCGGCCCGCGAGACGTGGCTCGAAGACGAAGAGATCAAGAACCCGCAGCAGACCATCACCGACCTGTTGAACAACCAGGCAGTTCGCGAACGGAAGCTCTACAGCGACGTGCCGCGTCAGGTGGCCGTGATCGTCTCCGAGAGCGGCGGGGCACCGAACCCCCACGGTGGCCCGGCCGCTGCCGGCGCGGCCCGCATCGCGGTCTACGGCGACGCCTTCGTCTTCTCCGATGAGTATGCATCGCGCCGCCGGAGTGCCGGGCCTTCGCCCATGTACGAACTCGTAGCCGTGACCATCGAGTGGCTCCGCGATCGCCCGCCGCTCGCCACCGAGGCCGAGTCGAAGAAGTACAAGGAGTACCAGCCGCCGGAACCGTCGACCGTGGACACGACGCGGCTCGTCTACCTGCCCCTGGGCCTGGCACTGTTGCTGGTCACGGGAGTGGGCACTGGCGTTTGGGTCATTCGTCGCAAGTAAACCCTTTCATTTCAAAGACTTAACGGGTCAGGCTGCCAAAGTCGGTGTGTGGGCAAGTGGCAATGTGGCAGCCTGACTCGACCGTCGGCTTAACTTGAGGTTCGAGATGAGCTTCCGCACGACCGCCATCCTGTTCGGCCTCGTCTTCGTTCTCGGCATCGGCCTGCTCATCCACTCGTTTTCCGAAGACGACACCACGCCGACCAAGGAGCTGCTGCTCGCCACCCTCGCCGGCGCGAAGACCGAGGAAATCGACACCGTGGAGTTGGAAAAGGGCAGCACCCGGCTCGTGTTCAAGCGCAAGGACAAGGACAACTGGACGATCGTGGAGCCCGTGACCGCGAGAGCCGAGACCGGCAGCGTCGACCGTCTCATCGAATCGATTTTGAAAGTGCGAGCGACCAGCTATCCCGAACTGAGTTCGAATCCCGCCGTTCACGGCCTCGATACGCCGAGCCTCCGCGTCACGCTGCGTTCCGGCGACAAATCGGACACCTTGAACGTCGGCAACGTGACCATCGGCGGGTCGAAGGCCGTGGGTTTCGTCACGACCTCGACCCGTAAGCGGCCCATGGCCGTGGCCCGGACCGAACTCGAGCCGCTGTTCAAGGAGAGCAAGTCCGGCGCGGCCGGCGACCTCGCCAAGTGGGCCAACGACTACCGCGTCAAGCAGGTGTTCGCCGTCGATACCCGCACCGGCGGCGACGACGTGACCGCGATCAAGCTGACCTCGAAGGGCAAGGAACTGGCGCTGGCCAAGTCGGCCGGCGGCGTGTGGCAGTTCACCAACCCCGCAGGTTGGGGCGATGCCGCGGCCACCGGCGAACTCAGCAGCACGAACCCGTCCGCCATCACCGGAGTTAAGGCACTTCTCAACACGGTCGTGAACCTGCAGGCGAGCACGGCGGACGACTTCATCGATAAGCCGAGTGACCTCAAGGAATACGGCCTGAACGGGGACAACCCCGACCTCATCCGCGTCGAGTTGAAGGACAAGGCCGGCACGACCGAGGTCGCGTTCATCGGCAAGAAGCAGGACGCCCCGACACTCTCGGCCACGCCTGGTGGCCCGATTCCACCTGTGCCGCCCGCCAAGTTCTACGTCAAGCTCGAAGGCTCGAACACCGTGGTCCGCGTGAACCCGCCGCCGACGATGGACGGCCTCGTCGCGGCCATCGCGAACCCGGACCCGCTCCGCGATCGCGACCTCGTGAAGGACTCGGACAAGAACCGCTTCGACGCCATCGACATCACGGTGGGCGGCCAAGTGACCAAGCTCCGCAAGAGCGGCGGCCAGTTCGGCGGCTGGAAGCTGTACGGCGGCCCCAACGACCCGCAGGACGCGAACCCCGAAGTGGTTCGCAAGTTACTCGATCTCGTGACCCACTCGCACGTGGTGAAGGACTTCCCCGCCACAAACGACGCGAACTTTACCCCGGCCGAGACGCGGGCCGAGATCAAGCTCTGGGCCGACGGCATCAAGCCGAACGCCGATCCGAAGGCCGACCCGAAAGCGGAGCCGAAGGTGGAAGGCCCGCCGCTCGTGCTGCAGTTCGGCAAGAAAGACGCTGAGGGAATCTTCGTGCGGCGAACGCTGCCGAGCGGCGCGAAGAGCGATGTGCGATTGCCCGAGAAGGCGAAGATCGGTGGAGGAGCACCGCCCCCGCCCCCATCGCCGTTTGGAGTACCGCCTCCCCCGCCGTCGATGGCTGAAGATGTCGATGTGATCGCGAGCGTCGCCAAGTCGCGGCTCGACTTCCTCGATACTTCGCTCAAGGGCTTCTCGCAGTTCCAGGCGAACAAGCTGACCATCCAGAACGGTGCGAACCTCACCGAGATCGTGAAGGAGAAGGCAGACGTTACTTCGCTCGGCGAGGCGAAGTGGAAGTACGTCAAACCCGATCCGCAGAAGGATCGCCCGGCCGATAGCGGCACGACGAGCGACCTGCTCACGATGCTCTCGACCGAGACTGTGGTGCGGTTCGTGTCTGAAGCACCGAGCGACGCGGACCTGGCGAAGTGGGGCCTCGACCCCAAGAGCCCGAAGCTGAAGGTGACGGTCGGCCTCGATGTGGGCCCGCCGCCGATCGCCGGCACCCCGCCGGACAAGGACAAAGAGAAGGACAAGGAACGCGTCTACTACTTCGGCAACGAGACCGACGACAAGCAGTTCGTCTACGCCCGGCAAGATGGCAAGACGGCGGTGTTCACGGTTCGCAAGCTGACGGCGGAGAAGTTCGCGACCGCGGACCTTCGCGACAAGACCGTGGTCCGGTTCGACCGCGCCAAGGCCAAGAAACTGACCGTTCGCGGCTGGAAGGAAAAATCCGGCTTCGAGGTGGAACTCGTCTTCGAGCGGAAGGACGGCATATGGGTGGTGGCGAAGTCGCCGGGTGCTTACACGGTCGATGCCGCGAAGGTGGACAAGTTCCTGGACGCGATCAACGGGCTGCGCGCCAAGGCGTTCATCGCCGGTCCGCTCAAGCCCGAGTACAAACTCGTTCCCGAGGCGAACGGCCTGGAGGTGAAGCTGGAACTGGACGGCGCGCCGGGCATCGTATTGTTCGTCGGAGCGCCGACGGATGCCGACGCGAGTTACTTCGTTCAGACGAGTACGCTGCCGGCAAACGAGAATGTGATTACCGTTCTGAGCGACGTGTTCAAGCTGTACAAGGACAACTCCGGCGCGTTTGCGAAGTGAATAGTATTTAATCGCCAAATCCTGGTATGCAGTCAGGCCCGGTAAGTCAGGAAACTGTTCACGCCAGCGTGGTTCAGTAGTAGAGTTTCCAGGTTCAGTTGGTGGGTCGAGAACGGGTTTGTTAGCCCGACGCGCGAGCGAGGATTTTGTTCACCCTCGCTTGCGCGTCGGGCTAACAAATCGATACCCACCAGTTAAAGCTGGAAGCTCTACTACTGGCACCAATGTCATTTCCACTGGAAATTGCTTTGGTCTCATTTCCTGTAAGAGAGAGATCAATTATGACTGTAGGTTTCAAGGTTGGGAGTATCATTGACGAAGTGGGTGCGCAAGATTTTTTGCACGCGTTCTTTTCGACTATCAGTTATCATCTGGAACCCCAAGGATGGGGCAGCCGGTTTCCTGAGTTTATGAATCAGCTCTACCAGGGATCACTTGAATCAAAGCTTGCAAACAAGGTACTTACCGATCTCGTTACAATCCAGCATGAGTTAAAGGACCGTCGCCCCGATCAAGTCGTCTGGGACATTGAAGACCTCAGCGTGCAACCGCCATGGGGTAGTAAGATCAGTACTCATATCAAGGATCTGTCGAATTACTTTGTAACCTCCACAGGACGAGACTTATTTGAGGTAATCATCGAATGCCTGGAGGCGGCGCATCGCGAAAGATGCGACATAACTATCGAGCATTATTGAGCGTCGATTGCCCTCGATTATCGTCCTTCATTTTTATTATTCATCTCTTGGCGTTCTTGCATGGCTCACACAACTCGAAACGTGGCGTGTACCATCTGCGGATGCGTCTGCGACGATCTCACTATCACGGTTGAGGATGACCGCGTGACGCACGCGGAGGGTGTGTGCGGTCTGGCCGAGCCCTGGTTCCGCGCTTTGAATTCGACGCATCCGCCCGTGGCTTCGATCGACGGTCGGCCCGCGGAACTGGAGTTCGCTTACGCCCGCGCCGCCGAGTTGCTCCTCGCTTCGCATTCGCCGCTCATCTACGGCTTGTCGCGCAGCACGACCGATGGCCAGCGGGCCGCGACCGCACTCGCCGAGTGCCTCGGTGCGACCATCGACACGACCGCGAGCACGGGCCACGCGCCCTCCTTGCTCGCCCTCCAGGAAGTCGGCGAATCGACCTGCACGCTCGGCGAGATTCGCAACCGCGCCGACCTCGTGATCTTCTGGGGCAGCGACCCCGTCCTCACGCACCCGCGACACCTCGAACGCTATTCGCTGCACCCCACCGGTCGGTTCATTCCCAACGGCCGGCGCGATCGCTTCCTCGTCGTCGTGGACGACCGCGAAACGGAAACGGCGAAGCTCGCGGACCTGTTCATCCGAATCCCGCCCGGCCAAAGTTGCGAGGCGTTCGAGGCGATGCGGATGCTGGTGAAAGGGCTCGCGAACGTGCCGGCACCGATGGTGGAACTCTTCTCGGACCTCGTTCGCCGGATGAAGGCGTGCCGCTGCGGCGTGGTCTTCTTCGGCGTCAGCCTCACGCGCGAAGCCGCGGCACACCGCACGATCGCGTCGCTCTTGCAACTCGTGACCGACTTGAATCTGTTCACGCGGTTCTACGCGCGGCGGATGCGGCGCTTCGGAGATGTCGCGGGGGCGGATGCCGTGCTCAGTTGGCAGACGTGCTATCCGTTCGGCGTCAATTTCTTTCGCGGCTTCCCGCGCTACAACCCCGGCGAGTTCACCGGGCCCGAGATGCTGGCCCGAGGCGAGGTCGATCTCTGCGTGATCGTGGGGGGTGAAACCGCGGCCGATTTGCCGGACGAATCGATGGCGCGTTTGAAGTCGATTCCGGTGATCCTGCTCGATCCGCCGGGCGTCGAACCGCTGGTGCCAGCGGCGGTGCGCTTCATCACCGCAGTATACGGCGTCCACCGGCCGGGTACGGCCTACCGCATGGACAACGTGCCGATCCCGCTTCGCGTGATCCTGCCGACCGACTATCCCAGCGACGACGAGGTGCTGGGCGAACTGTTGAGGCGAGCCGAGCGGCGTGAGCCGCCGGGTTAGTCATCACCCGGCGCCCGGGGGCCGCCTGCGGGATGGACCTCGTCGCGATCCTCAGACCGCTCGCCGCCCGCCTCAGCGGGGCGGAGGGCAGGGCGGTGACCGGAGCCGTCGGGGCCTGCGCGGCGGCCGGGGC
>JAYTGN010000126.1:0-15683 GCA_043733485.1 Gemmataceae bacterium
CTTTGCGAGACCCGCCGTGGTGGAGCAATAACTCACGCGCGGCGGGTCTCGCAAAGCCTCGACCCGCCCTACAAGAATCAGTTCGATTACTTCTTCGCGCGGATGTCGTAGCAGTACAGCATGTCGCCTTCGCGAAGGTAGAGCTTCCCATCCGAGACGACCGGATGCGCCCAGGAAGGTCCGCTCCGCTTCGGTGCTTGGAACGAACCCACTTCCTCATAATCGTCCGCGACGGCCTTTACCAGCGCCATGGTGCCGTTGTCGTAGTGGAAGTAAAGCCGGCCGTCGGCGTAGGTCACGGCCGCGGAACCGCCGCCGGTTCCCTGATTCTTGCGAACCCACTTCACCATACCCGTCTTGAGATCGGCGCAGTAAGGCCGGCCCGAGTCGTCGGTGTCGCCGTAGACGAAGTCGCCGACCTTGATGACGCCACCGTGCTTGTTGGTGAGTTCGCGCTTGTAGTACACCTCCTCGGCGGAGATGGCCTGGCCGTCGGCCTTGAGCTTCATGAGCGAAGCACCGCGACCGTAGCCGATGCTGGAGAAGATCATGTCGCCAATGACGATGGGCGTGGGCACGTTGGCGGTGTTGCCGCCGAGTTTCTCGTGGGTCCAGAGTACCTTGCCCTCGGTGCTGATGCCGACGAGCCCACCGTTGAAGAGTTGCACGTAGTGCTTGATCCCGCCGACGTCGGCGATCACGACCGACGAGTAACCCGCTTCGTTGTGGCGGGTGGGAATCGGGCACTTCCAGATGGTCTCGCCGGTCTTCTTGTTCAGCGCCACAACGGTCGCGTCCTTGCCGCCGGGTGTGACGATGAGTTTGTCGCCATCGACGAGCGGCGACTCGCAATAGTTCCAGCCGCCCTTCTTGCCTCCGAAGTCTTTTTCGAGTTGGCGGTGCCAGATGCGCTTGCCGTCGGCGTCGATGCAGACGAGGTCGCCGATTTGTCCGAGCGCGTAGATGCGGTCGCCATCGATCGTAGGCGTGCAGCCGAGGTGCCCGCCAGCGGGGCCGACTTCACTGGTCCAGATTTTCTGTCCGTCCTTGCGATTGAGAGCAACGAGGAACGAAAGCTCTCCGCGCTTCTTTTCCTTGTCTGGTGCGTTTCCGAGAGTGTAGATGCGATCCTTGGCCACGCTTACGGTGGAGTAGCCGCTACCCAGCCCCTTCACGCTCCATTCCAGTGGCGGCCCCTCGGCGGGCCAGTTCTGCAGGAGGCCCTTCTCGTTTGAAACGCCATCGCGATTCGGGCCGCGGAACTGCGGCCAATCCTCCGCCACGAGCGGCGAAACGATCAACGCGACGAACGAAAGGCTTGCGAACAGCCGAAAACGAGGCATGTATTCACTCCTGAGAGAAGAACTGGCGGGCGCGGGGAGGGCTTACCGACAACCCGATAATACTGGGAATCGAGAACCCTGTCACGTGCGAAAACCGCGAGCCCGAGGATTGCGATGTCGCGTCGGCACCGCACAACGCTAGAATGAAGTGAAGTAGTAAGAGTCTTCCCGAGGCCGGATTGCGATGAACGCAAGAACGCAACTTTCACCCGATCGGATTGCGGTCCAGGTCGCTTCGATCGGCTCGTCGAAGCTTCCAGCTACACTCAGCACGCGAATCGCGGAATTGAAAGCCCTTAAGAACGGATGGTTTAACGGCATCGGACTGGCGCCTCGACACGACGACCTCGGCTGGTTAGAGAGCAACCTCGACGAGAATTATCCGCCTGACCTTCCTTCACCATTTCTCTACCCCACTGTTGAGGGCGGGATTCGAATCGAGTGGAGCCTGCCTCCATTTGAGGTTTCCCTCGAAATCGAAGCCGACGCCCGATCCGGAAATTGGCACTCTCTGAACATCCAAGACGATAGCGAACGGATTGAGGTACTCGATCTCGCTCGGAGAGAAGGCTGGATGTGGCTCGCGCGGGAAGTGCGTGCTGCGGCGGAGGTTGGCCGATGACCTCGGCGACGCTGCTGCTCCGACAGGTTCATCCTTCGTTCGTCCAAGCGGGTCGCGTCACCTCTCAGGTCTTTCGCCCGACGCCGAAAGACGAGTCTCTGCTCTCCGTTTACGATGGCGACCAAATCGATGCGGAGCATTCCTGGGATCAC
The DNA here is from genome assembly GCA_043733485.1 of Gemmataceae bacterium. Lineage (GTDB taxonomy): Bacteria > Planctomycetota > Planctomycetia > Gemmatales > Gemmataceae > Urbifossiella. Next base: position 2,118 of record JAYTGN010000126.1, read on the forward strand.
TTCACGAGTCGGGCGGAGTGCCGATCGGTCGGAGTTCTCGCCGTGACCGTCGCAGACTGCGAGAGCCTGCAATTGATCGCCCGCCCCGATCCGGCACCTTTCCCCGAGCATGCTGTCATCGACTTCTCGAACTTCACGCCGGGACAAGTCGAAAAAACTGCCAAGAGGTTGAAGTTGCTTGCCGAGTCGCGCGGATGGCAATTTAGGCCAACGACCTGATGCCACGCGATTGTAGTCCGTAGAAAGCCGCGAGCCCGAGGATTGCTCCTCGGGCTCGGTTCGCGTTGCAATCGACGAGCGGTCAGTCGCTGCCGCCGACGTTGAGTCCGAACGCGGACCCGCCATCGAAGGTATCGAAGTGGCGAATCTCGCGCAGCACTGGGAAGAGCGCACGCGTGACCGGATCCACGGCACCGAGCTGATAGACCCGCACGGTCGGCAGCGAACCCGGCCCCTTGGCCGTAATCACGTCGTCGATCCCGTCGAGGTTCACATCGGCGGCGGACACCCGCACCCCGGCATCATTCTGAATGGAAGGAATCGAAGCCCCGTCTTGAAGGGGGTCGTTCACGAAGAAGTCCGCGAGTACGGAACGCGTGAGCCCACTGAAGACGCGAACGCGGGCCGGTTCACCCGCGCCGGCACCGGCAACGATGTCGGCGTAGCCGTCGCCGTTGATGTCGGCGAGCGCGGCGCTGAAGCCCGCTCGCGAATTGGGATCGAAGACGAAGAAGCTGGCGAGTTGCCTCAGATCGACTCCGCTGAGTACGACGAGCCGCGGTCCGCCGCCGGGGCCGGCGCTGGTGGCAAGATCGGGCACGCCATCGGAGTTGAAGTCGCCCGCGGAGACGTTCACGCCGCCGCGGAACGTATCCTCGTAGACGAAGACATCGCGAATCGCGGTGGTGAAGTCGGCTCCGCTGACGATGCGAACGCGGGGTCCGCCGCCAACACCGGTTCCCAAAATGATGTCAGCTTTGCCGTCGCCGTTGAAGTCCGCCGCCGAGACGTTCACACCGCCGCGGAACGTTTCTTCGTAGCCGAAGAAGTCGGTGATGAGCGATCCGTCGATGCCATTGAAGATGGCGACGCGCGGTCCGCCGCCCGCACCGGCACCGACGATGAGGTCCGCGAATCCGTCGCCGTTCACGTCGCCGCTCGCCACACTAGCTCCGCCGAAGAAGCCGGGGAAAGGCACGACTTGGAAGCGGAGGGCACCCGTCACGCGATCGTAAACCTGAACGGTCGTTTCGGGGCCGCCGGGGCTGGCATCGGTGGCGACCGCGATCATCCCCTGGACGGGAGAAGGAGTCACGCCGGATTCGATGCCGATCAAGCCGACGGCCGCGCCGTCCGACGTCTGCGTGACTCGGTTCTGAGGCGGGCCAAGAGCGGGATTGTTCACGAACGCATTCGTCGTGGTCGAACTGGCGGCGACGCTGACGCGATCGCCCGGTCGCGCCGAGGAGGCCGGACCCTGGGCATTCACCAACAGGTTCACGTTAAAGGACGGGGTGACCGTGATGACGTCGCCCTGGTTCAAGGGCTCGTTGCCCGTGGCAACGTAGATGGTGGCGAAGCTGGCGGCCCCGTTCGTGTAAGCGGGCGAGACGCCGAGCAAATCGCCCGCGGAGACGCTGGAAATCGCGATCGCGGTATCGGTGATCGTCACGAGGTCTTGGCCGTTGCCGACGATGGCTTCGCCGAACCCGGACTGGATGCCCGGGCCGCTGGTGCCGAGTACGAGGAAGGTGCTGCCCGTGTTGCCGCCATCCACGGTGAGCCCCGAATTGATCGCAGCGACTCCATAGTTGGAACTGCTGCCGACCCGCACGGTACCGGCCGCGGCACCGCTCGGCGCATAAACGATGCCCGATCCGGGATCGGTCGGCGAGCCGTACACCAGGCCCGTCTGATCCTGGAAGCGGTACGAGTTGTTGCCGGCCTTGCCGTCGAAGTTCACCGTTTCGACGCCGCTGAACGCGATGGGTTGCACGAGCCCGATGAGGCCGCTGGAACCCGAGGCCGCGGTCAGCGAGAGTGTGACCGCATCGTTCCCGGCAGTACCGCTCACGTTGGACGCATCCGTTCCGCCCACGTCGACGACCGACAGTGCCTTGGAGGCGAGGACGATGTTGTAAGTGTCGTTGCCGAGGCCGCCGTTGAGGACTTCGAAGTTCGAATACGCGAACGACTTGGTCGCGGCACCGTCGACGTAGACTCCGCCGATGCCGTTGTGCGTCCAGACGCCGCCGGTGTCCGGACCGGTGAGCTTGTCGGTGGTTCCGAACATCGCGCCGACGATGTTGTCGATGTTGCGGAATTGCCCCGCGAGCGGCACGCTTCCCGTAATGGTACCCACCGCACCATCGATGGTGCCCGTGGCGGTCACGACGACATTCGTCTTCGCTTGCGAGGAGAAGTCGATCGTGTCGGTACCGGCTCCGCCATCGATGCTGCCGCTCAGGGTGCCGCCGACGGCGAACGAGAAGGAGTCGTTTCCGGTGCCTCCAACGACGTTGCGAACGTTCTTGAAGTTGAAGTCGGTGCTGGCGGTGTTGCCGGTGCCCTTATCGGCCCCCGTGAAGTTCCAAGCCGTGTTGAGACTCGGGCCGATAACGGTATTCTTCCCGCCGCCGCCTTCGATCGAAACGAGCACCGTGACGCTGGAGTCGATGATGAAAGTCTCGTCGTCGTTCGTGCCGCGCAGAACGACCGAGGCCATGTTGACCGCGTCGTCGGCGTAGAAGAGTCGTTCGGGGCCGGCCTTCGAGTCCTTCACGTAGACTTCGACGCGACCGGCCGCAGTCTGCGTCACGCGGAACGTGTCCGGGATGCCGTCGTTGCCCCCGAGTTGATACTGCATGTCGACGACCGCGGCGTATCCCGGCGCGTTGATGTACGCGTTGATTCCGGAGGTGAACTTCGAGACGCGGGTATCCATTTGCGTCTTTGAGAACGTGGTGCCGCCGCCGAGCGATACGAGGGAGGCAACGGCGAGGTTGCCGCCGCCGATATCGATGAACCCCGGACCGCCGTCGTCGCCGGTTGTGGGGAACGAATCGGTTCCATCGGTGTCGAAGTCGGAGGTCAGAAAGGATCCGCTGGCACCGCCGTACTCGTTCACCCCGAGGCGAAGCACTTGGCGCGTGCCATTCTGGAGGATGTAGGCGCTGGCCGTGCCCGAGAGGGCCGTGGCGTTGACCGCGATGACCGGGAAGCCCGTCGTCGGCCGATCGAACGCAATCTGGAAGGAACCCGCTCCCGACGCGGTGCCAACTGGGATCTTGCGTACCGTGACTTCCGTCACGCCGGCCAGCGTTTGCAACGCGGTTTGTATCTGAGCTTCGGTGGCGTCGAAGGCCAGCGGCGTGGTGAAGACGCCACTCAACCCGAGCTTGAAGGTGCCCGCCGTGCCGTTGATCGTCAAACGCTGGAACTCGCTGTCGAACGTCCCGTTGGTCAGGGTCGTGATGGCGACCACGCCGTTGTTGCCGCCATCGACCAGCGGGCTCGCGAGAACTGGTACGTACTGGAGTCGCTCGAGGTTGGCGAGCGACGCGTCCCGGATCTCGTAGGAATAGAATGCGTTGACGATGGGAGGGGCGGGGAGAGTCGAGAACTTGGTTGTGAATGGGCCGAACTGAGGTGAGAGAACCTGAACGTTGTTGAGCCCGATGGCGGTGAGGGCCGCCTGGACCTGTGCGGGCGTGGAGTTGAACGCGATGGGCGCTGTCGTCCCGTTTGTGGGAGTGGACAGCGCATAGAAGCCGCCAGTCGCGGTCACGGTGAGTCTCTGGAGATCCTTGGACGACTGACCGCTGGTTCCCGTGCCGGGCAAGCCATAACCGGCCAGGTAATAGGGCTTGCTAATCTCCGAGCCGTTCGAGCCCAGGTAAATGGGATAGTCGGCCGCATACTGAGGGGCCACGGCCGCGAGTGTGACGATGGCGATGTCGTTTGCCCGCGTCCCGGCGTTGAAGAGCGGATCGATCTTCACGTCGATCACGGGGATGTCGATCGTCTTGACCGTTCCATCCGCGGCGCGAGAATAGAAGGAAACCGTATCGCCGACAACGGGGTTGAGGTGTGCCGCGATCAGCACGTGTCGAGAACCGACGACGTTGGAGCCTCGGTCGAGCAATGTCCCGGTGCCCTGCTGGCCAGCAGGCCCACCGAAGTACTGCACCACGCCCGTGAGGTTGGTCGCCCCCACGGTCGTGTCGAAATCGACGGCGTAGGGCACGTCGAACGAGCCGACGACGGGGGTCACCCGGTCTTCGAGCGTTTGAACGTTCAGGCGCGCGTCGCGCCGCCCCTTCCGCCGCGATTCGGGTTTCAGCCACGACCGCAGGTGTTCCTTCCAGGAAGACATAACGCAGCTCCGGGTGAACGATCTGAAACGCCGACGAGCGCCCGTGTGGGCGGCTCAGGAATGTCGAAGGTCGTGAAGCAATCGCGGGACCATAGTTCTTATTCCACTCAACTTCGCACTCGCAAAAGAGAATCCGCCGCAAGGCCGTCTTGCGTTGGTTCTCCAGGCAACCCACCGCCGATAGCCCAATCGCCGGGCACCTCCGCCAAGTCCCGCAAACGCGGAAGAATCCTTCAATCCGGCAGGCTTTAACGCCGATTCCTACACAGAGTACGGTCCGTTCGAGCTTGCGCGATTCGGCGATTTCGCCGGTGGGGCAAGCTGGGATAGCTAAGCGGTGGCCCCGGTCACGGAGGATGCATGAGCGTGTCAGCCCGAGCACTCGCGACGTTTGCAGTGCTGACCGGCGTGGTCGCCGGTTCCGCCGGTCGCGCCACGGCCCAGTTCCCACCCGATGCCGCTCCCGTGGGGCCCGGCTCGGCCTACGTCGGCGGCCAACCCGGAATGCCAATGGGCGAACCCGCCACGTATGAGGGGCCGACCCTCGCCACGGATTCGCTCGGCTACTCCGGCGGCGGGTCGCACGGGCCCCGCGCCTGGATCGGGGCCGAGTACCTCCTCTACTGGACGAAGGACGCACCCATCCCGTTTAACGTTGCCACCGTCGGCCCTGCGGCCGGCACCGGAATCGTCGGGGCCACCGGCACCCGCATCCTCTTCGGCAACACCAGCATCGACTACAGCAACTTCTCCGGCGTCCGCGTCATCGGCGGATACTGGATCACCAGCAACGAATCGCTCGGGCTCGAAGCCAACCTCTTCATCCTGCCCAAGAAAAACGTCGGCACGCCCGCACTCACCGGCTCCGACATCCTGCCCGTCCTCGCTCGACCGTTCCTGAACACGGCGTCCAACGTCCAGAACTCCCGCGTGCTCAGCAAGCCCGGCCAGTTCCTCGGCAACGTCCAGACCACTTCGGGCCTCGAACTCTGGGGCGCGGAAATCGGACCCGTCTGGCGCGCCCGCGACACCGGACGCTGGACCTTCGATTACCTCGGTGCCTTCAAGTTCCTCGCCCTGAATGAAACCCTCACCATCGCGGATACCGCCAACACCCTCGGCGGAGGCGTCTCGGTCCTCCAGGGTCGGGCCTTCAATAGCCCTTCCAGCCTCTCCATCCGCGATGAATTCCGCGTGCAGAACAACTTCTACGGCGTCACGCTCGGGGCCCGCTCGAACCTCCACGTCGAAGCCTTCACCTGGAGCCTCACCGGCAAGATCGGGCTCGGCTGGATGGAATCGAACCTGCGAACCACGGGAACCTCGACCGTCTCCGGCGGATCGACCGCGCCGCTCACCAGCGTCGGCGGCCTTTACGCTTCCGGTCCGAGCCTCGGCGACTTCAGTAAGAACCAGTTCGCCGCCATCCCCGAATTCGCCACCAATCTCAACGTTCAGATCACCAGCCACCTCGGTTTGAACCTCGGCTACAACTACCTGTACATCTCGAAGGTCCTTCGCCCCGGCGAACAGATTTCGGGTCAGGTGAATCCGAGCTTCGTTCCCACGAGCCCGAACTTCGGAGCTCTGAGCGGCCCGGCCAACTCGACCATTCCTCTGAGTTCTTCCAGCTTCTGGGCTCAGGGCTTCAACCTCGCCTTCGTCCTGGGCTTCTAGTACGTGTTCTCTCTCGCCCTCGACTCGCGAAGCCGCTTGCGGCTTCGCTTTTTTTTGCACTTCGCTCCAACCAGCCGGTAAACTAAACTCGTCAACACACAGACGATGCCCACCCGCTTCCGGATTGATGCCCGCGCCTGAACTTCCTCCCTGTTCCTCGCCTCGGGGCACCATGAACGCACGAATCCTTACGGCTCTGTTCGGCATTCTTCTGGCCGGATCGCAAGCGGCGGCGCAAGCACCGGCGAAGATCGACTTCAACCGCGACGTGCGGCCGATCCTTTCGGACAAGTGCTTTGCTTGCCACGGCCCGGACGAGAAAGTCCGCAAGGGCGACCTGCGGCTGGACACACGGGCCGGCGCGATTGCCAACGCCGTGGTGCCGGGCAAGCCCGAGGCCAGCACGCTGATCGAACGGATCACGACCAAGGAGCCCGAAGAGATCATGCCGCCGACGAAGACGGGCAAGAAGCTGACCGTCCGCGAAGTCGAGATCCTGACGCAATGGGTGAAGGAGAGCGCACCGTATGCGGTTCACTGGGCCTATGCGAAACCTGTGAGGCCTGCCGTGCCGAAGTCGACCACTTGGGCAAAGAACCCCATCGATGCGTTCGTGCTGGCCCGCCTGGAAAAAGAGAAGCTCGCGCCGGCTCCTGAAGCCGACAAGTACTCGCTCATTCGCCGCGTGGCGCTCGACCTCACCGGCTTGCCGCCGACGCCCGTCGAAGTGGAGGCATTCTTGAAGGACGCGACGCCGGACGCTTACGAGAAGCTCGTCGATCGACTTCTCGCCAAGCCCGCGTTCGGGGAGCATCAGGCTCGTCTGTGGCTCGACCTCGCCCGCTACGCGGATTCCGCTGGCTATGCCGACGACCCCGCCCGCACCATCTGGAAGTACCGAGATTACGTCATCGAATCGTTCAACAAGAACAAGCCGTTCGACACGTTCACCATCGAGCAACTTGCCGGCGATCTGATGCTGAACCCGACCACGGAGCAACGCGTCGCCACCGCGTTCCACCGCAACACGATGACCAACAGCGAGGGTGGCACGGTGGACGAAGAGTTTCGCAACGTCGCGATCGTGGACCGCGTGAACACGACGTTCACCGTGTGGATGGGCACGTCGATCACGTGCAGCCAGTGCCACAACCACAAGTTCGACCCGATCTCGCAGAAGGAGTATTTCCAGGTCTTCGCGTTCTTCAACAACACGGCCGACGCCGACCGCGCGGACGAGACGCCGGTGCTGCCGTTCTGGTCGCCCGAACAGGAGGTGAAGAAGCAGCAGTTGCAAGCCTCGATCGCGGAACTGGAAGTGAAGTTGAAGGCGAAGCAACTCGGCTGGCTCTCGCAGGGCCGCATCGGGGCTCTGAAGAAAGTCCTCGCGGACACCAAGCCGTTGACCACGGTTCCGATCTTGGAGGAGCTTCCCGCGGGGCAGCGCCGCAAGACGCGACTCCAGTTCCGCGGCAACTACCAGGACCTCGGCGACGAAGTGACCGAGGGCGTGCCAGCTGCGTTCCCGCCGTTGACCCCGCCTACCTCGGGGCGCTCGCGTTTCGACCTGGCAAAATGGCTCGTGAGCCCCGAGAATCCGCTGACCGCCCGCGTGGTTGCGAATCGCTTCTGGGAGCAACTCTTCGGCACCGGCATCGTGCGAACGAGCGAAGAGTTCGGCGCTCAGGGCGAGCAACCGACCCACCCGGAATTGCTCGACTGGCTGGCCGTCGAACTGGCGAGCCCCCCGCGTGAGCGGGGGGAGTCTTGGGATGTCAAGCGCTTCCTCAAGTTGCTCGTCACCTCCGCAACGTACCGCCAATCGGCAAAGGTGACGCCCGAACTCTTCGAGCGCGACCCCGAGAACCGCCTGTTCGCCCGCGGCCCGCGCGTTCGGCTCTCCGCGGAAATGGTCCGCGATCAGGCACTGTTCGTTTCCGGCTTGCTCAGCCCCAAAATGCTCGGGCCATCGGTTCGGCCATTGCAGCCGAACCTCGGCGTCAACGCTGCCTTCGGCGGCTCCATCGACTGGACCACCAGCACCGGCGACGACAAGTTCCGCCGCGGGATCTACACCCAATGGCGACGCTCCAACCCGTATCCCTCGATGTCCACCTTCGACGCCCCGAACCGCGACACGTGCATCGTTCGCCGAGCGCGAACCAACACGCCGCTGCAAGCGCTCGTGACCATGAACGACCCCGTCTATGTGGAAGCCGCGCAGGGCCTAGCTCGCCGAGCCATGAAGGACGGCGGCAAAACCACCGAGGAAAAGATCGCCTTCGCCGTGAAGCTGGCGTTGGTCCGTCCCGCGACCGACGCCGAGGTGAAGCGCCTGGTAAAGTTGTTCGACGAGTCGAAGGCGAAGTTCGCAAAGGACCCGGCGAAGGCGACTCAGTTCGCAACGGTCCCTCTCGGTGCCTTACCGATGGGCACGGACACCGCCGACGCCGCCGCGTGGACCGTGGTGTCGAGCGTGCTGTTGAACCTGGACGAGATGTTCATGAAGCGGTGAGTGAGAAACCCTTGCTTGCGCGTCGGGCTCGGTGTTGCGACGGAGCCCGACGCGCAAGCAAGGGTTGAACGGACGCAAAGCTTGGACGATGATTCAACGACCTGGCGAGCCGGCCGCGTGAGCGGCCGGAGTGTGAGCTATGAATAACGCCCGGTACAAGGCGATCCGCGAGCGGTTCCAAAAGGAGCGGCCGAGCCTGGAGCAACTCGTCGCATCCGGAGAGTACAACGAACCGCTGCCGATGGGCGAGTATCTGAGCATCCGTCTGGCGGTTTCCGCCCTCAAAAAGGCGCGTGAAACCGCCGGACTCAGTCTGGCGGATGTCGCCGACAAATCCGGCATCGATAAGTCGGCGTTGTCGAAGATTGAAAGCGGTCAGCATCCGAACCCGACTGTCTCCACGCTGTGTCGTTATGCTCACGCCCTCGGCAAGCAGTGGTCGTGGACGCTGGAAGATTCACCCGCTGCGTGAGGGAGAATGAAGGCATGGAACTCAATGGCTTCGTTCAGAATGGCGTTATCGTGCTAACGGGCGGCGCGTCGCTGCCCGAAGGCACGCCGGTAACGGTTTCGTGCGGCGTGGAACCGGTCGCACCGCAACGGGAGAAGAAGCGAGTGCAACTGCCACTCGTTCGCTGCGCCTATCCTGGAAACCTTCACCTGACCAACGCAATGATCGGAGAGATTTTCATGGAAGAGGACATTGAATACGCTCGACGGTTCATGGGGGAACCGCCCGACGACGATGGCTCCTGGTCGGATCAGGAGCGAGAGGCACTGAGAGGCGAGGCACTGGATGAATTGGGGTGGGAAGGAATGGAAGCCTATCAGGTCGACGAAAAATGACCGTCAACCGTGGCGACATTGTGCTGACGCGACCAGCGTGCTGTTGAACCTGGACGAGATGTTCATGAAGAGGTGAGCCAAAACCCACACAGAAAAAAAATGACACTCAAAATCCGTTGTGATGCCTGTGACTCGCGCCTAACGGCTCCGGAAGCCGCAGCTGGAAAGAAGGTCACATGCCCTAAGTGTGGAACTGCGTTCCGTATCGAGGCAAAGGTATCTTCTCTGGCCGAAGATGTGGTGGAGCAGAACCCAAAAACGGAGCAGGTGGAACCCGACTCAGCCCCGGTAAAGGCTGATGTCTACCTGGACGAGGAGGAAGTGCTCCCAAAACGTAATCGAAACAGAGTGAAGACAGACGTCATTGTCGAAGACGAGGAGGACGAAGACGAGGAGGACGAACCAGAGAAAGTGAAGTTCCTCGACCCAATGACGTCGTTATTCATGAACATAGGTATAGGCTTGGTAGGCTTCAGTCTGGGATTCTGGTTACTGTTCTGCTTCTGGCCACTCGGTATTCTCGTCATGATCGTGGGGATAGCATACCCGATCTATGGCATGGCCGTTGGCTCCCTCCGGGGACCCTGTCCTTATTGTGAGCATACAGTCACAGTCGCCGCGAATGAACTTGGCATGAAATGCCCTGCTTGTAAAAAACGGTTCGTAGTTCGCAAACGAAGGTTCCACCGGGTTGACTGAAAGCCAGCTACCCTTACAGCGGAGATTCGTTCTATGACCAGACTCGAAGATATTATTGGACGAGCTATCGAGATCGAGATCAAGGGGCAGAAGCGCCCTGTCGTTCGGGCCGTTTTGTCAGCCATTATCTGCACGGAGAAAGCCCAACAGAGCCGAAGGTATGAGTGCGAGGTACTCAACTTTCTTTTCGAAAACAAGGAGCGGTTGGGAATTCTTGAGGTTTTCGAATTCAAGAATCTGTGTGTTGATGGTGCAATCGTGTTGCTTGGTGGGAAGCGAATAGCAGTAGAAATCAAATACCGCATGAACTGGCAAAAGGCGATGGAAGCCACTTTCGAATTCAAACAGTTCCTCCAAACAGAGGAAGCGAAGACCAACCCAGTACATGGGGCAATTGTGTTTTTCGAGAAGTTTGATGGATCCGGCTGGCAACGGACTCCGCAGTGTCGAGTACTCCAGGATGGGTGGAACGAGTGGTATCGGTACTTTTCCAAGATCGACGGCATTGGCAGTGTGGATTTGATAAGACTTCAAAACGATCTGCTCGGACACTACGAATCTGAAAAGGTCGCCGCGAGCATTCTTGCTCTTGCTGAGAGCCTACCCGAAGAACAGAGAGAGATTCTGAGGGCTGCAATGTTCTCAGACGAAAACCCACCTCGGACGATATAAAACATTCACCGCTTCCAGGATATTCCCCATGCATCCCCGCCTCGAATACCTGCAGAACCTCACCCGCCGCAGTTTCTTCCAGGGCTCGTCGCTCGGGATCGGCAGCCTCGCGCTGTCGCAACTCCTCGGCGACGCCAAGGCCGATGTCACGGGCATCACCGCCGATCGGCCGCTCGCGCCGCGGATGCCGCACTTCGCGCCGAAGGCCAAGCGCGTCATCTACCTGCACATGTCCGGCGCGCCCCCGCACCTCGACCTGCTCGACTACAAACCGGAACTCGTCAAGCACGACGGCGAGAACTGCCCCGACATGTACCTCAAGGGCAAACGCTTTGCCTTCACTAGCGGCGTGCCCAAACTGCTCGGTACCAAGCAGCCGTTCAAACAGCGCGGCAAGTCCGGCGTCTGGATGTCCGACGCGATCCCCGGCCTCCACGACGTCGCCGACGACGTCACCGTCATTCGCTCGATGAAGACGGACGAGTTCAACCACGCCCCGGCGGAACTGCTGCTCTACACGGGCTTCGCGCGGCAAGGCCGGCCCAGCCTCGGCTGCTGGGCCACCTACGGGCTCGGCAGCGAATCGCAAAACCTGCCCGGGTTTGTCGTGCTCATTTCCAACGGTGTGCAGCCGAGTGGCGGGCAGGGGTGCTGGGGCAGCGGCTTCCTGCCGAGCGTGTTCCAAGGCGTGCAATGCCGATCGAAGGGCGAGCCCGTGCTCTACCTCTCGGACCCCGCCGGCATGGACCGCGACATGCGCCGCACGAGCCTCGACGCCCTCAAGGACCTCAACGAACTGCAAGGCAAGGAGATGGGCCATCCGGAAACTAACACGCGCATTTCGCAGTACGAACTCGCCTTCCGCATGCAGATGTCCGCTACTGAAGTGATGGACATTTCGAAGGAGTCGCCGAAGGTGCTGGACGCGTACGGGGCGAAGCCGGGGGCCGGCAGCTTCAACAACAACTGCCTGCTCGCTCGCCGGCTCGTCGAGAGCGGCGTTCGCTACGTGCAACTCTTCGACTGGGGCTGGGATTTCCACGGCACCGGTCCTGCCGAGGACATTCGCGACGGCCTCACGAAGAAGGGCACCGTCACGGCCCAGGCTGTGGGGGCGTTGATCAAGGACTTGAAGCATCGCGGACTGCTGGACGAGACGTTGGTGATTTGGGGAGGCGAGTTCGGCCGCACGCCGTTCCGCGAGGGCCGCACGGCCGCAGGCGCGGTTCTGGGCCGCGACCACTATCCCGATTGCTACTCGCTGATGCTCGCCGGCGGCGGCATCAAGGCCGGCTACACTCACGGCGAATCCGACGAACTCGGCTTCAGGGTCGCCAAGGATCAGGTCCACGTCCACGACTTGCAGGCCACGCTGCTCCACTGCCTCGGCTTCGACCACACGAAGCTCACCTTCCGTTTCCAGGGCCGCGACTACCGCCTCACCGACGTTCACGGCAGCGTGGTGAAGCCGATCCTGGCATGAGTGCTGCCTCACTCCGGAGCGTGGATGGTGCGACCGCCATCCACCGGCAGGCAGACGCCGGTGATGAAGTCGTTGTCGAGGAACGCGAGTACGGCCTGCGCGATGTTGTGCGGGCTCCCTTCGCGCTTCACGAGCGTGCCGGCGATGGCATCGCGCTTCTCCTCGTCGGTCAGTTCCGGCGGCAGCATCACCGGTCCGGGCAGAATGGAATTCACGCGGATGTTCGGGTTGCGGTGGGCGAGTTCGACGGCCAGGCACCGCGTGATGGCCGTGACGGCCCCCTTGCTGGGAAAGTACGCCGCGTAATTCAAGTAGGGCCGCACTTCGGCCCAGTCTCCCACGTTTACGATCACCCCGCCTTCGGGTTGCTTCACCATTGCGAGGCCGGCGTGCTGGCAACAGAGGAAGGTGCCCAGCGCGTTGGTGTCGAAGTGGAGTCGGACGTCCGCGGCGGTCACGTCTTCGAGTTTCTTACTCTGCCAAATTGCGGCGCAGTTCACGAGTACGTCGATCCGGCCGAATCGGGCCAGAATCTCGCGAATCATGGTTCCAACGGCATTTTCATCCGCCAGCTCGGCGCGATAGGCGACGGCTTCGACGCCGAGGCTACGCAGGGATGTCGCGGTTTCCTCTGCTTCTGTGGCGGAACTTCGATAGTGGACGGCGATGGCGTAGCCGCGCCGGGCGAGTGCCTCGGCAACCACCGAGCCCACCCGCTTCTTCCCGCTGCCGGTGACGAGTGCGACTCGGCAAATCGACATGTGTGAACTTCCCAAGGGCGATGCTCAGAGTCGGATGCCGCCGGACACGTCCAGCCACGTGCCCGTGACCCAGCGGGCGTCGTCGGTTGCGAGGAAGAGGGCCGCATCGGCGATGTCTTCGGGTTCGCCGATGCGCCGCAGCGCGGTCGCCTGGATTTCTTGCTCTTCTTCTTCCTTCGTCTTCCCGCTCTTCTCGCTGTTCATGTCGGTGCGGGTCGAGCCGGGCGCGACCACGTTCACGCGGATGCCCTTGGGCCCGAGTTCCATGGCAAGCACACGGCTCATCACGTCGATGGCACCCTTGGTCGCGGTGTAGACCACGGCACCGGGGTAGGCCATGCGGCTGATCGCGCTGGCGACGTTGATAATGCTGCCGCCCGATGTCATGAGTGCGGCCGCTTCCTTGACCGCGAGCAAGTAGCCGCGAACGTTCACGTTGAAGTGGGCGTCGATGTTCTCGGCCGTCACTTCCGCGATGAACGTGCGCTGCATGATGGCGGCGTTGTTCACGAGAATGTCGAGGCGACCGTACCGCGCG
>JAYTGN010000127.1:0-15628 GCA_043733485.1 Gemmataceae bacterium
TTTGAAACCCGGCGACTTACGTCGCCGGTTCGCCGGGCCATAGGAACAATTACTTCTTGATCGTCACCAGGATCGGCTCGCTGGCGTACCCGATTTTCACCACGAAGTTGATCGGCACGTAGGCCTGCACGCAGATCGGCACATCGGAACATTCCGCCGCCGCCGCGTCGGCCTTGAGCACGAAGTGGCCGATGCTGCCGGTGCCGAGCAGGGTCTTACTCTTGGCTTCCACCATGGTCACGCCGGGCGGCAGCGAACTGCCGTACATCTGCCCGAGGTGCCGTAGGATCACATCGAGCGTCATGCCCTTGTCGTAGTCGGCCCGGCGAATCACCTCGACGTCGATCTTCACTTCCTCGCCGGGTTTGAGAACGACGCGATTCAGGCTGACCTTCACCTTGAGAACGTCGGATGGCCCGGTGACGCCGACGGCGTTCATGGCGACGTTGAAGGTGCCGCGACCGCCGCCCGGCATGTAGATCTCCTCGGCCGCGATGGCCGTGCGCGAGAGGGTTACGGGTTTGCCGTCCTCGTCCTTCGCTTCCGCGGTACCGATCACGTCCACGATCGCGGCATCGACCTTCGCATCTTCCGCAGCCGAGACGACGAGGCAACCCTGCGTCATGTTTTCGGGAATGGTCAGGGCGTTGACGCTGACTCCGGCGGGTAGGCCTTTGACCTCGATCTTCACGGCCCCGGTGAAGCCGTTGACGCGTATGATCTGGGCGAACCACGCGGTGCGGGAACCGGGGCCGATCATCGCCTTGGAAGGATCGCACTTGAGCGTGAAGTCCGGGCGGGCGAAGTCGCACTCGAGGTAATAGACGAAGCCTTCGCCGCCTTTGTTGTTCAGATCGCGAACGCGAACGATGTAGTCGCCATCGGCCGGCGGCGTGAAGATCAGTCCCGCGTCCTTCCCGTTCAGGTCGTCGTTGGAAGCGATGATCTTGCCGTCCAGCGTCATCACGTCGAGCATCGAATCGAGTTGGCTGCGGAGGATCGTACCGAACCGACGCGCGAAGATCTCGAAGCGGATCGCCTTCCCCTTGGTCGCTTTGAAGACGAAGTGATCGAGGTCGCGTTTGACGCCGATGCGGCCGTTGATGCCGCCGGGCAGCGCGATTCGCGTGGCGTCCTTCGGCGTATCGTTCGGTTCGACCTCGGACGTGAGCGGCAACTTCGTGACGACCAAGGGAGCCGGGTTGGTCTGGCCGCTGGAATGGGTGAGCGTCACCAGATGGAGCCCGGGTTCCTTCGGAGCACTGAGTTTCCAGAGCGGTTGCATCGCACGGGCCGAGCCAACCGGTTCCACGTTCAGGTCTTGTCCAGGGTTCGCCGCGAGCGGGAAGAGTTGCTGCACGTACGGCTTGTCGGTGATGCTCAGCGCGTAAGACCAGCGTGCGTCGCCATCGTACTTGGCGTCGCGAATCGCGATGCGGTACTCGCCGTCCCTCGGCACCTTGAACTCGAGCACGGGATCGGCGAAGTAGCCGTCGTCGCTGGCGGCGAGTTCCTTCCCCGATTCGTCGAACACCGCGATCAGCGGGTCGGCGTGCTTCTGCAAATCGTGAATCTTGTCCTGAATGCGGGCACACTGCACTTCGAACGTGAGAATCTGCCCCATCTTCGCGGCGAACTTAAAGTAGTCCACGTTCTCGGCGATCTCGATGCGGCCGCAAACGACCGAGGGCACCGGCACCGGTTGGGCTTTCTCGAAGGTGTTGATGCCGGTCAGTTCCTGAACTACGGGCGAATCGACGATGACGAGTTGCCCGAGCGACGAGAGCCCGACGGTGGAGGCGATGCGAAACTCGCGAACGCCTTGAGCCGCATCCGCCGCCACGGTGATTTTCAACTTCAAGGATGCGACGACGGGCGGAGGCAACTTCGGATCGGCGGGCTTCGCATCTTTCGCGGGTACGATCTCGGCCGATACACCCGTGCCGCCGATGAGCACCTTGTACGCACCGTGAAGAGTACTGGTGCGGCACTCGACGCTCACTTCGGACGTGGTCCCGCGCTGCACCGCCACCGGCGTCACGTGCGTGAGCATCGGAAAAGAGTTTTGCGCGGAGGCGAAAACGGGAGCAAGAAGAAGTGCGAGTGCGGAGAGGGCGAGGCGCATGGCAGGCTCCGAAATGGCGAGCCGAGCCGCGTAAGCGGCCGGGTGCGTTACCCGACCGCTTACGCGGCTCGCCAGAGATTCATTTCCCTTCCGTGTATTCCTTCAGTTCCAGCGTCGATTCCGTTTGCTGGATCGTGTAGCTCAGCTTCACGATGCCCTTCTTCGGGACGAACCACTGCTTCACGGTGGTCTTGGTGCCGGCGATGTCGAGGTCGATCCCTTCGACGAGCATCGCTTCGAATTCACCGGCCGCGACCTTCACCTTCACCTTGTCTTCGGTGAGCTTGAACTCGCCCTTCACGGTCTGGGTGCCGACCTTGGAGTCGATCTTCCAGGAGTCGCCCTTCTTGGCGGGAAGTTGGAGGATCTTGACGGGCGGATCGACCTTATCGTCCTTGACCTTGGCGCGATAGATGCCGTCGGCCTTCACGAAATAAAGTTCGCTGGCCTTGACTTGGCCGCCGACCATGGTGTCGACCTTGGTGCAGTCTTCGTTGCCGAACTTTTCGTTGCCGGCGACGACGACGGTGACTTCCTGATCGGCCACCTTGTAGACCCACTTGCTTCCCTTCTTGAGGGGGAAGAGATCGCTGTCGGGGGTCTGGGCGATGGCGGTGCTGGCGACCAGAACCGCGATGGCACCCGCGATCAAACGCAACGTCCGAAGCATCCGCGTCACTCCGATAGATGAAAGGAACGGTAAGCCCGGGCGACCCCGGACGCAACGGGAATTAGTATACGGCGAGTGCGGTGGTAGGGAATGCTCGGGCTCAGAGGTCTTCGGGTCGAACGCCGAGTTCGCGCAACTTGGCAGCGAACTTCCCGGCGCGACTGGACTCGGAGTCGGCGCGGCTGGACTCGGAGTCGGCGCGGCTGGTCTCGGAGTCGGCGCGGCTGGACTCGGAGTCGGCGCGATGCTTCTCGGCCTCGGCGCGACTCAGTTCGGTCTCGGCGCGGCTGGACTCGGAGTCGGCGCGATGCTTCTCGGCCTCGGCGCGACTCAGTTCGGTCTCGGCCCGTCTCTTCTCCGCTTTGGCGCGTTCCTCATCGGACGACATCAGCGTCCCGTTGCGATCCCAGACGCGCAGCCACTTCCCAGGATTTGCGAGGTAAGTCCCTTCCCAGTGGCCGAACTCGATCCCCAATTCCGGGATCTCGAAGCGGGCACTCGCGTTGGCCACCAGCGGCTTGTACCTACCTTTGACCAGTTCGTAAACCTCCAGCACATATTCGAAGGGATCGAAAATCGCGTAGTACTTCGCCTTGATGATTCGCTCGTAGATGTAGAACTTCCCGAGGTAAGGCGTCCGGTCGCGTTCTTCTTTCCCCGTTCCCGAGACGAACTCGATCGCGATCATCGGTGGAACCAGTTCCTGCCACAGCACGTAAGAACGCCGGAGTTCCCCTCCGAGCGTCCGCGGGACATTTGGAACGTAGTACCAGTCCGGCGCTCGGCAACCGGCCAAACGCGGCTGCATGAGCTTCCAGTAGATGCCGCTGTCCATGCCGATGTAGTAGTTGCCCTCGGGGAACATTTCGTCGAAGAGCGGGATGAGGGAACCGCTGAGAAGCCACCCTTGAATCGGCTGATAGGTGTTTTCCACGGGCAGGCCGTCCGAGCAGGGGAGGTCGAGGTGCGTGAAATTCTCGGGCCGTTCCTCTCCAGGCAAATCGAGGTGCGTGAACAGTTCCGGTCGTTCCTCCGTCGGTTCGAGCCGCGTCCGAGGCGTGCGTATTGTCGACATGTTCTTCCCCTCCGGAAACTCTCCCGACAGTATACACGAACGCCGCACTTATTTTGGAAACGCCGGTTCGGGCAGCTTCTCGCCGATTGCGGCCTTCGCCACGTTCGTCGGAAGGTTCAACGGAACGAGCCATTTCGCGTCGGCGACCGGCTTGCCTGCCGCCTGCCACACGGCGATCTTCTGCACTCTCTCCGAAGCTGAGTAATAACCCTCGGCGAAGGCGAACCAGTCGTCGTTCGAGCCGCTCCAGAACGTGGCCAGCAGTCGGGCGTCGGCCACGTCCCAGAGTTTCACGAGCCCGTCGGCGGAGCCGCTGGCCATGCGCTTGCCCGCCGGATCGACCGCCAGCGCGAACACCGGCGAACCGGGCCGCGGCGCCTTCGTCAGCTTGCCACTGGCGGCGTCGTAAGCGTGAAGCGTGCCGTCGCCGCCCGCGACCACCATTACCGCTCCCTTGGCATCGAAGGCGATCTCGTGCGTGGCGACGCCCGGCCCGCCGGTTTTACGCGTCCGCTCGGCCGTCTTCGGGTCCCACCAACTCACCGCCGTTTCAAATCCCGAAGTCACCACTTGCCCGGTCTCGGGCCGCACCGCGACGGCGAGCACTTCCTGCTCCATGCCGCTGAACGTACCCAGACTCTTGCCCGTCGCCACATCCACGATTCGCCCGGTGCGGTCCTTGCTGGCGGTTGCGTACCAGTCGCCTTTTGGGGAGAAGGCGACGCCGTACACGAAGTCGGAGTGGCCGGTGAAGGTGTGCAGAACCGCGTTCGTTTTCGCATCCCAGAGGCGAACGGTTTTGTCGAAACTGGCCGAGGCGAGTTTGGAACCATCCGGGCTCCAGGCCACAGACGAAACGGTATCGAGATGGCCGCCGAGAGATGCGACGAGTTTCCACTCCTTGGTGTCGAAGAGCCTCAGGTCGCCGCGCGCGGAGGGTTGCCCGCCGGCCACGGCGAGCCGCGAGCCGTTCGGCGAAAACTTCACGTCGTTCACCGCCCCGAGTACGTTCGTGAGGATCTTCGCCGGCTTCGCGGTGCTCAAATCCCAGACCGTCACGCGGCCATAGATTCCCGTGGCGAGCAACTTGCCATCGGGTGAAAAGGCCAGTGCCGCAACCGGCGGAAGTGGCCCCACGGGAAGCGTTGCCGTCAGCGGCGCGGCAATCGGCGAAGCTTTGGGAAGGGCCGCCGTTCGCATGGTGAAGATCACCGGAAGCTTTCGCACGTTCGCAGGAGTCGCGGGACCGACTGGGTTCTCGTCGTCCTTCGGCTTGATTCCCTCAGCGGCTCCCGACTCGACCCACTTGCGAATCAGTGCCGCGTCCGCAGCTGGAAGCGGGTCCGCGTCCAGCGGCATCGCCCGCTTCTTGTCCTTGCTCGTGAGCAGCGTCACGATCAACGATTGCTCGGGCTTCCCCGCCACGAGGACCTTCCCGTTCTTGTTGCCCTTCGCGATCAGTTCGGGTTTGTCGAGCGCGAGCCCCGCGGACACGTCGAGTTCTGTCAGTTTGCGTTCGCTGTGGCACACGGTGCAGTGCTTCCGCAGAATCGGCCGCACGTCTTGCCAGTAGGTCGGATCGGCCGCACGAACGTCGGCCTGGAGGAGGGCGATCGTCGAGAGGACGAACAGGGCGCGGAAGGTTGTCATGGAGATTCGCTCAATCGAAGTTGCGCGGTGTCGCGAAGCTCGTTCAATCGCCCCCATCCGCCGGCTGGTTATCGTCTCGCGCCTCGACCTGACCCACGACCAGCGACGAAACTTTCAGCACCATCTCTTCCAGTTGAACGCCCTGGAATCCCGCATCGGAGACGATCCGATTCACGACGACTTCATCGTCGGGGTTCAGTTGCTCGGTGGCGACGATGGCGACGGTGGGATCCGATTTGTCCCACGACTTCCGCCGAGCCGCAACCACTTGGTCCGCCAAATTGCGTGGCGTTTGCATGTCGAGTCTCCCGCGAGGTGTTGTTGAAACTCTGGATGAGGGGAGAGGTTGAATCGGGCGAACATCGGCTCACTCGCCATTGTACCGCAACCCATCGTTTGAAATCTGGTGAATTCTTCGCGTAGGGTTTCCTTTAGATTTTGGCGAACCGGCGACGTAAGTCGCCGGGTGTGCGCGAAACCCGGCGACTTACGTCGCCGGTTCGCCAGGAAAAGCAGATCGTGCCAAATTCCATAGTACACCTCCTCGCGTACCTGACCTCGCCTCGAACACGAAGCAAATCGAAGGCCGTTCTCCGGGTCCGCCTTGACCACTTCCCCCTGCCGGGTTTATAACCCCGCGTCGTGAGAAGCAGCCCGCCACGGAAGGTGTCGCCGATGAACTTGCTCCGATCGCTCGTCCCGGCATCCCTGCGTCCGGTGGCCCATCGCTTGCGGTTGAGCCTCCGCCGACTTCGGCCCGTCGTTCACAATGCCCCGCTCCTGGCACAGTGTCGCGCTACCGTCTCCGCGTTGCGACCCGTGCTGCTCACCGAAGCGGGCCGACCGTTTGAAGTGCATCTGAAAGTGGCGAACCACACGCCGGTTGCCGTGAGCCCGCTGGGCACGCATCCCGTGGGCATCACCGCAACCTGGACGGCCGAGAACGGTACGCCGTGCGAAGCACCGAGCCAATTCCTGCCGCTGCCCCGAACACTTTGGCCTGGCGAAGAACTGACCCACACCTTCACCTTCACCGCCCCGGAATCGCTCGGCGACTACGTTGCCGAGTTCCGCATGGCTCAGCACAACGGCACCCGCTTTGAGCAAGTCGGACCCCGCGCCAAGCTCGACATCCCGGCCACGACGCCGCTCGATGCCGAGTTCAACTACCACGACATCTACGCCAGCGCGGACCTGAACAAAGACTATTGGTCTGCCTCCGGACCGCCCTCGGAGGCGGAGTTCGAACGCCTCGTGCCCATCAAGTTGAAGTTGCTCACCGATCTCGGCTTCCAACCCGACGGGAAGTTGCTCGATGTCGGCTGCGGAACCGGGCTCCTGGCCACGGCTGCCGAACGGTTCCTGACCGATCGCGGGCTCTATTGGGGCACCGATCTGGCGAAGGAAGCCGTCGCCTTCTGCAAGGCTCGCTACCGGCGGCCGAACTTCCACTTCGCCGTCAACGGCATGACGAGTATTCCCGTGTCCGGCGTCGCGTTCGACGCCATCGCCTACTACAGCGTCTTCACGCACACCTACCCGGACGAGACGGCCCTCTTACTGGCGGAATCGAAGCGACTGCTGGCCCCCGGCGGCTTCATCTTCGCGGACATGTTCACGTCGCCGTTGGTCGTGCGTCACGCGGGGAGCCGGTATGCCGTGGAAGTGAACCGCGAGATGATGCTTCGCCTGTTCGCGTTGGTCGGCTTGAAGGCCGAAGTCGCGATGAACTCGCCGTGGAAGGGCCAGGCTCGCCGCGAGTTCTTCAAGCTCACCCATGCGTGAGAAAGGGTGGAAGCCGGTGCCACCCAGAACCGATGTCTACTTCTCTTCGTGCCTTGGTCTTGAGTTCAAGCAATGTCCCTGAACGAACTCCAATCCGACATCGGTGCCTTCCGCCACTACCTGCGGTCCGAGCGCGGCATGGCGGACAACACCGTGCAGGCCTACGGCCGCGACCTCGAACGCTTCGCCAACTGGGCCGCTCTCATCCGCTTCACCGGCTACTCGAAACCGAGCCTGAAAGACCTCGCCCGCTACGTCGCATTTCTGCACGAGGAGAAGCTCGCGCCGCCGAGCATCGCCCGACATCTCGTCTCGCTCAAAATGTTCTACCGCTTCCTGAAAATGGAAGAGCGCGCGGACGCCTCTGCGGTCGATCTGCTCGGTTCGCCCAAGCTCTGGGAACGCATCCCACAAGTGCTTTCGCCGACGGCTGTGGACGAATTGCTGCAATCGCCGCAGCCCGGCGACCGCTTCTACCTGCGCGACAAAGCGATTCTCGAAACGCTGTACGCCACGGGTTGCCGGGCGTCGGAAGTCGTGAGCTTGAAGCTCGCCGACCTCTACCTCGATTCGGCGTTCTGCAAGTGTCTCGGGAAGGGGAGCAAGCAGCGGGTGGTGCCGCTGGGACGGCCCGCCATCGCGGCCCTCCGAGCCTACTTGGCCGGCCCTTCGGACGTTTTGATTCGCGACCGCGCGAACGTCTTCGTGAGCAAGTCCGGACGGCCGCTCTCGCGCATCTTCCTGTGGGCGCTCGTCAAGAAATACTGCCAGCGAGCGGGGCTCTCTCGCAAGGCGAGCCCGCACACGCTACGGCACAGTTTCGCGACGCACGTACTCGCTGGCGGTGCGGACTTGCGAACCGTTCAGGAACTCCTCGGCCACGCCTCGATTCAAACCACGCAGCACTACACGCACGTGGACCGCGACCGCCTCAAGGCGATCCACAAGCAATTCCACCCGCGTGGGAAGGTCGGCGAGGAAGGCGCAGCGTGAAGCTCATTCCGGCACGCCGACGGCTTCGCCACCGGCGCGGGTCGCCAGTGCCGGCATGATCGAATCGGCCGAGTAGCGCAGGAACCGCACCGAGCCATCCGCGAACGCGAAGTTCGCCCCGCCCGGATGCGGGCTCCAGAAGTGAAACATCCCGCACGGGTCGTTCAAACCCGTGGCCGGCATGTACGGATAGTTCCCCGGCCCGCACGGCGAGCCACTCGTGATCAGTTGCAAGTTCGGCTCGCGGACGCCGAGTACCAGGTCTGCCGATCCCGTCACCCGCTGACCCGTTCCCGCATACCACCATCCGAACTGGAAGTCCGCGCTCGGCGACCGTTCCCCGAGCAACAGCGTGTTGCTGGAACCGTCGGCGATGTCCGCGAAACCCGTGTGTGAAGCCTGAAACAGCATCCCATCCTTGGCGACGATGGAGTCGCGCCCCGAGACGCCGAGGTACGAGGTGAACGCGGCCAGCGTGTTGGTGCGCAGCGACACTTGTGCGGTCGCGATTCGGCCATCGCTCGGGCAGGTGAAGACCGGAACGACGTTGCTGAGTCCGAGGTGGACGTTGGGTGGGAACGGCAGCCAGTTCGCCCGATAGGCGGCAACGGCTTGCTCGTACAATGCCTGCTGTTCGAGGTACGGCAGGATCGAGAGCGACCACCCGGAGAGCGGCTGCTGGCGGAAGAGCGACAGTGGGCGATGCCCTTGTGGGAAGGCTCCGTTGGCGTCGTGATATTGGTGCAGGGCGAGGGTGAGTTGTCGAACGTTGTTCTGGCACTTGGCCCGTGCGGCGGCTTCGCGAACCCGCTGCACCGCGGCGAGTGTGAGCCCGACCAGAATCGCGATCACCGCGATCACGACGAGGAGTTCGATGAGCGTGAAGGCGCGGCGATTACGGCGGGGGTGCATTTGGCTTCTCCGCGGAAACGCCCACACCCGATAGTTTAAGGCGGACACTGCGAAGTTCGCCGTTGTCGCTGAGGAAGAGTTTGTCCTCATACGCGAACGGACCAGGGGTCAGAACATCTAGTACGCCCACCAGCTCGACAGCCTCTCCAGGTGCCACAGTACGTCGTTCCTGATTATTCGCGCGGAGGCAGCACCCGCTTCCGCACCCGCCGAGATACCCTACAATCTCAGCCGGGCGATCGGATTGGTTGGTCACGCTGATTCTCACCGAATGCTCGCCGATGGACAGTTCGCCGAACTCCCTCTCGGGATTCTCGATAACGAGTCCCGCTTCAGTCGGGGCGGTCTGGTGAAAGGCCGAGTAACCGGCCAGCACAGCCAACCCGGCGGCGAAGATTGCACAAACGATCGCGGAGAGGCGGAACATTGGCGATGCCTCAAACCGTTGCCGGCGTACTTCTGGACCATCGGCGGGCGAGATAGCGGAACCCAACCGCGAGGATCACGAAGACTGCCGACGCCAATAGGAACCACACGTATCGCGACGTGGGTTTCTTCCATTCGATCCCCACCGGTTCTGGAAATCCGAATGCGGAGAGGGTAAACTCTTCTTCGCCCCGTCGGGGATCGCACCGAAACTGACTCACTGATGTCTCGACGTGGAGTCGATCATTTGCCTTGATGTCCGTCGCAATGAAAGTGTGTCGATTCGGAACTGGAATCGAAAACCCTTCTTCCTCGTAATTCATTTTCTGGTTCCCTCAAGCCTCTCGGGAAGCCCAAATTTCACTCTCTCAATCCGCCAGCCCCGATTCGGGTTTAACTCGACTTCGAACTCGCCAGTAGTCTTTCCTTCTGCTCGGAGGGTGAAATATGTTAGATAATTCCCACTGGAGTTCTGGCGGACAGAATCGAGGGTACCATTCGGATCGGTCCAATGTTCGTTTAGTGGTTTACCGCGAAATATCCAGCCGGCCAGATGAGATTCCACGCTTGCTTTTACCAAGCTCTTGACAGAATCCGTGGAAGTTATGGGGTTGCTCACCGTTCGAAGAATCAACTTATCCTCGGCAAATCCGCGCAAGTCGAACGAATATCGTGTATTGTAGCAATCGATAGAATGCATGACGTTTGGGGCGTTGAGTTTCCTGATGTTCATAACCGAGCGTTGCGAACCATAGTTCTGCACGATCACGTATGTACCATCGACCGTTTTGTCGCCCGGATGGTCAGGTATGCTTTCTCCGTTCGGTTTCAGATGGCGATACTCCGAACGACTTGTGATTTCACAAGACCGTGCTTTCGCTGAATACGAGGACCATTTCGGAATGGCTTCCCGGTTCACGAGGTCGAGAAACACGTCCTTCTGAACGTTGACCAGTGGCGCGGTTTGCGCGCCGACGCAACCCAGGATCATGATAGCGGCATTCATCGATCAAGCCTCGGGGCTGATAGGCTATAGCGGTACTACCCGTTACGGCACGATCCATTAAGGTCCGCGAATGGTTATTGACAGAGACAAGTCGTCGAAAAGGCGCAGCCGCAGAAGTTGAAACCGCAGGTGCGGCCCATGCACTCTTCCTTGGTATCGTTGGGCACGTTTGGAGCGCATGACTTGTTATACGTCGAGCAAGGCGCCACGGCACAGGGCCCAGAGCCCTGCATGCAGTTGCCGACGCACGCGGAAAGTTCTTGGTCGACAAAGCCCTTCTCCCGGCAGCAGGCCTGGCAGTCCGAAGCCGTGTCGGCCTGCGACTGCGAGGGCAGCGCCAACAGCGCGAGAATCGCGCAGAGACCCGCCATGCATCCCGAGAGCCGAGAGGCGAAACCGTAGATTGCAGACATCACGTTCTCCCTTCGAGTAATGGAAACCTGCCGGGTCACTCGACCCGGCACCCGATTGCGAACCGCAGGACCGGCTGAGCCGGGTCGTCGGTTCGCAAAGTCACCGTGCGCGATAGCCGGCCACTCTCTGCCGGAAGTACGTTCATCTGGATGCCGACCGAGGCCGATTCACCGGGGCCGATGCTCACGGGCAAATCGCGGATGGACGTACACGAACAGTCCGAGGTTCCACCGACCAACCTGATCGGATGGTCGCTGACGTTGCGAATGGTGGCCGTCGCTTCGAGGACGCTGCCGGGCTTACCGGCACCGAGGTCGAGATGGGGTTCG
This sequence comes from Gemmataceae bacterium, assembly GCA_043733485.1. Classification (GTDB taxonomy): domain Bacteria; phylum Planctomycetota; class Planctomycetia; order Gemmatales; family Gemmataceae; genus Urbifossiella. Next base: position 11,386 of record JAYTGN010000127.1, read on the forward strand.
ACCAGTAGCGAGTCGCCGCGTAGTCGAGCGAGCGCCGCTTCGGGTGAACCGTAGACGGCGGTGGCACCGAGCGTCACTCCGATGAATAACACGGCGATGCCGCCGATCCATTTCACGAATGTTGATTTGGGAGCGGAAGAACTTCGTTCGCCGCGCGGATACGAGCAGCCGAGCATGGCCAGCGCCGCGACATCCACCGCAGAGTTTCAGGCCCGCTGCCGCGATCAGCAGCAGGCCGATACCAATTCGGAAGATTGAGGCCAGACGGTTCACGATTCGCCCCGCGATGGTCCGGCAAGGAATACCGGACGAGGCAGAAGTTGCTCGATGCCGCCAAGCTAAAGCGAGCCGATGTCAGTGTCAATCAGAATGTTCGAGAAACAGGGCGAACGTCTCGGCACGTCACGTATTGGTAAAACTCTCGCGACCAATCACTCTTCCTCTTCTTCGCGTTCTTCCTCCTCACCGCGGCGTTCGGTCTCCAGCGAGATCACGGCCTTCGGGTCCGCGTGGGGGTCGTTCTCCACCGCGATTCCCTGGTTGAACTCCTTCCCATCCACGATCAGCACCACGCGATAAGAACCGGCGGGCACGGCGGTCGAGCCGCCGCCGCTGCGGTTGAGGCTCCAAGGTTGGCGGTGGAAGCCGACCTCCTTCGAAGCGTTGCGGAAATCCCAGACCAGCTTGCCCGAGGCATCGAGAATTTTCAGCGTGAGTTCCTTGGCGGGCTTCGTCAGAGAGTAGTCGATGAACGCCCGGCGATCCGGGTTCGTGCCGTAGAACTTGCGGAGGTTCTTGGAATACTGCGACTCTTCCAGGTCGGCCCGGAGCATCCAGCGAACGGCGGCGGCCGGGGTGAAGAGCGTCGCCGGTTCCATCAGCGGATCGATCTTCTTCTCGTCCTCGGTTCGCGCCGTCATCTGGCGGAGGCTGGCGACGTCGAGAATCCAGATGCTGCGGCCGTGGGTCCCGACCACGATCTCGCTCGCGGTCGTGGGTTGGGCGATTTCGTGAATGGCGACCGTGGGCAGGTTGCCGTTCAGTTTGGTCCAGGTCGTGCCTCGGTTCACGGAAGCCCAGATGCCGAACTCGGTGCCGACGTAGAGGAGGTCGGGGTTTGTGATGTCTTCGCGCAGCACGCGGGTGGAGCCGAACGCCGGGAGGTTCGAAGCGAGCGGGTTCCACGTTTCGCCGAAGTCCTCGGTGACGAAAAGGTACGGCTTGTCGTCGTTGGAACGGTGGGCGTCCAGCGCCACGTAGCAGCGGCCTTCCTTCGCTTTGCTCGCCTCGATGGTCGAGACCCAGCGCGGGCCAGGAAGCCCTGCGGCCTTCAACTTCTCGTAAACGTTCGTCCAGATCAGCCCGGCATCCTTGGTGATCCAGAGATTGCCGTCGTCGGTGCCGGCCCAGAGTACGTCGGAGTTCTTCGGGCTTTCGCAGAGGGCCGTGCCGCTGCCCTTTTTGGTTCGCGTGATCTCGGGCGAAATCACTTTCATGCCCGCGCCCTGCTTCACGGACCGCGTGACGTACTGCGACGCGGCGTACACAATGCCGGGGTTGTGGCTCGACAGGATGAAGGGCGTGTTCCAGTTCTTGCGGGCTTCTTCGCCCTGCTTCGGGGTGCCGGGTCCGAAGCCGCCGCGTTCGCCGGTGCGGAGGTTGTGGCGGAGGATGTTCCCGTTCTGGCTCTCAGAATAGACGAGGTCGGAATCGTTGGGATCGATTCGGCAGACGAATCCGTCGCCGCCGAGGATCGTGCCCCAGTCGTCGTTCACGGGGCCGACGTTGCGGAGCACGTGCGAAGGCCCGACCCAACTGCCGTTGTCTTGGAGGCCGCCGAAGATGCGGTACGGTTTTCGGTTGTCCACCGCGACGTGGTAGAACTGCCCGAGGGCGAGCACGTTCATGTGGTCCCAGGTGGTGCCGCGATCGTAGGTGCTGTAAAAGCCGCCGTCGCTGCCGAGCAGCATGTGCCGGCTATCCTTCGGGTCGATCCAGAGGGCGTGGATGTCCGGGTGTACTTCGCGGAACCGCAGGGGGTCGAACTTCTTGCCGCCGTTGGTGCTCTTCCAAAGCGAGGTATCGCCGGCCGCGTAGATGAGGTTGTCGTCGTTCGGATCGACGCGAATCTGGCTAAAGTAGAAGGGCCGCGGATTGAGGCTGTTTACGCGGGTCCAGGTGTCGCCGTTGTCCTTGGAAACGTAGACGCCTCCGGTCTGGTAGCCGTCCTTGCCTTGGTCGTCCTGGACGTTGGGCTTCTGGCCTCCGACCTGCGTGCTGAGGAGATAAGGACGCTGCGGGTCGGTTGGCTGCTGCCCGCCTTGGCTGGCCGCGAGCGTCACTTCCACTTCGCGGCTTTTCTTGTCCTTGAGTACCGTGACCTTCACCTTGTCCCCGGCCTTGAAGGTCGAGAGTGCGGTGCGGAGCGTGGCCTGATCGGTGACCTTCTTGCCGTTGATGGTGGTCAGGATTTCGCCCTTCTCCAGGCCGGCCTTCTCGGCCGGTCCGTTCGTCGTGAGGGCCGCGATTTCCACGCCGCCCTCGGCCGATGCGATCTGGATGCCGAGCACGGGCGGGGCATTCTTGGGCGTAGGATCCTTCTTCGGGGCCGGCGTCTCGCGCGGCTCCAACTTCACCTCGATGACGACGCTCTTGTCGCCTCGCTTCACGGTGAACTTCGCGATTTCGCCCGGCTTCTTCGTCGCGAGGTAGGCGATGAATTCGTCGTACTTCTCGATCTTCTTCTCGTCGACCTGCGCGATCACGTCGCCTTCCTTGATGCCGGCCTTCCCCGCGGGAGCATCGTCCGGTGCGAGCTTGACCGTGAGCCCGGCCTTTTCGTCTTCTGTCGTCAAGCCGAGGTAGACGGCGAGCGCCGGCCGGCCCATGCCGATGCGTTCGGTGTCGACGATCGCGTACACGAGCCCCGGGGTTTTGTGCGAGTAACCGAGCCCGATGCGGCCGGTCTTCACGGTGGGCAGGCCGTTCTTGAGAGCGGCGTCGGTCAACTTCTTCCAGTTGGTTCCGCCATCGACGGATTTGAAGAGCCCGCCGCCGGGGCCGTGGCCCGTGAACGGGCCGTACTGATCGGTTTGGCCCCAGCCCTCCGCGGCACCGAAGAAGCCGTCGAACTCGTCGCGTTTGCGTTCCCACATACCGACGAGCAGTGTCTCGGGGTTGAACGGATCGAGGCGGAAGTCGATGGCACCGGTCTTGTCGTCCACGAAGAGAATCTTCTTCCAGGTCTTGCCGCCGTCGGTGGTCTTGAAGAGCCCGCGTTCCTCGTTCGGCCCGTAGAGCCGGCCCAGCGCCCCGACGTAAACCGTGTTCGCATCCTTCGGGTGAACGACGAGTTTGCCGATCTGGAACGACTGTTTCAGACCCATGTTGGTCCAGGTCTTGCCGGCATCGGTGCTCTTGTAGATGCCGTCGCCGTAGCTCACGGAGTTGCGCGGGTTGTTCTCGCCGGTGCCGACCCAGACGGTTTTCGGATCGCTCGGCGCGACCGCGACATCGCCGATGGAAACGGTGCTTTCGCGATCGAAGAGCATCTCGAAGGTGGTGCCGTTGTTGGTGGTCTTGATGAGTCCGCCGGACGCGGTGGCGACGTAGTACGTACTCGGATCCGATTCCACGACGGCGAGTGCCGTGATGCGGCCTCCCATGTTCGCGGGCCCCACCGATCGCCAGGTCATCTTCTTGACGTAACCATCCGGGATGGTACTCACGAACTCCGGCACGGGTCGCGGGGCTGGCGCGACGGCGGGCGGCTCCGAGGACCAAGTAGGCAGTGCGAACAGAGCGACGGCAAGCAGGCCGAAGAACGGCCCGCGAACCCGAAGGGCAGTACGGTTCACGGTGCGACTCGCGAAGGAAGACAAGTTTGAGGAGGTGGACGAATTGTACCGCAACGGTGAAATGGTTCCACCTGTAGCGGGTGCATTAGTTAGGCTAGATGCGACTTAAGTTCTGATAATTGAGCGGCAGAAAGTTCGGGAGGTTTGGTTCCGTAAGGGTTTTTCACGTTCGGCCCGGAATTGCAGGAGGGCCTGCCTTCGGGGCGGGGTTCGCCGTCGGTCGGGGTACTCCAGGCACCAGGCGGGTAGTGGTACAGTTTGCCGGTCAACCGACTTTGACCGCGAATCGACTAGATCACCATGGCTGAAAGCCGTTGCCACGAGGGTGGAGAAACTGCCCAGCTTACCGCCTATCGCCCCGATTCTGTCTCAACTTCCGTCTCTGC
>JAYTGN010000128.1:0-6204 GCA_043733485.1 Gemmataceae bacterium
GAGCTTGCCATCTTTGTCGTGAACCGTGCGGCCGGTGAACCCGCGATCGGCGACAATCTTCTTCAAGTCCTCGGCTTCATCGGACGCCATCGGATCGACGAACAGGAACTTCACGCCCTTGTCGGCGAAGTCCTTTTCGAGCTTGGCCAGTGTCGGGCCGTATCTCTTGGCGACGGGGCAACCCACGTCGGTGAAGGCGACGACGAGCAACTTCTCGCTCTTGAAGTCGGAGAGTTTGCCGGCCTTGCCAGCGAGGTCGGTGAAGCCGACATCGGGAACCAGGACGCCGACGCCGGCCTCCGCGGCCCGAAGCACGCGCGGCCCTTGCTTCACGGGGTCGGCATTCTTCCGCTCGTCCGCCGCAACCGCGGAAACGAGCAAAACAACCAGAGCGAAAGCAGTCAGACGCATGGGCTATTCCTTCTGGCCGCTTGCGGCTTCGCGAGGACCAACGCCTCAATCGCGAAGCCGCAAGCGGCGAACGATTACGCCAGGATTTCCTTCACAACTGTACCCTCCTTCACGTCCGTGAGTTTCATCTCGCGGCCCGCGTAGTTGTAAGTCAGCTTCTCGTGGTTCAAACCGAGCAGGTGCAGGATCGTCGCGTGCCAATCGTGGATGTGCGTCTTGCGCTCGGGCCGCTGAGGCCGTAGGAATCCTGGGGCGCCTTCGTTTCCTTCGAGAGGTCCATGAGCTTGGGCAGTTCGGCCTGCATGCGAAAGGCGAGTTCGTACGACTCGATCATGCCTTCGATGCCGGTCGCGTCGCCGCCCGTTTCCAGGGCGTTGCGGTTGAGCGTTTGCAGGAAGTCGAGTTGGACGCGCTGCGAGTCGGCGCTGCGCCGGGGATTCTTCAAGTTGCTGACTTGCGAATCGCCGCCGCCGGGTCCCATCGGGCCGAAACCGCGATTCATGCCGATCTTGGTGCCTTGATTGATCGCGGGGAGGAACGAGCTTCCGTAATTGGCCGAGCCCCCGTTGTTGCTCGGCGGCCCGAGCGTGATGAACCCCGGCAGGTTGGCGTTCTCGGTACCGAGCCCGTACAGGCTCCACGCTCCGAGGCTCGGTCGCGGGAACTGGAAGATGCCGCAGTGCATTTGCAGGAACGCCTGTGCGTGGTTGGGCAGGTCGGTGTGCATGCCGTTGAGCAGGCAGAGATCGTCGGCGTGTTTGCTGAGTTCGGGGAAGAGATCGCTGATGGGCAGCCCGCTTTTGCCGCGAGGTTTGAACTCCCATTGTGAGGCGAGCAGCTTCGCGCCGCCGAACCGGCCCTTGGAATAGGGCTTGTCGTTGTCGGCCTGGAGTTTGGGTTTAAAGTCGAAGGTATCGACGTGGCTCGGTGCTCCTTCCGCGTCCTGTCCTCACTTCTTTGAGACGGTTTTTCGCTTCCGTGTCTGAGGGCGGGCCGTTCGCTCCGTCTCCTTCAACAGTGCATTGCAGAGAAGTCGCAGAGCTTCGCCAGCATCGGGCGATTCCGGAGACTCCGCCTTTGCCTCGGCGATTTCCTTGTTGAAGGTCGCCAGTAGTTCCGCATCGGATAACGCCAGTTTCTCTCGGAGAATCCGACGCATCTCTGCCGGGGATTTGTTGCCGATCATAGTGCCCTCCTGAACATCTCGAATAACCCTTTGATCCTCAATCGCGAGATTGTCGCGTCCATCCCGAGTTCGACGGACTCAAAGTAGGCCTTCAAAAGCAGTTCTCCCGCATCCCGCTCGGACTCGACGAGAACCGCTCCCAGTATCGAGGCCATGATTTCCTCGTATGGTCCGGTCCATGACTCCGGCAGCAATCGCTTCAGCTTCCCCTGCCGGTACATCATCTGATGGCCCCGTTCGTGGGCAATCATCGCCTCAAGTGAGAACTCCCGAGGATCAGCGTCCTTGTCGAATGCCTCGGCATACACGATCAACAAGTCGTCCTTCGCATCCCGCGCCAGACCACACTGAGCACCGCCGACCCGGCTGTACACATGACGATACTCGATCCGGCCGACGAATCCCAATCGGCGCGCGCTTTCAGTGATTCTGCGCTCGCGTTTCGCCAGTTCGGTTGCCGAGATCGGTTTGGGGCGATTTTGGGCCATACTTCCTCGACATTGTAACGCATCGCGAAGCCGCAAGCGGCACAAGGCTATCACTTCCGATACTGAAACTCCGCGCTGCCCATACATCGCCTGCGCGAAGGCGGCCCAGGTCTCGCGCTCGATCAGGCGGCGCGGTTCCTTGTCCTTCTTTGCGGCGGCGGCATCTGCGTCGATTCGTCTTTGAAGCGGATGGCCTTGATGAGCGGGCTCTTGTCCGGGTTGCCGGCCACGATCACGGCACCGCTCTCGCCACCCTTGCGGACGCCTTCGCGGGAGTCGAGGTAGAGTTCGGCCTTCACCTTTTCCGAATCGGCCGAGTGGCACTTGTAGCACTTGTCCACCAGGACGGGGCGAATCTTCTTCTCGAAGAAGGCGACTTGCTCGGGCGTCGGTTTATCGTTGAACGCACTGGCGGAGCCTTGCTCGGTTCTTCCGCCTTCGCTTTCTTGCCGCCGAGTTCGGCGAACTTCTTGAACTGATCGGGCGTGAGGAAGCCTTTGGAGTTGGTGTCGAGCTTTTCGAAGACTTTCTTGGCGAGGTCGGGGTTGTCCTTGAGTTTGCCGTACTTGGCGACGAGTTTCAGGAATTCGTCCTGCGAGAGCTTGCCGTCCTTGTTGACGTCGCCAGTTTTGAATGCGGCCTCGGGGTCGGGTTGGGCACCGACGAATTGCGCGAACAGGAGTGTGCCGGTGAATAGGGCGAAGGTCGAGAGCGCTCGAAGCATGGCCTTCCCCGGTAGGCTCTGGCGGCGTTTCACCCATTAAACCCCGGATCGGCCACGGCCGCACCGCTTCTCATCAGGTTTTCCGAAGTTCACTCTCAGTTACTCGACCCTCCTCGGGATTGTTTCGAGGCGAACGCCGCGCTTCGGCACGCCCAATTTGTAAAACAGTTCCTGCGGGCGGTCCCGCTCCGACCAAGCCATTCGATTCTCCGGCGGATCGAGGAGTTCACCATGCCGATCACACTGGGTTGCCCGTCGTGCGGGAAGCGGTTTCGGGCGCGGGAGGAATCGTCCGGCAAGAAGGTGAAGTGTCCGTTCTGCCAGTCCGCGGTTCCGGTTCCCACCTCGGAGGAATCGCCGAACGGGGGAGCGCCTTTGGAAGCGGCACCTTCCCCAAGTGGAGTCATGGGCACGCTGACATTCGGTGCGGCGAATGCCTCATCGGCCCCAAGCGGCCCGGTGCCCGCGGCGAGCCCCGATGCGTGGGGCGCAGCCGAACCCGTGCGGCCGCCGACGCCGATGGAAGAACCACTTCCCTTCGCGCCCATACCCGTGTCCGCCGGACCGTTTCGGCCCATGCCGCCCTCGCCTGGCAAACCGGCCCGAACTAAGGCGACGAAGTCCGCGGAGGAGCAGAACGTCGCGGCATGGAAGAAAGCGCGCGGCGGGCTCTTCTGGGTTCACTTCGCGCTCTTCTGGTTCGCTGTGATTGCGTTCATTCCCGTGGGCAAGATCGTGTACGAACGAGCCGTCGGGCCACTGCCTGCTGGTGAAGGCGCGGACTGGATCAAGATCGACGATGTGATCAACGCGCCGGGCCAGAATGCGGTTCAACTCACGAAAGAAGAACTGCTCGATCTCGTCGCTTACGGCGTGCCGGTGCTGCTCGGTGGCTTGGCGTTCGCCTTCGGCCGCGTGACCGCGGGGGCCGCGCCGCGCAGTAGCGGGGCGAAGGGGCTCTTCGCCTTCAGCGGGCTCATCGTGCTGCTCGCGCTCGCCGGTTACATCACGTCCGTGGTTTGCGATCGCGTGGCCTACCGCGAGATCGGTAACTACGGCCTCTGGACGGCCCGCATCGGCGGAGCGCTCGGCGAGTTCTGGTTCCTGCTCGCGCTGGTCGCCGCCGGGGCCACTCTTCGCCGTCCCGCCTCGGTTCGCACCGTGGGAATGTTCTCCCTGATGGTCGGGCTCGCGGTCGCCCTCTACTTCGTCGGGTGGGATGTGTACTTGCAGAAGATTGCCCCCGAGATCGGCCGCCCGAAGAAGCTCGAAGCTGGCTCCGACTGGGTCTTTTACGAAGCCGCCGCCACGCTGATCGGCTGGTTGATTCTGATCGGCACCTACTGGCGTGCGGTCGGAGGCGTCCGCATTGCCATCAAGGAACACGTCCGCGATTGATTGAGTTTCGTAGGGTGGGCCGGACCGCGATGGCCGCGAATGCGGCCGGCGCGGGAGGCCCACGCGGGCAGTCTGAACCACCCCCCGTGGGCCTCCCGCGACGGTTGCTCCGCAACCTGCCGCGGTCCGGCCCACCCTACGGGCAAAGTGTTCGCGCCGCCCCGTTTCCGTTACTACCTCAGGAGTATCTTCCATGCGTCCGCTCGTTTCCGCCATTACACTGGGTGTCATTTTCGCCATGAGTTCCAGCCCCGCGGCCGAAGACAAGAAGCCGGAAGGCCGCGTCTACGAGATGCGGGTTTACTACGCGAACCCCGGCAAGCTCGACGCCCTGCACGCCCGCTTCAAGAACCACACCATGAAGTTCTTCGAGAACCACGGCATCGCGAACGTCGGCTACTTCGTGCCGGTGGGCGAGAACAAGGACGAGAAGTTGGTCTACTTCTTGAGCTACCCGAGCAAGGACGCCGCGGGTAAATCGTGGAAGGCGCTCTTCGCGGACGAGGAAGTGAAGAAGGCATTTGCCGAGACGGAGAAGGACGGCCGGCTCGTGAAGAAGGTGGAATCGAAGTACCTGACGCCGACCGAATACTCGCCTGCGCTCAAAGTCGATGCGAAGGGCGATCGCGCGTTCGAGCTTCGCACTTACACGGCAACGAAGGGCAACCTTCCGGGGCTCGACGCCCGCTTCAAGGACCACACGCTCAAGCTGTTTGAAAAGCACGGCATGTCGAACCTCATTTATTGGCACCTGATTGCGAGCGACAAGAACGCCGACACGATGCTGATCTACTTGCTGTCGCACAAGAGCCCGGAGGCCGCGAAGGCTTCCTTCGATGCGTTCCGCCTCGACGCGGACTGGCTCGCCGCCCGCAAGGCCAGCGAGGAAAAGGCCGGAGGCTCGCTGACCGAAGCGAAGGACGGCGTGCTCTCGGAGTTCCTCAAGCCGACCGACTACTCGCCTTGGAAGTAATTCGGCGCGCCGGAGTCCGCGGAGGGGCGCGTGCGAACTCGGCACGATCCCCCTCTGCGGATCATCGTTTTGAGAATCCAGCCCATAGCTCGTCCGGCTTAACGGACAGAGCTTCAGCCAGACGAATGATGGTGCGCTTCTGAGGGCGGCACTCGCGTTTGAGCATCATGGAAATCGCGGACTGACCGATTCCGACACGACGTGCCAATTCGGTCTGATTGATCCCGCGATCGCGCATGACTTCTTCCAAACGAACGGCGAAGACTTCTTCCTCGCGGTCCATTTCCGCGAGAACAGCAGCGGCCTCGGGAGAAGACTGCGTGGCGATCTCTTCCGCTACCTTCAAATCCAAGCCGAGCAACTTGTTCCCTTCGTGTATGTTGGGAAACAAGAGGTCCGCGAGGGTGGAGGTCGCGAGGAAGCGGTCTTCGTCGTTGCCTTCCGGATCGAGTAGAACCTTCAGCATTTCCTTCGCGTGCTGCTGAAGTTCCGTGCTGCACTCCATGAATGCCTGCAGTAAATGCGCACCTCCCTGAACTTGCGTGAAGAGCTCCTGCTCCTTCAGCTGGGAAAGAACGGCCATTTGAATGTCCCCGGTTTTGGCGATATCTGGTTTGTCGGTAAGTGTCGCATTCACAACTTGTCACGTCTCATAAAACCGCTCCTTGACAATCGCCCGAGCAGCCCGAAAGCGATCGATGTCGAATTTGGTCCATCCATCCCGCTTCTTGGCAACCGCTTCCAAAACCCAGACGACCGGAAGCGGCGTCTCGAACCGACACTTCCAACCTCTGGGAGGATCGAAGAACAGCACTCGAATGTTTGAAATCCCGCCGATGTCATCATCGAGACGCAGTTCGTAAACACTCAAACCCGACATCGCCTTGATGGACTCATAAGGCGAGCGGCAGGAGGTTGCTTACCCAATTGAGGTTCCCCGATCGAGCTCGACATGAGACGATGGGCAGCTGGTTCGTCACCCATCGTCTGAGGACGGAGTCATGGACGACTCGAAAGTCGCACC
>JAYTGN010000129.1:0-36003 GCA_043733485.1 Gemmataceae bacterium
GCCGTCCCGGCCGCTTTATGCAGAGCGGCCGGGACGGCCGCGCTCCCAGGTGCAACCCGCACCAGGTCCCCAGTGCGGTAACGGATCAGCGGGCTGCCGGTGCGTGCCAGGTTGGTGAGAACCAGTTCGCCGACTTCGCCCTCAATCACCCGACGGTTCACGCCGTTCGGCTCGCCAACCGGGAGTACTTCCGCGATGTACTCCGATTCGAGCAGCACCATCTGCCCCGGAGCGTCCACGGTTTCCACGGCCACGGGGCCGATCTCCGTCATGCCGTAGTGGTCGAACACGCGGGCACCCCAAACCTGTTCGATACGCTGCCGGGTTGCGGGAATCGTGCCGCCGGGTTCGCCCGCGACGACGAGCATTCGCACGGAACTGCCCGCCAGGTCGATGCCTTCCTTCGCCGCGAGTTCGGCCAGATGCAAGGCATACGTCGGCGTGGCGAACACGACCGTCGCTTCCTGTTCCATCAAGAAGCGCAAGCGAGCGGTGCTGGTCATGCCGCCGCCGGGGATCACGAGCGCCCCGAACCGCGACGCCGCCTCGAACGCACTCCAGAAGCCGATGAACGGCCCAAACGAAAACGGGAAGAACACGCGATCCCGCGGCGTGAGCCCCATGAACGGGAAGCTGATCTGCCAGCAATGGAGCACCGATTCCCACGATTCGGGCGTGTCGAGCCACTTCAATGGCCGGCCCGTGCTGGTGCCGGAAGTCTGATGCAGCCGGCTGTACTTCTCGACCGGATAACTGAGGGCGGTTCCGTAGGGCGGGTGGGCTTCTTGATTCGCGGCCAGTTCATTCTTGCAGGTGAACGGAAGACGCTGGAGGTCATCAAATGAACGCAGATCGCGGAGGGTGATCCCGGCGGCGGCGAACTTCTCGGAGTAGAAGCGATTTCCGGGCAGAACCTCGGCCAACAGCGACTTCAGCCGCTCGAACTGAGCGGTGCGAAGCTCGGCAACGGGTGTGGCCGGAGTGATCATAAACAGCAGGTGGGAAGCGGGCATGGCAGGCAACGAAAGTATACGCAGCGGCAGAGCCTCGACAAGCGGCCATACCGGGCCAAATCGCGGGTCTTACACCGGCGCAAGCGGACAGACGAACCGGCGACGTAAGTCGCCGGGTTTAGGACGTGGAAGAAAACCCGGCGACTTACGTCGCCGGTTCGCCTGGAGAAGGCTTTACCTCGTAAATTGTCCTTCTCGATTCACGCGAATGCCGGAGCCCGCTCATGGCCGATGCCGTTGCCGAACTGAAATTGCTCGAAACCGCGGGCCTCGCCCAACTCGGCGAATGCACCGACGAAGCGACCCTCCGCGCCTGGAACACCCAATACTTCGGCGACAAGGGTGCCATGAAGGCCGCCCTCGGCGCGATCGGCAAGATCGCCAAGGAAGAGCGGTCCGCCTACGGCCAGGAAGCGAACCGCGTGAAGGTTGCCCTGGAATCGGCGTACAACGCGGCGCTCGCCGAGGCGAAAGAAAAAGCCCTGCAACTGAGCCTGACGACCAACCCGTTGGACGTCTCGCTGCCCGGCCGCACCAAGCCCCGAGGCCGACTCCACCCCGCCACTCAGATCCTCCGCCAAGTTTACTCGATCTTCGCCGACATGGGCTTCCAGGTCTACCGCACCCGCGAAATCGAAACCGACGAGATGAACTTCGAACACCTCAACATGCCGGCCCACCACCCGGCCCGCGACATGTGGGACACGTTCTTCACGACCACGCCAGGCGTGATCCTCCGCACGCACACGAGCCCCGGCCAAATCCACGTCATGCGCGAGATGCACCCGAAGCCGATCCGCGTCATCCTGCCCGGCATGTGCTACCGCAACGAAGCGATTAGCACCCGCAGCGAAATTCAGTTCCATCAGGTAGAAGGCCTCGCCATCGGCGAAGGCATCACGATGGCGGATTTGAAGGGCACCATCACGGCGTTCGCTCGCCGCATGTTCGGCCCGGAACGTCAGATTCGCATTCGGAGCAGTTACTTCCCGTTCACGGAGCCGTCGATCGAGGTGGACATCGATTGGCCGAAGGAAGACCCGAACCGCGACCGCCTGACGAAGGGCACGGGCTGGCTGGAGATCATGGGTGCGGGCATGGTGCATCCGAACGTGATGCAAGCCGGCGGCTACGACCCCGCGAAGGTCACCGGCTTCGCCTTCGGCATGGGCCCGCAACGCATGTTGATGTTGAAACACGCTATCGACGACATCCGCCTCTTCTGGCAGAATGACCTGCGCTTCTTGCGACAGTTTTGAACGAGGACGCGATCATGCTTCGCTTGACGCCTTTTTTCTTCGCGGTGATTGCTTCGATCTCCGCGATCACGGCGGCTCCCGTTCCCAACATGCCGCCGAGGGTGACCGGCATCCTCGTACTCGACAACTGTGACGAACAATACCGCGGGAAGGAAGCCTACGAGGACAACCTGACTTTCCTCGATTCGACCGGGAAGCAACGCTTTCGCGTCTCGGGGTTCAACAATTGCGAATCGATCGGAAGCAGCCACGTGATCGCGCCGGATCCCAGTCGCAAGTGCATCTGGGTTCTCGAACTCGTCGCCACCCGCCTTCGGCGTTTCGATTATTCGGGCAAGGAAACGCTCAGCATTGAGGGAGTGAAAGGCTCCGCGATCGCCGTCGATCCGGAGACGGGAAACGTCTGGGCACTCGTCGGTCCGCGCATCGGGAAAGGTAAAACAGTGGTGTACGACGACAAGGGTAAGGAGGTCGCCTCGTACGACGTTCCTGGATGGGACATCGTCTACGATCGCAAGGCGAAAGCATTCTGGATCGCCGATGGGAAGTTGACGAAAGTGTCGGCGGCGAAGGGGGACGTACTATTCTCGGTCGATGTTTCGACGTGGTGCGCGAGCAGTGTCGACGTGGACCCCAAAACTGGGGCCGCCTGGGTTGCGGTCCGCGAGCACTCGCAGGTGGTCGGAAGCAGCAATCAGTTGCTCAAGTTCGACGCGGCCGGAAAGCCACTTGCGACGATCGACCTTGGGGGAGAAGGTTCCTTTTCGCGTGTCCGTCGATTCCAGGAATGGAAGCGTCTGGGTTGCGCACATGGGCAAGTCGGTCGAACGGTTCTCAGCGGAGGGTAAATCCGAGGCGGAATTCCCAATGGAGGCACTCGCGGTGCAAGTCGATCCCTCCGGGAACGATGTCTGGGTTGTAACGCCCGACGACGTTCGTCGGCTGACACCCAAGGGCGAAGTCCTCGGGCGATTCAAACACGCTTCCAAGACGAGTCAGGCGTGGATCGCAGCCTTGGAGTGAGAGGATTGCAATGCTCACTCACAAATGGTTACAATGCTTGAAGACTCAACGAGGCTCAGATGGCCGTCGCAACGTTTGATACCCTGAAGTTCGCCAACACGCTCAAGGTGGCTGGCGTTCCCGAGAAGCAAGCCGAAGCCCAGGCCGTTGCGTTCGCGGAAGTCATCCAGGTCAACTTGAAGGACTTGGTGACGAAGGAGGACCTCACCCGAGAAATCGACGGCCTTCGGAAGGACTTGCGACAGGAGATCAACGAGACCCGAAAAGACTTGAAACAAGAAATCAAGGACAGCGAACGAAGTTTGAGCTCCCGCATCGACACTCTCGAAGCCAGGATTCGCGGCGAAATGTTGCTCTTGAAGTGGATGTTCGGCGCGATGATGACGATCAACCTCGGAGTCCTCATTCGCTTGTTCGTCGGGCGTGGGCCCTTCTGAAGGATGTCACTACTCGTTGAGGTTCGGATGGCCGTCGCAACCTTCGATACCCTGAAGTTCGCCAACACGCTCAAGGCGGCAGGCGTTCCCGAGAAGCAAGCCGAAGCCCAGGCCGTTGCGTTCGCCGAAGTCGTGCAGGTGAATTTTAAGGAACTGGTCACGAAAGACGATTTGGTCAAAGGACTCCGCGAGGTCGAGCAAAATTTGAATGCCAAGATCGACAACTCGGTATCGGAAATACAGATCCAGATCGCGCAGGTCAAAGGCGAACAGATTTTGCTCCGTTGGATGATGGGAGCAACTTTCGCAGGTGTAATTGCCGCGTTGGGCCTTCTCGGTCGTCTGCTCTTCGTTATGCCTCGCTGACTCTTGCGAGTTTCACGTGTCGCCTCACCTTACTTCCCGACGATCCGTACTCCGCGTTGGCGGTGCGAGCCTCCTCGGCCTCAGCTTCCCGCAGTTTCTCGAAGCGACATCCAAAGCCAAACCCAAGGCTTCCGCCAAGGCCGTCATCTTCCTGCATCAGTGGGGCGGACCCGGCCAGCATGAGACCTTCGACCCGAAGCCCGACGCACCGGACAACGTCCGCGGTTGGTACAAGGCCACCAAGACCAAGTTGCCCGGCATCATCTTTGGCGAACGCATCCCGAAGCTCGCCGCGATGGCCGACAAGCTCACCGTGATCCGCTGCCTCCAGCACACGATGAAGAACCACAACTCGGCCGGGTACTACTCGCTCACCGGCGTCGCCCCGCCAACCGACGATCAACGCCTCCGCGATTCCCTGGAACTCTTCCCGGCCTACGGCTCCATCGTCGACAAACTCGCCCCGGCCCCGCAGGGCGTCGCCACGTTCGTCTCGTTCCCGCACGTGATTGCCGATGGCTCGATCACGCCCGGGCAGCACGCCAGCTTCCTCGGCAAAGGGCACAACCCGCTCTTCGTGAACCAGGACCCGAACCGTGCCGGCTTCGCGCTCCCCGAACTCACGTTGCCGGACAATCTCAGCGTGGAACGGCTCGAAAGCCGCAAGGACTTGCTGAAGCTGATCGACGATCAATCGGACCTCTTGGAAACGTCGCTGGTCGCTCAGGGGCTGGACGACACGTATCAGAAGGCGGTGGCGATGCTCACGTCGCCGCGCTTCAAGCAGGCGTTCGACTTGTCGAAGGAAACGCCCGCAACCCGCGAGAAGTACGGCCACACGAGCTACGGGCAGTCGTGTTTGCTGGCCCGGCGCGTCGTCGAGGCCGGGGCGAAGTTCGTCAACGTTTACTTCTCACGCAGCATCGGCGGCACGGGTCAGGGTTGGGATTATCACGGCTTCAAGGGCGAAAGCGTGACCGGCCGGCTCGATGAGCTGCTACCGATGACGGATCAAACGCTGCCCGCACTTCTCACCGATCTCGAAGAGCGCGGGATGTTGGAATCGACCTTGGTGGTGTGGGTGGGCGAGTTCGGCCGCACGCCGCGGATCAGTTCCAACGGCGGTCGCGATCACTGGCCGCAATGCTACTGCGCGGTACTCGCCGGCGGTGGCGCGAAAAAAGGCTTCGTTTATGGGGCCAGCGACAAACTCGGAGCGTACCCGACCGTCGGCCAAGCTCGGCCCGAGGATTTGGCTGCGACGATGTTCGAGGCACTGGGCATCGATTCGGAGACGGAGATCGTGGACAAATTGAAGCGGCCGCTGCCCATCGCCAAGGGCCAACCGATCCGCGAAGTGTTGGCCTGAAACGCGGTTCGGAGCGGTCGTTGCAAAAAATCCGCACCGCGCGCCAACAATTTCCCGACTCGGGGGTTGTATTCGTTGACAGCCGCATCGGGCGCGTGGTAGCGTGAATCTTTCGGCGAATCGAACCAGTCTCATGCCTGAACTCGCTCGAATGGGTGGCCCGTACTTCAAGTCGATGCGGAACGAGGGGCTTCCCGGCTCCGCGGTCGTCACGTAATCTTGTTTCCAATGCGAGTCGGTTCGGGCGGCCTTAAGGCCGCCCCTTGCTCCGGAGAAAATCATGCCACCCACCAAAGGCGTCTGGGGAATCGACATCGGCCAGTGCGCCCTCAAGGCGCTGCGGCTCGAAATGGTCGACGGCAAACCGACGGCCACGGCCTTCGACTACGTCGAGCACCCCAAGATCCTCTCCCAGCCCGACGCGGACCCGGATCAACTCATCCGCGAAGCGCTGGACAAATTTCTCGCTCGCAACGAAATCCGCTACGACGAGGTGGCCATCGGCATCGCCGGGCAGTCCGGCCTCGCCCGCTTCGTGAAGCTCCCGCCGGTCGAAGAGAAGAAGATCCCCGAGATCGTGAAGTTCGAAGCGAAGCAGCAGATTCCCTTCCCGTTGGACGAAGTCGTCTGGGACTACCAGAAGATCGCCGGCGGCGAAGTGACGGACGGCTTTGCGATGGAAACCGAAATCGGCCTCTTCGCCATGAAGCGCGACGTGATCTCCCGCTACCTCGGCTACTTCGGCGGGTCCAAGATCGAAGTCCACTGCGTCCAGATGTCGCCCCTCGCCCTGGTGAATTACGCCACTTACGAGACGCTTCGGAAAGGCGGGACGACCCCGCTGCCGGACGAACCCGCGGCCGACGACGACACGCCGCGCGGCAAGAAGCGCTGCGTCGTGGTACTCGACATCGGCACCGAGGCCAGCAACCTGATCATCACCGATGGTGGGAAGATCATCTGGCAGCGGCCGCTCCCGCTCGGCGGGAACAACTTCACCCGCGCCCTCACCAAGGAACTCAAGCTCACGTTTGCCAAGGCGGAGCACCTCAAGCGGAACGCCGCCAAGAGTCCGGAACTGCCTCAGATTCTGAAGGCACTCAAGCCCGTGCTGCAAGACTTCGTCGGCGAAGTGCAGCGCTCGCTCGGCTACTTCACGAACACGCACCGCGATGCCCACGTCGGCTACCTCGTGGGCCTGGGCAGCGCTTTCCGCCTGCCCGGCCTGCAAAAGTACCTCGCCGAGAAACTCCAGATCGAGGTCCGCAAACCGGCGCGTTTCGATCGGCTCAGCGGCGACGCGGTCCTCAAGGATCCGCTGTTCGTCGAGAATCTGCTCACGTTCCCGGTCGCTTACGGACTCGCACTTCAAGGGTTGAACGAGGCGCGACTCTACACGAACTTGCTACCCGGCGAGATTCGCACGGACCGCCTCATCCGCAAGAAGAAGCCCTACGCGGTGGCTGCCGCCGCGGCACTCGTACTCGGCACCGCCGGCCTCGCACTGGGCTACGGAGCGAACTACTCCGCACTCAACAACCCCGAGATCGGCAAGGCCATCGACAAATCGAAGACCGCCATCGCCGCGTTTGGTACGCAGGAAACCAAGTTCACCACGAAGAAGGATGAAGTCAAGAAGACGCAGGACGAGGTGAAGGCCGTCATCTCAGGGAACGACGAGCGACTCAACTGGCCGCGGTTCCACGAGGTGTTCGCCACCAGCCTGCCGAAGCCCGGCCCCGGAGGCAACCTCGCGGAAGATCTCTGGCGCAAAGACCAGGGGCTCGCCGCCGTCGATTGGTTCGAGAAGCGAATGAAGAACGGCGTGCGAATCGAAGACGCCCAAGCGGACGAACGCTCCGAGATGCCGCTCGATCTCGCGATGGTCAACGTCGAAGCGGTCTACCCGCGCTGGGTCGATAACCTCGGCGTCTTCTTCCAGAACGCGGACAACGAAGTGTTCGGCCTGCCCGGACAGAAGCCGACCGGTTCCTCGGCCCCGTTCGGCGAGGAGATCGCTCGCCTCATGAAGGACGGCGAATTCGAGGTGAACACCGAGAAGGGCCGCAAGATTCCCAAGGCACCCGAAGGCGGCGGCTGGGTGGTCGAGGTGCGCGGCTACACCGACAACAAGGGCGAGGCTCAGTTCCTCAAGAACACGCTCATCGCGAACATTCAGAGGACGGACTCGTTCGCCGAGAAGGGGAAGGCGAAGGTCGCCAAGCACATTCCGGGCGTGGCGGACCCGGTTCTGGGGAAGGTCTCGCACGCGTTCATCTACCACGTCTGGCGCGTGGAATCGCCCCAGGCCAACGTCTTCCAGAACATCGGCAAGTCGTATCTGGACAACCTGACCGGTGCTGGGGCGTCAGGCGGAGGCTCGTCGGGAGGTCAACCCGGATCGGGCGCGGCTCAAGGTGCCATGCCGAGTCCCGGCGGTAACAGCCCCGAAGGCTCGTCGGCCGCGCCCTCGGTGAAGGCGGCCCCGGCCTGGGTTCCGCTCATGGGTTCGACGGTTGCATCGAGCGCTCCTGCTAGCGGCGCGGGACCGGGCGCGGGTGGAAGTGCGATCGGTCCGATCGGTGCGAGTTTCATGGGGGGCGGCGCGCCGGCTCCTGGCAGTGGCCCGATGGCCCCCGGAAGTTCCGGCCCCGCCCTGACGCCTCCCCCGCCCGCACTCACCGACGGCCCGCCCCGACGCCGCTACGAATTCGTCGTCATGTTCGTCTGGCGCGAGCCCGGTGCGGAAGTCAAGACTCAAGCGGTCGATCCCGCTGCGGCCAGTGCCTCGAACGGCCCGACCGTGCCCGGCAAGTAGTTCGCCAAAATACGCACGCACGGCACCGACTCGTCTCGGTGCCCGTCTTTCAAACTTCACCCTTCGAACGAGTCGCTTGCCATGGCCGTCACCAAGGAATCGCTCAAAAAGCACCACTTCTGGATCCTGGTGGGCATCACGCCGCTCCTGGTGTTGATTGCCGTCATCACGATCGATGCTGGCGTCGGTGCTGCCATCGACAAGAAGAGTTCCGAGCACAAAACGGCCAAGGATGCGCTCAAGGGGAAGGAGAGCCCCAAATCCAATGCGTTCATCGACCGCTTCGTCGAGCAACTCGCGCAACTCGGCAAGAAGAAGACCGACCTCTGGAAAGAGAACTGGGAGCGCCAGATCGGGCTCGGCATCGCCAAGGTGAACGGCAAGGAATCGCTCGCACAAGATGCGTCGAAGAACCTCCTCCGCTGGCCGAATTCCAAGCTGCTGGCTCGCTTCAATTACACGCCCGAATACGCCACCATCAAGACTCAGTTGAAGTTCGGCGACCGCATCCCAGATGAGCTCGGCGAAGATGGCGAGTTCAAGAAGCCCGAGATTTACCTCGCCGAGTTCTCCAACCCGTACATGAAGGACATCGGCCGCGAACCCGAGAAGCGGACCGGCATGGCCGATCGCATCTACCCGACCGCGTTCGCAGGCAGCGGTTGGTCGAGCGTGCTGCGGCACGTTCAGGCCGGGCCGGGCGGTTGGGGCGACTTCAAACCGACCTCCGAGCAACTCTGGCTCGCACTCGAAGATATCTGGGTGCAGCGCGCCATGCTCAACGCCATCAAGTCCGTCAACGATCAGATCGGCGACTTCGATAGCGCCCCGCGTTACGACGCGAACGGGGCCAAGCTCGAAGATTCCAAGCTCGAGCGCGCCTTCTCCAGCCGCACGTGGTACCTCACGCTGAAGGCGACGCAGCGGCCCGGCGACAGCCGTTTCGTACTCACCGGCACGCTCCGCAATATGACCGATCGCCTCCAGTTGCTCGGCACGGGCAACATGATGGTGCTCAACGTGTGGCTCTCGACGGCTCCGAATGCTCAGCCCGTTCCGTTCCGCATCGGCGGGGAGTTCGTTCCCGGCGGCGCGACGATCGCCATTGCTCAGAGCGACGAGCACGTACTCCCCGCGGGCACGGCCGTGGAGGAGATCGCGAAGGTTCAACAGGTCTTCGACCTGCGGACGGTTCCGATTCGCCGCATCGATCATCTGGCGATGGGGTATCGCGATAGCCGTTACGCGGCGTTCCCCTTGTTGTTGCCGCTGTTCGCTTCCTACAAGAAGGAGGCGGAAGCCGCCGCGGCAGCAGCCGCGACGAGCAGCAGCGGCGATGCGGGTCTGAGTACCGGTATGCAGGGTTCTCTCGGAGGTCAGCCTCCCGGCACCGGCGGTGGCAACAAGCCTGGCGGAGGCAGTGGTGGCTCGGCCGAAGCGGCAGGCGTACTCGAAGGTGGCGGCAGCGTTGCGAGCGTGCTCGACGGCAACAAGAAACGCTACATCGACGTCACCAATCAGATTCGCCGCATGCCCGTGGCCATCACCATCGTCGTCGATCAGGCCTACATCCAAGACGTGCTTCTGGCCTACGCCAATCTGCCGATGCGATTCCAGATCACCCAGTACCACTGGCAGCGATTCCGCGGTAACCTGGGCAGCGGGGCTGGCGGGGTCGGCGGAGCCGGTGGTTCCAGCGGTCAAGGATTGAGCGGCGGCGAATCCGACGTCGGAGGCCCCGCCCGAGGGTTTGAAGGTGCCGGAGGAATAAAGTTCGGCTCCAGCGGCAGCGGCTTCGGACCTCCCGGCGCACCCGGTGGGCTGATGGGTTCTGGTGGTCCGATGGGTCCTGGTGGGCCGATGGGTCCTGGTGGGCCGATGACTCCTCCTGGGTTCGGTGGTGGCGGTGGTTCCCTCACCACGATTTCCGATGCTCAGCTTTCCGCCGGGCTCGTCGAACTGACCATCTACGGAATTGTGTCCTTGTACGAGAAGTACGAAGTGACCGAGACGCCCCCTACGCCGTGATGCCCTGGGAGCGCGGGCGTCCCGACCGCTTTCCGCTTCGAAGAAAACACCAACGACGAGCCCGCGAGGCCGTTGTCATTGCAACCGAACCCGCCACGAGGAACGAGCCATGGCCCGACCCAAACTGAACGTGAAGGAACTGCTCATCAAGAAGGGCGAGTACATCGCTCTCGGCGTGGCGGGCGTCGGCCTCGCGATCCTGTTGCTCTGGGGCGTGACCACCGGAGTCGGGGCCGCGAACCCCACCGAGATCAGCAAGGAGTTCACCACCAAAGCCGCCTCGATTCAGCAAAAGATTGCCGACCCCAACGATCCGACGCAACCCGATCCGCTGGGTGGTTCCGTTGGCCCTGACAAATCCGCTCCTTACAACCGCGTACCCGTTTGGGAGTTCGCCTACAACGGCCCGCTCTTCGACCCGACCGGCCGCCCGGATACGAAGCGCGAGAACCCCAACGTGTGGGGCCTCCAGGATTACCAAGTCGATCTCGTTCGCGGGCCGATGCCCGGCTTCGACATCATCTTCGTGGACGGCAAGGATCCGCAGATCGCGGTTCGCGTCGAGAAGAAACTGGAAAAGCAGGACAAGGAGAAAGTGCAAGCGGCCCTCGATAAGTTTAAAACCCGCGCTCAGCGCAGTCGCACGGCTCACCAGAACATTCAACCCGGCCCCGGCGGTCCTCCCGGCCCCGGTGGGCCCGGTGCTCCTCCCGGCCCCGGCGGACCTCCCGGCCCCGGCGGACCTCCCGGACCCGGATTCGGTCCGGGCGGCGGCGGTCCAGCCGGCGGTAGTTCGGGCGGCGGACCGCGCGGCCCCGCCGGCCCCGGCGGATTGGGGGGCGGCAGCTTCGGATTCGCTGGCGCTGGCGGATTCGACTCCACCGCCCAACGCAACGATATTGCCATCACCTACATCCCGATCGAAGACCTCGACAAGGCCTTGGCCGAGAACAAGATTCCCGCCGAGACCGTGATCCCCTTGCGGCTCATCGTCGTCAACTTCACCATCCCGTTGAAGAAGCAACTCGAAGAGGTGAAGCGTGCGATGCGCTTCAAGACGATCGACGAGGCCCGGCAATACACGGTCTACGACGGCTTCGAAGTGAAGCGGAGGATCACGCAAGTTCGCCCGACCGGCGAGATCGTCGTGATCCAGGACTGGGCTAAGTACAACTACGAAGACAAGTACGCGGATCTGATCCACGCCCGCAAGAAGCACGATCACTTCGAGGGGTCGGACAAGAGCAAGCAGGGTCTCTACCTGCCGTACTTCTATCGCTACGAGGATTCGCTGGTGATGCCGCTGCCGGCGCTCGTGCCGGAACTGAGCACCTACCCGCCGATTCGGCTGAAGTCGATCACGGACACGATCGACCAACTCGACGCGGCCCGCACTCCCAAGGTCGACCCTTCCGAGCTGCTCAGGCGCCTCCAGAAGAGTGGTTCCCGGAAAGAGCTGTTCAAGAGTACCACGGCGGGGGATACGGGTTCGGAGGCGATCTTCGGCAAGGGAAACAGCCCGTCCTTCGAACCGGGTAAATTGGGCGCGCCGCCCAAGGGGCCCAACGAAGGCGGCAAGGGCGGCAACATCGAGAATCAACCGCAGGTGAACATCGATCACCTGCTCGGTCGGTTCGTGGATTGCGACGTGCAGCCCGGCCTGAGCTACGAGTACCAAATTCAGCTTCGCATGTCGAACCCGAACTACAACACGCCGCAGTACGTGTCCAATCCCATCGACGCTAAGAAGCCGACGTTGTTCAGCAAGTGGATTCCGCTGCCCGGCTCGAACATGGTGCCGACCGAGGACTACCTCTTCGCCTACGACCGGAGCCAGTATTACAACGAGATTGCCGAGACCTACAAGGGCCAAACCGGCCTCCTCAAGGCGCTCCAGGTGAAGGACAACCAAGCCGTGGTTCAAGCCGTGAAGTGGATGGAAGAACTCCGGCTCGAAGGCAAGCACGAGCCCATCGGCGGCTGGGTGGTCGCGGACATGCCCGTGAGTCGCGGCGACTACATCGGCAAGAAAACCTTCATCAAGCTGCCGCTCTGGTCGTCCGAGAACAACGCCTACGTCCTCTGCGAGTTCTCGAAGCTGACCGTGGTCAAGGGTAAGGAACAGGTCGTGCCCAAGGGCTTCGAGGTGGACTTCTCGTCGAAGTCGATCCTCGTGGACTTCGAAGGTGGGAAGGTCTCGACGCGACTGGCGAACGGCCGTACGCTGCCGACCGAAGATACCGGGACGGAACTGCTCATCGTCCGCCCGGACGGCAAGCTCGCGGTTCGCCGCACCGCCGACGACAGTGCCGACCCGACTCGCAAGGAACTGACCGGCATCTGGGAGAACTGGGTGAAGATGGTCGAGTCGCGGCCCGTCGGAAGCACCTCGGACCCGAAGAATCCCTTCGACCGCGGCGACAAGGTGAAGTAAGATCATTCTGGGAGTGCGGCACCTCGGCCGCGCTCCCAGGAACAGTTCCGAACCATGACCTACGACGACGCGATTGCTTTCTGGTACGGGCGAATCAACTACGAAGTGCGAGCCGCCGCGCCCGGCGACTTCAAACTCGAACGCATGCAGGCCCTCCTCCACCTCCTCGGCGATCCCCACCTCCGCCTTCCCCTCGTCCACATCACCGGCACCAAGGGCAAGGGTTCCACGGCCGCGATGATCGCCTCGATCCTCCGCTGTGCGGGTCTGCGAGTCGGGCTGTTCACCTCGCCCCACCTCACGCACGTCGAGGAACGCATCCAAATCGATGGCGTCCCCATCGCGCGTGCGGAACTCGCCGCCCTCATGGCGGAAGTCGCGGCGGCGACCTGCGAACTCGAATCGGATCGCCTCCTGCCGAAGATCACGTTCTTTGAAATCGGCACGGCCTTGGGCTTCCTCTACTTCGCGCGGCGCGGGTGCGAGGTCGCGGCCATCGAGGTCGGGCTCGGCGGCCGCTTCGACTCCACGAACGTCTGCTCCCCACGCGTCGCGGTGATTACCAACGTCGGCTTCGACCACATGGCCCAACTCGGCAGCACGCTGGAAGCGATCGCGTTCGAGAAGGGTGGGATCGTGAAGCCCGGCGTTCCCGTCGTGGTCGGTTCGATGCCCGCTGGCCCGGCGGACGTGATCCGGCAAATCGCGGCGGAACAGGCCGCGCCGATCGTGGATGCGCGAGCGGAGCAACTCGAGCCGAGCCTGCGCATCGGGCTTCTCGGAACGCATCAGCGCGAGAATGCAGCATGTGCCGTCGCGGCGATCGGATGCCTCGGCATCCCGATTCCCGAGTTCGCAATTCGCGAAGGGCTCGCTTCGGTGGTCTGGCCGGCGCGCATCGAGGTCGTCTCGCGGGAGCCAATCGCCATCCTCGATGGAGCCCACAACGTGCCCTCGGCCATCGCGCTGGTTCGAACCTTGAGTGAAGAATTCCCGGACGTCGGTCGCAAGTCCGTGGTCTTTGCCGTCTCCTCGGACAAACAGGTCGAAGAAATCCTCGGCGTGCTGGCGGGGTACTTCGACGAGTTCCACCTCACGAAGTATGGGAACAATCCGCGCAGCGTGGAGCCCGCCAAGTTGGCCGCTCTTCTGAAAATAATCGCACCCGGGAAGCCTGCCGCGATCCACGCCTCGAGCGTGGAAGCTTGGCGAGTCGCCCGATCCCGTACGGAACCGAGCGACCTGCTCTGCGTCGCGGGCTCGGTGTTTTTGGCCGGCGAGTTGCGCCCGGTTGTCGCGGCGTCGTTCCCGTTCGGTAAAATCTAAGGCGAGTGATATTCGAGGCCAATGCAGACTCAACGGATGGCAACCTTTCACAAACGAATCCCGGCTCCAACACCAACGACGAGCGCGATCGGCGTCGCGGTCGTGAGCGTGGCCGGAGACGTGGGAACCGAGAGGGCCGACCGGCTCGCGGTCGAGGAACCGCTCGCGATTCGGATCGCCTACGGGCCAATCCTCAGCCGTCGGCGAACGACCATCTCGATCACGATGCGAACGCCCGGCCACGACGACGACCTCGCCGTGGGGTTGCTCTTCGTCGAAGGGGTCGTCGACGATCCCCAGCAGATTCTTCGCATCGAGAAGGGCCGATCCGAGAACGCGATTCGAGTCGATCTCCATCCGGAGGTCGTCGTCGATTTGAGCCGGCTCGACCGGCGCGGGTACACGACATCGAGTTGCGGCGTCTGCGGAAAGACCTCGATCGATTCGGTGGAAGCGGCGTGCGAGGGGCCGCGACCCGGCGGCGTGCCGATCCCCGCCGCGGTCATTCACGCGCTGCCCGAGACGCTTCGTGCGGCCCAGCCCACGTTCACTCAAACAGGCGGGCTGCACGCCGCGGCGCTCTTCGACTTCACAGGCAACTTGCTCGCAGTACGCGAGGACGTGGGCCGGCACAACGCCGTGGACAAGGTACTTGGCGCGGAGTTCCGCGCGGGCCGCTTGCCGCTCGATGGTCGGATTCTGTTCGTGAGTGGTCGGGCGAGTTTCGAGTTGATCCAGAAGGCCGCGATGGCCGGGGTGCCGGTGTTTGCAGCCGTGGGCGCGCCGTCGAGCTTAGCCGTGAGTCTGGCCGCGCGGCTCGGCGTCACGCTGCTCGGATTCGTCCGCGATGGCCGTTTCAACATTTATTCGGAGCCTGGCCGCGTGCGGCTTCGCGATTGAATCGGAGACACATGAACGCCGAATCCCCCGAAGCACTTTGTCCCGAAGTCTTCACCGGGCTGAAACTCACGAAGCCCAAGGAGGTCGCGGCCGGAGCCAGGGCCGTGATGGCTTCGCTGCAACACGTGTTCGGCAGCGCCGGGTTCCGGCGCGGGCTTCGCACGCTGAGTGTGTTGAACCAGAAGGGTGGCGTCGACTGCCCGAGTTGTGCCTGGCCCGAACCGGACGGCCACCGCTCGGTGACGGAGTTCTGCGAGAACGGTGCGAAGGCCATCGCATTCGAAACCGACACGCGCCGCATCACGCCCGAGTTCTTCGCGAAGCACTCGGTCGATGAACTGGCACACGAGTCCGACTACTGGCACGGGCAGCAGGGCCGGCTGACCGAACCGATGGTCCTGCGGCCCGGCCAGCGGCACTACGAACCGATCGCCTGGGACGACGCCTTCGCACTCATCGCGAGTGAACTGAACGCACTCGATTCGCCGAACGCAGCCGCGTTCTACACCTCGGGCCGCACCTCGAACGAGGCCGCGTTCCTCTACCAACTCTTCATTCGCCAGTTCGGCACGAACAACCTGCCGGACTGTTCGAACATGTGCCACGAGTCCACGAGCTTCGCGTTGCCGCAGGTCGTCGGCATCGGCAAGGGCACCGTGAAACTGGAAGACTTCGAGAAGGCCGGGCTCATTCTGATTCTCGGGCAGAACCCCGGCACGAACCATCCGCGAATGCTCACGGCACTCCAAGCCGCGAAGCGGGCCGGTGCCAAGATCGCAGCCATCAACCCGCTCCGCGAAGCGGGCCTGCTCGCCTTCCGCAACCCGCAGGAAGTCCGGGGCTGGCTCGGCTTCGGCACCGCGCTCGCCGACCTTTACCTCCAGGTTCGCATCGGCGGCGACCAAGCCTTGCTCAAGGGACTGATGAAGTCGCTCGTCGCCCGGGGAGCACTGGATCGGGAGTTCATCCGCGAGAGGTCCGACGGCTTCGAGGCACTCGCGGCATCGCTATCCGAAGTGAGTTGGGACGCGATCATCGAGCAGAGCGGAATCGCGCGGGAGCAGATCGAACAACTCGCGGAACTGATCGCGGCGAACGACCGGATCATCGCGTGCTGGGCGATGGGCCTCACGCAGCACAAGCATGCCGTGGCCACGATTCAGGATCTCGTGAACCTACTGCTGATGCGCGGCAGCATCGGCAAACCGGGCGCGGGGCTCTGCCCCGTTCGAGGCCACTCGAACGTCCAGGGCGACCGCACCATGGGAATTGTGGAACGGCCGCCCGCGTGGTTCCTCGATGCGCTCGGCAAAGAGTTCGACTTCACACCGCCCTGCGAACCCGGCTTCGACACGGTCGAAGCGATCCACGCCATGCGCGACGGGCGGGTGAAAGTCTTCTTCGCGATGGGCGGCAACTTCCTCTCGGCCACGCCCGATACCGAGGCCACCGCCGCGGGCCTCAAGAACTGCCGACTCACCGTTCACGTGTCCATCAAGTTAAATCGCTCGCACCTCGTCACGGGGAAGACGGCACTCATCCTGCCCTGCCTCGGGCGAACCGAACGCGATTTGCAGCCCGTCACGAATGCGGCCGGGACGGCCGCGCTCCCAGGGGAACAGTTCGTCACCACTGAGAACTCGATGGGCGTGGTGCAGGCTTCGCGCGGCACGCTCCCGCCCGCTTCGGACTTGCTGCTCAGCGAGGTTGCGATCATCGCGCGATTAGCGGAAGCGACCATCGGCTCGCGAAGCACGGTTCCTTGGCGCGAACTAAGCGAAGACTACCACCGCATTCGGGAGCACATTTCGCGCGTGGTACCCGGCTTCGAGAACTATACGGAGCGCGTGCAGAAGCCCGGCGGCTTCTACTTGCCGAACCCGCCGCGCGAAGGAACCTTCCCCACGAGCACGGGCAAGGCGCGGTTCACCACGCATCCGCTTCACGAACTCAGACTCGAGCCCGGTCAACTCGCGATGATGACGGTGCGGACGCACGATCAGTTCAACACGACAATCTACGGCCTCGACGACCGCTACCGGGGAATCAAGAACGAGCGGCGCGTGGTGCTGATGAACGCGACAGACCTGCGCGAACGCGGATTGAAGAGCCAAGACGTGGTCGATCTCACGGGACACTTTCAGGGGGAAGTGCGACTGGCTCCGAAGTTCATCGTCGTGGAATACGACATCCCTCGCGGTTGCTGTGCGACGTACTTTCCCGAGGCGAACGTGCTCGTGCCCTTGAACAGCACCGCGGACGGCAGCAACACGCCGACCTCGAAGTACGTGATCGTCACGGTTGCGAAGCGAGCCTGACGATCAAGCCGTCAGCTTCTCGAGCGCTTCTCGATACTTCGCCGCCGTGCGATGCACGACTTCTTCAGGCAACTCCGGCGGCGGGCTCGACTTGTCCCAGCCCGTCGTTTCCAGCCAGTCGCGGACGAACTGCTTGTCGAACGACGGCGGCGAAGACCCGGGCCGATAGGTGTCGCGCGGCCAGAAGCGCGAACTATCGGGCGTCAATACTTCGTCGATGAGGATGAGTTCGCCCGTGGGCAGGCGGCCCCATTCGAGCTTGGTATCGGCGAGGATGATGCCGCGCAACTCGGCGTGCGCCGACCCCCGGCGATAGACGTCGAGCGTGCGGTCGCGGAGTTCCTCGGCCGTTTCACGTCCCACGGCTGCGATCATCTTTTCAAACGGGATGTTCTCGTCGTGCAGACCTTGCTCGGCTTTGGTGGCGGGCGTGAAGATCGGCTCGGGGAGCGGGCTGGCATCTTGAAGCCCGGCGGGCAGTGGGATGCCGCAGACGGTGCCGGCCGAGCGATATTCCTTCCACCCGGAGCCGGCGAGGTAGCCGCGCGCCACGCACTCGACGGGAACCACCTCCGTCTTGCGAACGAGCATCGTCCGGCCCGCAAAGACGTCGGCCTGCTGGCGGAACGGTTCGGGCAGGTCGGCCACTTCGACACTGATGAGGTGATTGGGAACCTTTAAGAAGTTCAGCCAGAAGCGGGTCATTTCGGTGAGCACGCGGCCCTTGCCGGGGATGCCGTTGGGCATGATCCAGTCGAAGGCGCTGATGCGGTCGGTGGCGACGATGGCGAGCGTCTCGCCGAGATCGTAGACGTCGCGCACCTTCCCGCAGCGGCACGGGAACTCGGCAACATTCGTGGACAGAACGATGGAAGGCATGGTGGAGATTCGCATAAGAAGCTCGGGCGGCAGCAGGATCAGACGTCGGAAAGTTTATCGCTTCGGCTTCGTCGCGATGGCCTGGTGGATGATCGCGAGTACGTCTTCGCGCTCCTTGCCGACGATCGGCAAGCGCGGCGAGCGGCACAGCTCCGTGCCGTAGCCGCACTCCGCGGAGGCGAGCTTGATGTACTGCACGAGCTTCACGTGCGTGTCGAGGTGCAGCAGCGGCGTATACCACCGATAGACGTCGAGCGCTTCCTTCCACTTGCCCGCCGCGGTCAGATCCCAGATCAGTTTGTTCTCGTGCGGGAAGGCATTCACGAGCCCGCTCACCCAGCCCACCGCGCCGAGCATCAGACATTCGAGGAACAGATCGTCGACGCCCGCGAATAGGACATAACGGTCCTTCGTGAGGTTGATAATGTCCGTGATGCGGCGCGGATTGTCGCTCGATTCTTTAATGCACGCAAACTTCGGCTCGTCGGCCATTTCGACGAACATCTGCGGCGTGATGTCCACCTTGTAGGCCGGCGGATTGTTGTAAACCATGATGGGCAAGTCCGAGGCCTTCGCAACGGAGCGGAAGTGCGCGATCGTTTCGCGATCGTCCGTCTTGTAGACCATCGGCGGCAGCACCATGAGGCCATCGGCACCGAGTTTCGCGGCGTCCGCGGCCCAGCGGCACGCCCCCGCCGTCGTGTACTCCGCGACGCCCGTCAGGATCGGCACGCGCTTGTTCACGTGCGCGATCGTGGCCTTCAACAGTTCAGTTTTCTCAGTCGGTTCGAGCGTCGTGTTCTCGCCGACGCTGCCCATCATCACGAGGCCGTGAATGCCGGCCTCGAGCATGACATCGACGTGGGCCAGCGTGCCTGGAATGTTCAACGATTGATCGCTGTGAAATTGCGTGCAGACCGCGGGAAACACGCCTCGCCAATTCACGGACATGGGGGAACCTTTCCGAAACCCGGTTTCTGCTTTGGAAACCGGGTTTCTCATTGAACAGAAACCCGGTTCCCAAAGCAGAAACCGGGTTTCATTTGATCGCGGGAGCATATACGATCCGGAAGCCGATGGTCGCCCGGCGTTCGCTGGGGCTGAAGCCGATGCGAGCCGCGGAGCGGCAGGCGGAAGCGGGATCCTTGAACGATCCGCCGCGAACGACGCGCCGTTCGCCGGTGAGCGGGCCGGGAGGATTGTCGCGCGGCTCGGCACTGGGGTAGCCTCGCTTGTACCAGTCGAGACACCACTCCGCCACGTTGCCGTGCATGTCGTAGAGCCCGAACGCATTCGGCTCGAACTGCATAATACGACCGGGCATGTCTTCGATCAGTGCCTCTTTGTTCGTGTTGCCTTCGAGGTCTTGTTCTTTTTCTTCACCCGTGGGCATGTAGCGGCCACCGGTCTGGATGCTTCCGCCGAGTTTGGGAATGTTGCTCAATTTGCTACCGAAGGCGAAGGCCGTATCCGTGCCAGCCCGGCAGCAGTACTCCCACTCCGCTTCCGTCGGCAGCCGATACACCCACCCCGGCCTCGCGTGCGGCTCGATCTTTTCCTTCTCCGTGAGCTTGCGGCAGAACTCCATCGCGTCTTCGTACGAGACGAACTCGACGGGATGATCGCCGGCGTTGGCGGCCCGCTTGACGACCGACGATTGCGGCGGGCTCGTGCCCACCACCTTCAAGTATTGGTTGTGCGTCACTTCCGTGGCCGACATCAGGAATGGGCCGCGAATCGCGACCTTGTGAACTGGCGATTCGTCGTCGGGTTGTCGCGGCTTCGGCTCCGCGCGGCCCGGTTCGTTCGCCGGCGAACCCATGTCGAAGGTACCGCCCTCGACCTTCACCATCTTCATCTCGGCGACGTTCGTGAACGCCTCCACGGGCGGCAGCGGTTTGGGCTTCAGCGCCAGATACCCGGCGTAGAGGAAGATGCCGAGGAGGAGGAAGATGCCGCCCGAGATGAACACCATCGCATAAGGGAAGCCCGCCTTGGCCCGCCGCCGAATCGGGTCGGTATCGTTGGATTGCGCGGGAAGCTTGAACACTTTGCTGCTGGAGTTTGGATCGTCCGCCGGTGCCGTGCGGAGGAAGGCGGGCGGCGGGGTCGCGGCGACCTGCTGTGCCGGCCTAGGGCCGCTCGGCGTCGGTGGGCAGAACGGCTGCAGCGCATGCGCGAGTTGAATCGGCGTCTGCGGGCGATCCTCGGCGCGCTTCGCCATGCACCAATGGATGAGTTGTTCGAGTTGCGGGGGAGCGTCGGGCCGGAGTGGCAACAGCGGCGGCGGTGGATCCGTGCAGTGCTTGAGGAGCTTCTCGGTGGCGTTCGCGCCGCTGTAGGGCACCTTCCCCGTGAGGATGTAAAAGAGCGTGGCTCCGAGTGCATAGATGTCCGCGCGGATGTCCACGCTGGCGGGATTGCGGGCTTGCTCGGGTGCGAGGAAGTCCGGCGTCCCGATCACGAAGCCTTCCTGCGTGACTCGATTCGCTCCCTCGGAGATCGGCTCCTGCAACCGCGCCAACCCCAGGTCTACGAGCTTCACCTGCTTACCGTCGCGCGACACGAGTATGTTCGAGGGCTTGATGTCGCGGTGAACCATGCCGAGTTCGAGGGCGTGCTGGAGGCCGAGGGCGGATTGGCGGATGTATTCGCACGCCAACGGCATCGGCAGCGGCCCGCGTTCCCGCACCATCCGCGTGAGGTCGATTCCGTCGATGAGTTCCATCGAGACGAAGTGCGAATCTCCGAGCGGCCCTGCGTCGAATGCCGTCACGACGTTCGGGTGCTTCACCTTTCCGAGCGCTTGCATCTCGAGGGTGAAGCGGGCTTGGGCCGACGGGTGTTTCAGCTTGTCGGCGCGAATGACCTTGAGCGCCTCATCCCGGCCGAGCCGGGTGTTGTGCGCCTTGAAGACGCGTCCCATGCCGCCTTCGCCGAGCAGGTCGCTGACGACGTAGTTGCCCATGATCAAGTCTTTGCCGCGGCCGCGGGCGATTTCCTTGATCTGGTAGACGCTGAGCCATCCGCGGCGATTGATCTCCTTCGCGGTCGCAGGCACATCGGCATGGGCCTGCGCGGCCCAGGCGGTGATGTCCTGGAGTTGCGCGGCGGAGAGCAATCGCGACGCCAGGAGGGCGGCGAGGAAGACGGCCGTCGGGTCGGCGGCACTAGACATTGAGGCGGGCACCGGAGTTTGCGAGAGGGCTTGAGTTGTTGTACCGGGCGGCACTGCGGATGGAAGGCGGTGCGAGCGAGCCGAGGCCGAGAACGTCTCCACTCAAGGGATGTAGGTGATGGTGTCGGCAAAATCCTCCGGTCGCCCTGCATGAGCCACGATTTCAAATTCGATAATGAGGCCGGGAATCGAGAGCCTTCGTCGAACGCAAAGGATTCCAGGCGTGTGCGCTCCAGCTGCGAGATGGTCGGCGAGGTGGCCAGGCATCGTACTTTTGTCGAATGTTAGCAGGAGCCGTCCTTCCTTTTCGGCCCAGCGGATGAGTTCGGGATCGAGAGTACCAAGAGGAAGTTCAGATTCCTCGCCGACCACGCGAATATCCAAAAAGACGCCATCGCCAGCCGCGTTGTGCTTGCGGATGGCAGCAGCGAGTTTCCCGCGCATGTGTTCATCGAGAAGGAAAGCAGCCATGGTGTCTTAAGACGAGATGTGAGTGGTGAGAGTGGGATGGTGCGTTCCGTTCTTCTCCAAGTTCAGCTTTTGGTAACGCCTTCGAAGCCCTTCGGTATCGAGTTGTTTTCCGGTTGCTCGTTGCCCATCGAGGATTGTTTGATAATCGAGGCAGAACGTTTCCACCGCGTTGGGATTTGCACGACAGAACTCAAAGACCGCCTCAATCTCCTGCTGAGAAAGAGTTGGGAAGTGCGTTTCCATTGCTTCGATTCCCAGACCCTCATCGTTGGAGGCCGTCACGAGATCGAAAAGCGTGATGCGGTGCCCTTTCACGCGATACTCGCCCCCGACCTCTTCGAGAATGTCTGGCAGCGGCACCGTCAGTTTGACCAGCGGTTCCATCGTTCGTCCTCCAGTTCCCACTATTCTACTCGATCCGGCGTCGCAGCCTCAACCCCTTCGCTCCGCCGGTGCTTCCGGTATCCTGAAGGCAACACCGCGAGGCCGCACCATGCCGAAGATCACCGTGAACGCCGAGCCGCGTTCGTTTCCCGATCCAACGACCGTGGCCGAGTTGATTCGAGCGCTCGGAAAAGATCCGTCCAAGCTCGCGGTAGAAGTGAACCGCGACGTGGTGCCGCGGGCGGAGCACCCGGCTCGCATGCTTCGAGATGGCGACGCCGTCGAGATCGTCACGCTGGTCGGCGGTGGTTCGGGTCCACCGGCGGACAAGCCCCTAAAGGTCGGCACGTTCACGTTCGCGAGTCGGCTCTTCACCGGTACCGGCAAGTTCGCCAGCTACGACCTCATGCAGAAGTGCATGGTCGCCAGCGGCTGCGAAGTCACCACCGTGGCGGTTCGCCGCGAACGGCTCATCGATCAGGAAGGTAAGAGCCTCCTCGACTTTCTCGACCTCAAGAAGCTGACCATTCTGCCGAACACGGCGGGGTGCTTCTCGGCGGACGACGCGATTCGCCACGCTCGACTGGCCCGCGAACTTCTGACGAACCTCGGCAACCCCGGTGCCGCCTGGGTCAAGCTCGAATGCCTCGCGGATAAGAAGACGCTTCTGCCCGATCCCATCGACACGCTCCGCGCCACGGAAGTTCTCGTGAACGAAGGCTTCCAAGTCCTCGTTTATACGTCGGACGATCCCATTCTGGCTCGTCGTCTGAAGCAGGCCGGAGCGGCGAGCGTGATGCCTGCGGGCAGCCCCATCGGCAGCGGCCAGGGCATCCAGAACCCCACGAACATCCGCATCATTCTGGAGTATTTGAAAGACGGGGACCCGGACTATCCGGTGATCGTGGACGCTGGCGTGGGCACCGCGAGCGACGTGGCCATGGCGATGGAACTGGGCTGCGACGGCGTGCTGCTCAACACGGCCATCGCCAACGCGAAGGACCCCGAGCGCATGGCCTGGGCGATGCGCTACGCTTGCGACGCGGGCCGGTTGGCGTTCCTCGCGGGACGGATTCCGAAGAAGCTTTACGCCAACGCCAGCAGCCCGATGGAAGGCTTGATCGAAGGCGTCCGCTGAGTTATTCTGTGGGAAAGGAGACTGCGATGGCGACGATTCTGGAAGCGATGCCGGGCGAGGTTCTCGCTTACGACGAGTACGTGGACCACGATCACTATGAAATCGTCGATGGCGTGAAAGTGGAGATGCCGCCCATGAGTGCCGATTCACAGGTTTTCGCAAACCGTCTTGCGTTTCGCCTCAGCAACTATGGTGTCAATCACGACATCGGCGAAGCGTGCATGGAGGTAATCTTCAAGCTTCCTCTCCCGGTGGATCGGAACCGCCGGCCGGATGTGGCGTTCGTTCCGTTCAGCCGGTGGGCGAAGAACCGACCGGTGCCCTCCACGAACGAATGGAACGTTCTCCCCGATCTCTTCGTCGAGGTGGTGAGTCCGAACGACCATGCGGAGGAAATCGAGACCAAGGTGGATGAGTATCTCCAAGCCGGCGCTCGACTCGTCTGGATCGTGTATCCTCGCCACGAGCGCATTTACGTTTACGATTCGACCGGCAAGGACCTTCGTCTGAGTCGTGGCGACACGCTCGACGGCGGACCGGTCCTCCCCGGGTTCCAACTGCCACTGGCCGAACTGTTCCCCGTAGCCGCTGAGTAGTTCAATCGCGAAGCCGCGAGCGGCACTACTCCAACTTCGGCAACTCGAATGCTGGCACCTCCGGCAAGTTCAACAACTTCCGCGACTCCAGCACCGCGTTCATCAACGCGATGCGAGTCGTCAGGTGTTTCGCGAGCGTCTCGGCATCGACGGTGATCGGAGCGGGGACGGCCACGTCGATGCGTCGCCGAAAGTCGGGCCGCTTGTTCTTCGTCGGTGGCCCGTTGAAGTACGAACAGTAGCTGCGCCAGCCGCCTTCGATCCAGCACGAGAACACCGGCGTCGCGGGCCGGGCCGCGAGAATCTGCCAGACTCCGCGACCGAACCTCTTCAACGGTTTCTCTTCGCTTCGACGCAGCATCCCTTCCGGAAAGATCACGACGCATTCGCTGCGATCGAGGGCCGCGATCGCTTCCCGAATTTCGTCGGGGACATCTTGCTTGAGCGATTTCTCGGGCACGCGAATGGCGTGGAACACGCGTTTGAGCAGCCAGTGGGCGACGGGCAGATCGTAGAAGTCCGAGGTCATCATCGGCGTGATTGGCCTCGGCAAAAGCAGTGCGAGAAAGAACGGGTCGGACCAGCACGCATGATTGGCGATGACGAGGCACGGGCCGTGCATCGGGATCTGCTGCACGCCCGGCCCGACGCTCCGAATGCGGTACTGAAGCCTGATGATCGGTTCGCAGGCGAGTTCGATGGCCGGGCGGAGGAGGAAGAGCCAAGAGAGAAGGGCGAGAAAGCCCGCAAGAATAGGTTCCCAGAGCGTGTGATGAGGCGGCGCAAAGTAACCTTTAAGGTGCCGCTCTCCTAATCTTTCAACCTGAGAAGCGACTACCATCCCGACCGCACTCAGGATCAATGCGAAGAATATCCAGTACGAGGAATCAGTACCTCGAAGCATTTGGTCGAAAGACAGCATCAGTCTGGTGAAGGCAATCGCGAGAGCCAAAGATGTGAGGGCCACCGTCCATTGCGACCAATCTTTTTCCAAGTGTGCCCAGAGTCCAGCCAGAGCTGCGAGTGTAAGGAAGTAAACGGCCAGTCCAATGCCACGGTGGATGTTCCAGTAGAGTAGGGAGACTAAAACGCCAACGAGCCCTGCGACCGCCCAACATTCCCAGTGGTTTGGACCGACAGTTCCACGCATGAAACCGAAGGCAATTGCAATCAGCGGCAATAAAACCGCCAAGACTACACAATGGGTCTTGTTAGGAATCGGCTTCGATTCAGATTGCGCACTCATTCTGGATTCCTTGTGCCAAGCCGCATTCTATTCCCGAATCGCACAGTATGCTTTCCGATTTCGCCCCGGGTCTCGTAGGGTGGGCCGGACCGCGTTGGCCGCGAATGCGGCCATCGCGGGAGGCCCACGCGGTGTCACCAGCGACTTCCCCGCGTGGGCCTCCCGCGACCAATCGCTTCGCGATTGGCCTCGGTCCGGCCCACCCTACTCGGCTGCTGGGTCTGGTGCGCGGCTGAGGGGATGATGCAATCGGGTGCGGTTCGGTTAGCCCACGTACACGCCGCCGGTGAAGGACAGGTCGAAGGCGAAGAAGTCGAGTACCGCGGCGCCGTTGGACCCGAGGATGCGGACGCGCGGCGCGCCGCCGGGGCCGGCGCCGAACACCGTGCCGGGCTGGCCCGTGCCGGTCGTGGTCGAGGCCGTGCGAACGCCGCCCGTAAAGCTCGCATCGAAGGCCTGCACGCTGCTCGCGATGTTCCCGGTTCGCGCCTCGACCGTCACCACGTTCGGGGCGGCTCCCGTTCCCGCGCCGACGATCACCGTCTCGGCGACGCCCGATTTCCCCATCGCCAAATTCACGCCACTCGTCATCGACAGTGGGAAGGCAAAGAAGCTGGCCACCTGGTTGAGCGTGGCGGCATCGTAGACCTTCACGTTGGCCGAGCCGCTGGGTCCGGCACCGACCGAGATCAGGTCGTCCGACCCGGCCACTTGCACCCCACCGCGGAACGAGGGATCGAAGGCGAAGAGGCTGAAGGTCCCCACGGCGGCACCGCCGGCCACGTGGTACCCGGCGAAAACCGGCCCGCCGCCGATGCCCGCACCGACCACGACATCGCCGTGAGCCACCGCGACGTTCACGCCGCCCGTGAAGCCGGGGAACGCGAAGAAGCTCGCCAGGAGCGAACCGCTAACGCCATCGAAGACCTTCACGTGGGAAGAACTGGTTGCGGAACCGGTGGCGATGTCTTCGATTCCATCGCCGTTCACATCGCCGGTGGCGACGGTGACGCCTCCCGCGTACGAGATGTCGTAGGCGAAGAAGTTGAATCGGGTGGAGCCGTCCGCGTTCAAGACTTTCACCTGGGGTCCGCCGCCGGCCCCGGCTCCGACGGCCGTGAGCGCCAGCGGCTGAACCGCGAACGAGGCCGCAGCCTGATTGTTGGTCGTATCCGCGTCGAATGCCGAGGCGGACGTGCTGGCGACCGGCGTGGTGCTGACGGTCCCTAAGAATCCGGGTGCGGCCGTCGCGGTGATGGTGAACGTGACGGTGCCGGAGAGAATGAGGTCGGCGGAGGTGTGGATGTCGCCGGTGCCGCTGGTGGCCGCGACGGTCGATCCGGACGAGACCACGGTCGTCCAACTTGCCGTGATGCCGATGGGGAAGACGTCGTCGATGCGGACGCCGGTGGCGGTGTCCGGCCCGGCGTTCTTCACGACGACGGTGATCGTCGCGGCACCGCCGGCGGCAACGAGCTCGGGCGAGGCCGTTGCCGTCACTTGAATATCGGCGAGCGGCGAGAGAGCCTCCATCTGGGTGAACGAGACGGCGGCCTTGTTCCCGAAAGTGGCGGAGCCCGTGAAGCCGTCGCTGGCCTTGCTCGCGGTGAGGCTGGGTGTCGTCGTGCCCGCGAGCGTGAGGGTGTACTTGTCGCCGGCCGTGCCCGTGGGAAGGCCGCCGGTTGCCGCGATTGCGGCGGTGGTGTCCGGCGTGATGGTGAAGGTATCCGCGGCCGTGCCGCCCGCGACCGAGACGGTCTCGACGCCGCTGTAGGTCATGGCGGCGTTCGTGTCGCGGACCGCCGTGGCCCCGATGGCGTAAGTGTGAGCGGCGGCACCGCCCGCATCGCTGAGCGCCAGCGTGTCGTTCCCGCCGTTGCCGTCGAACGCGATCCCGGCGGGCAGCGCGCCGCCGATCGTGTAGTTCACCGTCACGCGGTCGTCCCCGCTACCGCCCGTCGCAGTTACGGAAGTCCCCGAGACCGCGGCAGCAATCGTGACGTTCAAAGCGGACGTGCCCGGCTGGGTGAACGCGACCGTTCCCGCGCTGGCCGTGACACCCGAGAGCGAGGCGAAGCCGAGAGCCAGCGGATCGGCACCGATCGAACCCACGGTATAAGGTGCCCCGTTCGCGAATGCGATGGTCGAAGTCGTGGCCAGGGACGCAAACGGGCCGCTCACCGCGTTCGTTCCGGTCAACGTCTGCGAGGTTCCGCTCCGCACGCCGAGCCCGGCGGAAGTGATCCCGCCGCCGCTCTGATTGACGTTCGCCGTCGTGGATCGCAACCGCACGATGCCCATCGGCGCGTCGATCGTCGTTCCCAACGAGAGGGCCAACGCGCTCGACAGCGTCAGGTTCGTGGTTCCCGCCGCGGCGAGGGCCGTCGTGGTATTCAGAGTCAGGGTGCTGTCGTCGGACAAGATCGAGTAGTTGGCCGGCGGGGCCGTGCCGAACTGGGCGACCGCGGGAATGGTCGCATCCGTGACTGCTCCGTCTTGTCGAAGCACGAACGTTCGCGGTGCCGTGTTTCCCGCCGCATCGCGAAAGCTGGGGGCGTTGGTCACGAGGTCGGCCGTCGAGACGGCGAGGCCTCCGGTTCCATCGCCCGCTTGCCACGTCTGCACGTCGGCCTTGAAGGTGAGACCCGAGGCGAAGGCGAGCGCCCCCACGGCAGTCGAACCCGCTTGCACGTTCAGCCGCGAGCCCGACGCGCTGAACGTCGCGCTCCCGTTGAACGACACGTTGTTGCCGCCCCGAACCGTGACGGGAACCGCGGAGGCTCCGCTCAGCGTTTTCTGGAAGGTGATGATGCCGACGGTCGAACCGACGGTCTGAGCCGCGACTCCGGTTCCGGGTATGAACGTCACGGCGTCGCCGTAGGTTTGATTGCTCGAAGTCGTGACCGAAGCTTGCACGACGGTCGCTTCGTTGGGCTGCCCGGCATCGTCCGTCGCGAGCGTGGTGAGCGGGATGGTCTGCCCGACGATTCCGACGAAGGTCGTGAGCCCGCCGGTGTTGAAGGTCGCGGCCGTGGAGATGCCCGTCGTGCCGTTGAGAGTCGTGCTGAAGGTGATGTTGGCGTTCTGCGTGGAAGCGAAGGTCGCGGCCACGGAATTGAGCCGCACCGGATCGTTGTAAGTTTGGGCTCCGAGAGTGATGACCCGAGCCGCGGCAACGATGGTGTTTCCGGTGCCGGCATCGGTGGTGATGCTGCCGAGAGGAACCCCGACGCCGACGTTCGCATTGAAGGCCGTCGCACCGCTGCTGGTATTCACCGTGAGGGCGGTGGGACCGCTGGCCACGCCATCCAAGGTGCCGCCGAAGGTGATGTTCGCGCCGACGGTCGAGGCCAGAACGATCGTCGAACCGGAGACGATGACCGGATCGGCGTAAGTCTGCGCGCCGATCGTGGAGATGTTCGCCTTGATGAGTGTGGAGCCGGCGTTGTCCGTCGAGAGGCCGCCGAGCGGCGTGGTCCCGACGACACCGTCGAACGACGTGACGCCGGCCGTGTTCACGACGAGCGAATTGGCCCCGCTCGTGGAAGCGTTCAAGGTACTGCCGAAGCGGATGTCGCCGCCGGTGTTCGAACTCAGCGTGATGGCGATGCCGGTGATGGTGGCGGGATCGTTGTAAATTTGCGGGCCGACGGTGATCGCGTTGGCCCCGAGGTTCGTGCTTCCCGCGGCGTCGGTGGTCAGGCTCGCCAGGGGGTTGACCCCGCCGACGATCGCGGTGAAGCTCGTGATTCCGCCGGCATTTAGGACGAGATCCTTCCCGCCGCCGGTACTGGAGTTCAGGGTTTGGAGGAAGGCGATGCCGCCGGCCGCGCCCGCGTCGAGCGTAACGGAGGAATTATCCACGATCGCGGGGCCGTCGTAGGATTGGCCGCCCGCACCGCTCGTGGTCACGTTCGCGTGGAAGTCGATCGCCGTGCCGGCGTTGGTGACCGTCAGCGAATCGGCCTGAAGCGCTCCCGAGGTCGCGAAATTCACGGACTCGATGCCCGTGATGTCGATCGCACCGGACAGGTTGATGGCCGCACCCGAACCGGTATCGCCGAACGTCACCAATTGGCCGACGTTCGATCCGCCGTCGATTACATCGATGGCGGTCACGCCCGCGAACGATTGTGTGGTCGAAGCACCGACGTCCGTGACGTCGATCGCGGTTCCTCCGGAGGAGGTGCCCACGATCGAGGCCGAATCGGCGACGGCACTCAGCGTGACGGTGAGGATGGTGCCGTTGAGCACGCCCGTCACGGCGGGCACGCTGCGATCTTCGAGTTGCTCGCACGTGGGAAGCCACGAACGGAGGGCCCGCGAATTCGGCGAGCGGAGCGACCGGCGTTGGGGCATGACCAAATCCTTTGGAGGCGAATGCGACAACGGTTCGAGCCGTGGGTATCCAACTCTACCCGCCCCGGCTCGAAACCGAGGTAAAAAGCGATCTTCACGACCAGACGGCGCGCGGTCCTGCGCGGATTAGATGGAAGACCCGGCGAAACGCGACAACTAGAAGACGACTGGGAGGGCGGGACCGATTGTGCGGGCGGGGCGAACGGCGGGAATCGTGCGGGATGTGAAGGCTCGTACTTCACAGTGGAATCTAGCGCACCAGACTTGCGAGTAGCGACGCCGGTCGGGAAGGCATCTCGCTTCGGACTCGTTCCAGTTTGTCGTCCCAACTGAACTCGCGGTCGAGGCGCGCGAAGCCGTTCGCGCCGAGCCGCTGGCGCAACTCCGCGTCGTTCGCGAGCCGCGCCAGTTGCTCCGCGAGGTGGGGCACGTCGCCGCAGCGGGCGTGCAAACCATCGACTTCATCGCGAACGATCTCGCCCGGCCCGCCGGCTCCATAGACGAGGTTCGGCTTCCCGTTCGCCCACGCTTCGAGCAGCACCAGCCCGAACGAATCGGACCGCGACGGCAGCGCGAAGGCGTCGATCCCCGCGAAGAAGTCCCGCTTCTGCGACTCGCTCAACACCCCGAGCCGAATCACGCGTTCGGGATGCGGGTAGCTCTTCCAGAAACTCGTGAAGTTCGGCATCTCCGGCCCCGCAAGCACGACGCGGAACGGCTTTGCCGAAGCCTTCAACAGATCGACGGTTCCCTTCTCAACGCTGGCATTCGCCAGGTGCCCGATCGCGACTTCATCCGGGTTCACACCCCAGGCGCGACGTGCCGCTTCGCGGTCGCCGCCGGTGCATTCGGAA
Organism: Gemmataceae bacterium; assembly: GCA_043733485.1. Classification (GTDB taxonomy): domain Bacteria; phylum Planctomycetota; class Planctomycetia; order Gemmatales; family Gemmataceae; genus Urbifossiella. The sequence goes on from JAYTGN010000129.1 coordinate 30,397, forward strand.
GGCTCGACGCCGAGGCCCTGCAACACGATGCGGTCGGGTTTCACGCCGAGGTCGCGGACGGAGTCGCCTTCCAGATTCGTTTGCACGAAGATGCGGTCGGCTTGGTTCAGGAGCCAGCGCAGGTGGGGTGCGGTGTACTGTTGGCGAGTGCGGTCGTCGCCGAGGTGGAGGAAGGGCGTGAGGAAGAACGGCACGCCGCGCCGCCGCGCGAGCCGCAGCCCGCACAGGATCGGGAACGCGTAGGGGAATGCCGCGGCATGGACCGCATCGAGTGGGCCGTCGTAGCGGCCAGCGTCGCGCCACATGCCGGGACAGACCGGATTGCACGGCATCGTCAGGCATTGCCACGGTCGGTGCGGAAGGAGTGAGAGCGCTTTGAGGAAGTAGCGCCTGCCGGGGAACGTGAGAGGTTGATACGCGCGAAGAAGCCCACCGACGGCTGTCGGTGGGCTTTGCCCGCTCCAGAACTCACTGAGGTTCACTGCAGTCGTGGTCCACACGGTCACGTCGTCGCCGTTCGCTTCCAGGTACTCGCCGAGGCGCGCGAAGTAAGCCTCCGAACCTCCCAGGGCCGGCGGGTATCGCTGGATGAAGTGCGCGACGTGCATAGGATGAAAGCGATTCCCTTCACGAGGTCGAACGCGACATGATCCGCATTTCGAAGCTGGCCGCGTCCATTCAACCGTCCGCCACGATAGCCGCGGGAACGAAGGCCCGTCAACTCCGGGCCGCCGGGGCGAAGGTCTTCGACTTCAGCCTGGGCGAGCCGGACTTCAACACGCCCAAGCACATTTGCGAGGCCGCGGAGCGCGCCGCCCTCGGCGGCCAGACGCACTACACACCCACCGCTGGCACCGCGGAAGTGAAGGCCGCCGTCGCCCGCTGGTATAAGAAAGTCCACGGGTTCGAGTTCGGACCCGAGAATGTGATCGTCTCGAACGGGGCCAAGCAATCGCTCCACAACGCGCTCGTCGCAACCTGCGGCCCCGGCGACGAAGTTATCATTCCCGCCCCTTACTGGGTCAGCTATTCGGATCTGGTCAGCATGACGGGCGCGACGCCGGTGATCGTGCAGACGACGTTCGAGAGCGGGTTCAAGATGAGTGCCGCACAGTTGAAAGCAGCACTCACGAAGCACACGCGGCTGCTCATGCTCAATTCGCCGTCCAACCCAACCGGCACGGTCTATTCGCGGGCCGAACTCGAAGCATTGGTCGATGTGATGCTGACCACCGAGGCCACGATTCTCAGCGACGAGATTTACGAGCAACTGACCTACGGCGACGCGAAGCCGACCTGCGTGGCGATGCTGCGGCCCGGCTTGAAGGAACGCACGATCACGGTGAGCGGCGCGAGCAAGAGTTACGCCATGACCGGCTGGCGGATGGGCTGGGCGATCGCGCCCGCCGCCGCCGTGAAGGCGATGGACACGATCCAGAGCCAGGAAACGAGTTGCCCGTCGAGCATATCGCAGGCCGCCCTGATCGCGGCTCTCGATGGCCCGCAGGAGTGCGTGGCCGAGATGCGCAACGAATTCGCGGCGCGGCGCGAACTCACCTTCGGCCTCCTTCGCAACATCCCCGGCCTCAAGATCCCTAACCCCGAAGGTGCCTTCTACGCCTTCTTCGATGTCTCCTCGTACTTCGGCAAGACCTTCGGAGACAAGAAGGTCACCGACTCGCAATCGTTCTGCGCGGCACTTCTGGAGCAGGCCCACGTGAACATGATCCACGGGGCCGCGTTCGGCACCGAAGGTTTTGCCCGCATGTCGTTCGCCACCAACCGCGAGACCATCGAGGCGGGTTTGACCAAAATGAAGGAATGGCTGGCGACGGGGAAGTGAACGAAAAAACCGACGTGCCCATTCGGCGCGTCGGTCCAGTGTCGATCGAGTCAGGAGTGGGCGACGAGCGACTCGTCCGCCAGGAGTTCGCGAATCACGCGGCGAAGCATCTGTCCCGTGGTCATGCCCCGCTCGCGGGCGGCGGCCTCCAACTCCTCCGCTTGCCAGCGCGGCAGCAGCAAGGATAGCTCCACAACTTCCTGATCCTGGCGGATCGCGAACGCCGGTTCAAATGTGGGAGGCACGGGTCACCTATCCTGGGGTTCGGGGCACATCCTGAATGGCTTCAGCCCGGAGCCGAGCCACGTATCATCCGTTGATACCGATACCGCCACGCGGGTTACATCTTACCCGCGTTCACGGCTTCGGCAACCGAGGTAAATTTTGCGATCACTATTCCTAACGACTCAAGTGAATGCAACCGTGGTGCCGTTTTGAGCCGAAGTGGGAGTAATATTCTCCGGCCCTCTGTTTTCATGGCATTCCAATCGGCAACTCGCTTCCCGAGGACTTCGGGATCCTTAACGCTTCGCCCGAAAATCACGCAATTTGTGCCCCAAGATGTGCAGAAACCGGAAAGAGTTCCCGAGCTTGAGGATTGGATCGGATGGGAGCGCTTTCGAGCTCAGCTGGTGCGGCCATCTTGCTCGGCGGCAATGGGATCGAGGAACGCCGCGGCGAGGCGGATGCGTTTGCGGGCCTCCGATCTCCGCCCTTGAGAAACGTCGCGCACGAGGCGGCGAAGTTCTCCATAACACTTGGACGAATCGCGGTCGCCGCGCACGGCGGCCCAGGCTTGCCGCAGCCCCGCCTCGACCCAGAGCAAACCAGCCAAGCCGCCGGACTGCCAACCCGGCCAGTGCTTCCGCGCATAAGTGAGCAACGCGTGTCGCGTCATGAGGCGCAAGGGTGCCGGCACGCGCCGGGCGTGCAGCGGCCAGTGGTGCGTCACTTCCAACCCCGGATCGTACCACACCGCCCACCCGGCATCCGCAGCCCGCCGGCAGAAATCCACGTCTTCGTAATAGAGGAAGAACGACTCGTCGAGCCCGCCCAACTGCGCGAAGCACTCGCGGCGAACGAGCAAGCATCCGCCCGTGACCCAGGCCACCGCCTCGCGATTCTCGATCTGCCGATGCCGGCACTTCCGCCGCGAACGAGGCCGCAGCAAACCCGAGACGGTGTTCGAAAGCGTGGGGAACGGCCCGGACGAGGCCTGACGCGAGCCGTCCGCGTTTCGCAGGCGGAAGCCAATGACCCCGGCCTTGGGGTCGCTCGTGTGAACGCGATCGAGCGTGCTCACGACATCGTCCAGAAAGCCTTCTTCCACCGTGACGTCTGGGTTGAGCAGGAGAATCCACTTGCCTTTGCCGATGGCGCAGCCGCGATTTACGGCACGGGCGAAACCGAGATTGCGGCTGAACCCGCGAATCGTGACGCCCGAGAGCCGCTTCAGTCGGCGGATCACGGGATGGAACGGCGAATGGTTATCGACGATGACGACTTCGGCGAGTCCGGAGCGCACGGCGAGCGAGCGCCGGAGTTGCCGGGCGAGTCGGGCCGTGTTCCGCCACTGGCAGAAGTTGACGATGACGACGCTGAGTTCGGGCGAACGCGGCGGCGCGGCAACCCGCGCGGGCCGAACGCGACGGGGAACGGTCGTAAGGCCGCCCGGCGCAGTCGATGGTATGGAGGACCCGCCTTCGGGCGGGACTGCCAGGGCCATTCGGGTTCCTTCCCTTGGCGATTCGGGGCAGTCGAGCGGCGAATTGTAGGCAGATGCCAGAATGCGACGCAACGGCAATTGGAACGGGAGAGCGCCTGAAGTTTTGGCACTCGCTGAATTTCCCGGCGAACCGGCGACGTAAGTCGCCGGGTTTCTCGCACACTCGGCGACTTACGTCGCCGGTTCGCCAAAATCCATAGGTACACCCCTGAAAAGGTCATCGAAACGGTAAGCTCGTGAACGCCTGCGGTCGGCGTTGGGTCTGGCAGGTGTCACTGGCATTTTAATAGTCGCCGACCACTTCGTTTCCGGCCCGGGTGCCGAGCGCTCGCCACGTCGCCTGTGAAATGCTGTTTCGCACGAACCGCACCGAGCCGTCCATGAGCAGGATGTTCACGCCGCCCGAGTGGTAGCTGCGCGAGGTGACGGCGGCATAGGTATCGCTCGCGCTCGATTCGCTCGCGGAGACGAAATCGACGTCGTAGCCGCCCACGATCACGGGCGTGTTCGGGCCGAACGTGGTGGTGAAGCCCGTCTCGTGAACCTTGCCATCGACCCATTCCACGTGCGTGAATTTCGTGGGATCGACGGCCCCGGCCGCAAGGTTCGCAGGCGCGTTCGGCACGGCGAAGCTCGCACTGCCCGCCACGCGGGCGGTCATGGCTTTCACCTCGGCGATGCCGATTGTGTTGCTCATTCCGTCCGCGAAGTCCGCGGGGCCGAAGCCGCGCGTCGGGGCAAACGCGCCGTCGCCCGTCATCATTCCCGAGGACTTATTCGTGAGCACGGCCCAGGTGCCTTCATTCCCCGCGTAATTGATGACCCAGTGCTTGTTCCCATACGTGGGATCGGTGCCGAAGCCTTTGTCGTTGACCTCGGAGGGGCAGAGGAACGTGGAAACGCGCTTGGACGCGATGCCGATTTGCAGGTTGTACGAGACGCTGAAGTCGATGCCGCGGAAGAGATTCTCTTGCTCGATGTACGGGAGGATGCGGGCCATCGCGGACCAAGCGGAGGTTGTGGTGATGCCGGCTCCGTTCCAGGCGTAGATGCCGTTGGCCGGCAGGCGTTCGTTGGTGTTCATGTAGCCGTGCATGGCCAAGCCGATTTGCTTGACGTTGTTCGCACACTTGATGCGGGCCGCGGCCTCGCGCACCTTCTGCACGGCGGGCAGCAGCAAGCCGATGAGGACCGCGATGATCGCGATCACGACGAGTAGCTCGATCAGGGTGAACGCAAGGCGAGTTGTCCGGCGCATGGCCGACCTCCGGTTCAGGGGGAACGGGGAAGGATCGGAGCCGCGTTGCGACGGAAGGTGAGCGGCAGGGGCCGCATCCCGAACGGTGGCGGAGCGTGCTCGGCAAGGCATTGTTACTGAGACACAATCTCAGTAAGATGGCTTTACATTAACCCGAGATCGGATAGAGTCAAGGTTCTGAAGCCTATTTTTCGCGGTCTTTTAAAAGTGGACCAGTTCGGTGCGGCTTTCCAGCTGATACTCCGTCTCACCAGGATGAACCCGCCATGACTGCGGATGAAAGCGACGAGGAACCCCGGATTGAGCGCGAAGAGCCCGCGAGGATTCTCCGCGCCGAGGAACTCTTCGGCGCGAGCCGCGAGGTCTGGATCGATCTCGACGGCGTCCGCTACCGGCTCCGCATCACCCGCCGCGGGAAGTTGATTTTGCAGAAGTGAGTGTTGAGAAATTGAGACCTTCGCGGCTTGGCGAGTCTCGTTGCTTCGAGCCAACCGCGAGTCGATCGTGCTGCGAGTGACCGGAGCGCGAAGGGCCATCCGGATCGCTTTTATGGTAACCGTTCACCTTTCTGAAACTGGCGCAGCTGAAGCCCGAGGAATTCGCTAATCTCGGAGCGGGGACGTTCCCGAGTGCCCTGGATGCCGCGAGCGCGATGTTCGCATCGCCGCCCTCGCAGCGGCGTATCCTGGCCCTCGAAGGTCAGGTCAAGATGGCCAGGTGGGATACGTGGCAATCTTGGCAATGTTGGCAACCTTACCCGTCACACCATCCGCCCCGGCC
>JAYTGN010000130.1:0-15493 GCA_043733485.1 Gemmataceae bacterium
CGTGAGTCGCCGGGTTGGAGATGCAACCCGGCGACTCACGTCGCCGGTTCGCCAAATTTCCACTCGTCTTAGCCGATGTAGAAGCCATCGATGGTGGTCGGATCGCCGAACGGGTTCTGCAGCGGGTTGGTCGGCGTGTTCATCTGGGAAAGCGGGATGACGCGGATCGAGGGGAAGTCGCGAGCCCCGCTGGCCACGATAAGTTCGGCCTTGCCGTCGTTGTCGAGATCGCGTGCGGCGATGCGGAGCCCGGAGCGATCGTTCGAATCGAGTGCGAAGAAGTCGGCCATCGCGGGGAGGTTGGCCACATCGGCACCCGGATTGGTGACGAGGCTGTAGCCGCTGACGACGCGGACGCGGGGGCCACCGGTGTTGCCCGTGCTGTACAAAACGTCCGCGTAGCCGTCGCCATTGAGATCGGCGGCGGTGACGAACACACCGCTTCGCAGGTTGGGATCGAGAGCGAAGAAGTCGGGGATGAGCCGATTCGGATGGCCGGAGAGCAGGCTGGTTCCACTGTAAATGCTGACTCGCGGCCCGCCTCCGACGCCGGCCCCCACGATGAGATCCGCAACTCCATCGCGGTTGATGTCGGCGAGTGCGATGCGGCTACCGCCGCGGAAGTCCGGGCTCTCGAACGCGATGAAGTCGGCGACGGTTTGCAGCGCTCCGTTCTGCACCTTGAACACGCTGACGCGAGGCCCGCCTCCCATATCGGCGGAGACGGCGAGTTCGGCTTTACCATCGCGATCCACGTCGCCCGCGGCCAGAAAGATGCCTCCGGCAAAGCCGCCGAGAACCGACGTCGGCCCGACGAGGTCGGTGCCGGTGGCTCCGCTGATGATCCGCACGGTGCCGCTCACGCCGCTACCGGTGGCGAAGGCGAAATCGACTTTGCCATCGCCGTTGAAGTCCGCGATCGTGGAGCGGATGACGCCAGCGTATCCGTAGAAGGGGAAGAACCGGGGCCCGGCCGCGTTGAGCGACCCGTCGGGAGACTGGGTGAAGATTTGGGCCGAGCCGTCGGTCGGACCCGTGATAGCAAGCAAGTGGTTACCGTTCAGGAGCGGACTGCCCACGGGCACGGGAGCGATTGGGGGCGGCGGAGGGGAAGGCGGAACCACGGGGCTGCCGCCACCGCCGCCATTCGCGACGGACCAGCCGAGGTCGGAGAGACCGGCGTAGTCGAGCGAAGAGAGCGTCACCCGCTTACCGGTCTGGAGCGTCGGGTCGAGGGAAGCACCGACGCCGCCGGTGGTGACTCCATCGGCCCAGTGCGCGCCGTCCGGGCTCAGCGGCACGGGAGTGCCGTAGGCGGCTCGGGCGGCGGCCCCATAGAAGGCACCACCGCTCGATTGACTGAACCAGCGCGGAGCCGTGCCGATGCCGAGCACGTGGCCGAACTCATGAGCGGCGACCGAATAAAAATCGACCTGAGAAGCACCGATACCGGAGGTCGTGCTTCCGAAGAACCAGTTCGCATTGGTGGAGAAGGTGATGCTTCCGCCCCAGAGGAGCGAACCGCCGGGGCCGCGGGCGGCCAGCGAGTTCAACCAACCCTGGGTGCCCGAGCCCGAGTAGCCGCCCGAGCCGCCGAAGCCAGCTTCCGCTCCGCTGATGCCGCGACCGCCGACGTAGATCAGGAGCGTGTTCGCCCCCAGGATCGGGTTGTCGATCGTGCTCTGCTGGCCGGTGCCGGGGTTGTAGAAGGTCTCGGACCAGTTGTTTCCGCCACCGGGAACGATGGCCGGTAGATTGGCGTCGAGGTGGCTCGCCACCTCGTTCACGGCTTGCTGGAGGATGGCTCGCCGCGTCGGGTCGTTGAAGAACCCGCTCGAATCGTACGAGTAATCGAGCTGGACGGCGACGGCCGGCACCTCGCGGTTCTCCAGTGTCTCCAGCTGCAATCTCTGCGGCTTGCGGCAGACCGGTAGCGAAGCAGGTGCCTGGCGCGAGCGGCGTAGTTTCGCTTGAATGACTTGAAACAAACGGATGCCCATCATCGTGGTCACCTGTAACGTCCCGTATTAGGTGGCCAGTCGGCGCACGTCCTGGGCGCTGTTCCTCCGGAGCGCATCGCAGGTGCAGCGAACCGATCCTCGGTTCGTGCAGGGCGTCCTGTCACGCTCGAAATGGAAGCGTCTAGTGTCGTGAACGACCGGACCGATTGCAACGGCAATTCGGATTGTTCCGCCTTTTCCGGCTTCGTCGTTCGCATCGCCTGGCAGCTTGTACCGCTTGGCGAAAGTCTCCGGGCCGCGCGAATGCGAGTTCGCGGCGAACCGAAGCGACTGAACCGGCGCCGGGACGAGGAGCGTTCCAACTGGCCCACGGGTCCGGGCCTCGGCTGCAACCGCTTCCCACGCCAACCGGCGAGTGCGGAGACGGCTTCAAACATCGCGACGGGAAGGCGAAGGTCGATTGGTCTCAACAATCTCTAGAACAGTCGCGAGGATTCTGTCAATTAATCGGGACGAGAAAGAAATGCGGCTTGTAGGGGTTGCGCTGGGAGGTGAAAAAGAGGCCATCGACCACCATGAATTCGCGCCGCAAATGAGGGCGCGCTTCGAGACGCGAACAATTCCCTGGGAGCGCGGCCGTCCCGGCCGCTCCATCGCCAATTGCTACTGAGTCGCACCAAACTCTCCGACTCCGCCAGCGGGCGGGACGCCCGCGCTCCCAGGCAATCCTTACGGCTTCGCACTCGGGGCCGACGAACCCTCCGCTCGCTTCACAGCCCACTTCAGCCCGCCGATCAGATGCTGCTGGAAGCGCTCGTCCTTCCAGACTTCCTTGCGGTGGCCCAGCGACGTGTAAAAGCTCCGACCCTTGCCGTACTCCTGGCCCCACGCGATCGCGAAGTCCTTGTCCTTGCGATTCACGCCCTTCTTCTCGATGTCGATCGACGAGTTGTCCACGCTCAAAATGATGTGCAACTTCTCGCGGCTATACGGTGCGTCCTTGAACTGATAAATCTCGTCGGTGATCTCGTCGCCATCCTTGAAGCCGGCCGCCGCGGCGTGCTTCGGGTCTTCCACCTTCAGCTTGATCTTCTGGTGCCAGGGGTGGCCGTCGAAGTAACCGCCGACGAGCGCGCCGTAGGTGGTGTTGTAAAGCGTGTCGGTCGCGCAGTGCGTACCGGCGAACGCGCCGCCCGCCTTCACCCAGTCCTGGAGGTCGACCAGTTCTTCCTTCGTGAGCGGGTTGCCCGTGGTGAAGAACAGCACGAGGTCGAAGTTCTTGAGCGTCTCCTTGTTCACGCGGCCACAGCTCTCCGGTTCCACGGCGACACCGGTGACTTTGCGGAAGTTCTCCGCGTACTTGTCGAACGCGGGATCCTTGGGGTCGCGCGTGTAGCGGTAGCACGTGACTTCGAAGCCGTTCTTCGGCCCGATCTCCTTGAGGGTCTGTTCGGCGAGGCCGACGGAATCGTGAACGAACCCGCCGCTGTCCGTGACCAGCAGCAGCCGTTTTGCCTTGGCTTCAGCAGCAGTGAGATTCCCGTAGCCGAGGAGGGCGAGCGCGAGGGCGAGTAGCCAGCGAGCGAGCATGGGGTGAACTCCGCGAGTGGAAGAGGAGCGAGCCGAACCGTGAAGTGGTTTTACGCGAACGAGGCGATGGCGGCTGGAGTGAATGGCTGGAAATGCAAGCCGGCGCGTTAGAATGCGGCCATCGGAGGAAGACTTATGAGGGAATATACGGCGATCTACGAATCGGGGAAACGCAATTGGTCGGCCTACGTCCCCGACCTGCCGGGATGCATCGCAACGGCGAAAACGCGGAAGCAAGTCGAGGAAGCGATTCGCGAGGCCGTCGAATTTCACATCGAGGGCCTGCAAGCCCGCGGCGAAAAAGTCCCCGAGCCGAGCATCGAGGCTGGCACGGTCTGCGTGCTGGTGCAATGAATGAGACCGAGTACTCATTCCTCCACGAGAAACGCTCCTTCTGCCTTTACCACACAATTACCGACCGACGCTGCTCATGTCCACGGTCACCTGTTCGCCGGCGCGGAAGGCCACCTTCTGCGTCAGGGTCTCGGGCGTGCCGTTGCGGACGACTTCGACCTTGAGAAGGTAGCCGAACTCGCGACCCGCGGGCAGCGGCGGCGTCGTGAACTTCCGAACCAGATCCGTCGAAGCGTTCTTCCGATCGTCCACGTAAAGCGTCGCACCCAGCGGCAACTTCACCGTGATCTGAGCGGGCTGAGCCTGCTGCGGGGCCGGTTGAACCGGAGCAGCAACGGGAGCGATCGGAGCCACGGCGGTCTTGGGGAACGAAACCGGAGCCGCGGCAACCGCTTCCTTGCTCACCGGGGCATCGCTGTTCATCGGAGCTGGCTTCGTCGCCGTCAGGTCCGCGAATTCCACCATCGCCATCGACCCGGGCCGCACCACGACCTTCTTGCTCACACTCACCACGTCGCCGTTCCGCTCGTACTCGGCCGTGAACTTGTACGTGAACTCCATTCCCGCCGGCAGTTCCGGCGTCATGAACTTGCGTTCGGTGCCGGTCATCTTCAAGGCCGTTCCGTCGGCGAGCAGCATCGCGTCGGCGGGCAGTCGCACGATCACGGTGGCGCGGTTCGCCATGTTGCTGGCGCTGGTGACGGTCGCGGGTGGCCGTGGGCCGAAGCCGGTCCGCTCGATCGCGCTTGGCGGCGCAACTTCGGGCGGAGCGTAAGGAATGCTCATCGGCGGCGGCACGTTGAACCCGGGCATCGCCGGATACGATTCGTAAGCCGGAACCGGAGTCGTGACGACCGGCCCGCCGTAGCACGAGAGCCCGCCGTTGAACATCGGCGTGTACGATTGGACGGGCATGCTGAAGTTCGAGTAGGCCATGCTCCCGCCGCAGCAACCGGAGGCATAGGCCATGCTTCCACCGCAGCAACCGGAGGCGTAAGCGGCCGAGCCGCCGCAGCAGCCGGTGCAATTGGTGGGGTTGAAGAAGCTGCGAATCCGTTCGCCGGAGAAGAGCCCGCTTCCGCCGCAGCATCCGTTGCAGGAAGCGGAGTTGGACCCGCAGCACCCGCCGCCAGAGCAGCTGTACTTGGCGGCGCCGCTGCAACCGTCGCAGCCGGTGCAGCCCGAGCAACCGTTGCGATTGAAGAGGTCGCGGAAGTAGCCGTTGAAGTCCGCCGTGTTTGGGGCGGTACTCATGGCGGACATCAAGACGAGACTGTACATCGCAGGAGCCCAACTGGGGAATTTGGGGGGACTGGTAGCCCTGTGATGGAAGGATAAAAGCGCTCGATGGTGCGGTCAAAACCACTTGAGCGAAAGTCCGGCAACTTTTACAACGCGCGAGGTCGGCTCCCGTGCATCGGGCCAATCGGATACAATCCGCACATCCGGTGAAGTCGAAGTGATTGCACCACACGAAGAGATTGAACCACAGAGGCACAGAGACACAGAGCAAACAGGAGAGAAAATGGAAACGCAAAGAGACTTGTTGACGGAACTGGTGATCGGTGCGGCTATCGAGGTTCATCGCATCATGGGTCCAGGGCTTCTGGAATCCGTGTACCAGCAGTGCATGGAGGAGGAACTGCGGTTGCGAAACTGCCCGGTCGAACCTCAGTTCAGGATCCCGCTACAGTACAAAGGTGTTCCACTCGGCGAGGATCTGAAAATGGACCTCTTCTTCCCCGATCGGTTGGTCGTCGAGTTGAAGGCAGTTGAGAAGTTGATTCCGGTTCATGAAGCCCAACTCTTGACGTATCTTCGACTGAGCAAGACCCATGTTGGGTTGCTCATCAACTTCAATGTGCCAATACTGGTCAGCGGGCTCAAGAGAATGGTACTCTAACTCGTTCTCGCTCGTTTTTTCTCTGTGTCTCTGTGCCTCTGTGGTTCAAAAACTATGCCCCTTCGCAACCTCGCCTGGCTTCTCATCGTTCCCGCGCTCGTGCTCGTTGGGCTCACCATCAGCTACAGCGCGCCGGCCCCAGACAAGGACTACGTCCTCGTTCGCCAAGTCGTCGACGTGCTCGCCGAGGTCGATTCCAACTACTACCGCGAACTCTCGGACGACGACCGCCAGAAGCTCGTCGAAGACATGATCAACGGCGGGCTGAGGCAACTCGACCCGCACTCCGAGTACCTCAACGAGAAGAAGCTCAAGGACTTCAAGACCAACAGCGAAGGCAGCTTCGGCGGCGTCGGCATCGTGCTCGGCCTCGACGCCGAAACGCACCTGCTCAAGGTCCGCAACCCGATGCCCGGCACCCCCGCCTACGAGGCCGGCGTCATCGCCAACGACCTCATCGTGAAGATCGACGGCCATGCGACCTCGCCCATCGCCGACAAGTTCGCCGATGCCCAGGAGAGGCTCGACGCCGAGCGCGGAGCCATCAACGACGCCAAGAAGTTCATCACGGGCGAACTCGGCACGAAGGTGACGATGACGTTTCGCCGCGCCGGCCGCATCCCCGCCGAGTTCGACGTGACGCTCACCCGCTCGCGCATCGAGCTTCATCCCGTAGTCGGAGTCACGCGCCGCAAGGACGATCCGACGCACTGGGAATGGTTCGCGGACCCGCAGAACAAGATCGCCCTGATCCGCCTCAAGGACTCATTCAGCGACCTGACGACGAAGGAACTGCGGATGGCCCTGGACGAAATCGAAGCGGCCGGCGGTGCCCGCGGCCTCATCCTCGACTTGCGGGATAACCCCGGCGGCCTGTTGAACGAAGCCATCGACGTGGCCAACACCTTCCTCACCGATGGCCAGCGGATCGTGGCCACCCGCAATCGCAACGGCAGCGAACGGGCCTTCTCGGCGAAGAAGGAGGCCTCGCGCTACGTTCCCACGCCGGACAACCCGAGGCCGATGGCCGTGCTCGTGAACCGGCAAAGCGCGAGCGCCAGCGAGATCGTCGCCTCGGCACTTCAAGACCACCATCGCGCCGTGGTGGTCGGCGAGCGCTCCTTCGGCAAAGGCAGCGTGCAGAAACTCCTCTACCTGAACCCGGAGAAGACCGCGGCCGTGAAGCTGACCACCGAGACGTATTGGCGGCCGAGCGGCAAGAACATCCATCGCCGGCCCGATTCGAAGGAAGCGGACGACTGGGGCGTGCGGCCGGACGAGAACCTCGAAGTCCTCACGGCCGAGGCCGAGCGGCTTCGTTATGCGTTGGAGATGGACAAGCTGGAGTACGTGGCGGGGAAGCCGGCCTTCGTGGGGCCGAACCCGCCGCCACCTCCCTCGGCCCCGAAAGGTGCCGATGGCAAACCTCTCTACGACGACAGCAAGCCCTTCGACGACCGCGTGTTGAACAAGGCCATCGAAGTGCTGAAGAAAAAGCAATGACTCGGCGAGCCGAGCGGCGTCAGGGGCCATTGCCACTTGTGTCACACACACTTTGGCAATCTGACTGGTTCACGGTGCCTAAGATGTCGCCCAACATGAACTTGAGGACCATTACCGCCATCCCGTCGGTATTTCATGTGGAGGATGCTGGCGATCCGCGCTTCTACATCTTTGCGACTCTGACCAGTCGCGTGCTTCGATTCGAAGTGGTGGCCCGGATGCTGGACGGCGGTCGAGGCTCGGTTACGGGCAAGGAGTTTTTTGCCGCGATGATGGCTCACTTTGGAGGTAGAATCAACCTCATCGAGAGCAAATGGAGCGCGACGAGCGGGATGACGACGAATCTCGACTTGGTGAATCGTGCGACCGCCTCCGGCATGAGCATCGAGGATGCAGCAACTCTGACTTGGACGGGGCGGCGAGCGTCGGATTTTGGTTTTGGCCAGGTGTTGGGAGTTCAATCGACCGGGAACGCCGGGACCTACCAGATAGTTCGGGTGCAATTTGGCCGCTGAGGGAGATCATCATGGAAGTAAGTCCTGAGATCGTTGCAGAGCTCCGCTGCCTCTTTAGAGAGGGTGCGACTCCATCCCGACTGATTCGCCATGTTGTCGAACGCCACGATGGCGAAGGACACCTGTTTTCGCTTATCCAGACTTACTTTCGCGAAGCCTTCGGGATCCCGATCATTCGCGGTCTCAGTCCCGTTGATGACTACCAGCACGCAGACCTTCGCTACGAGTTCCTGAACGAGCAGTTGCTGCACGAGATGATCGAGAAGCGGCCGGAATGGGACACCGACGACACGGAATCCTGGCTAGATTCCCTCGTCGCGACCGAGGCCCATCAACGACTTCGTGAAGCGGAATCGCAGATGCCGTCCGAGTTCAAGCAGAGTTGGCCGCAGATGACTCCGCAGGAGCAGCGGCACCTCGTGGTTCACTTCGCTTCTGCGAACGCCAATTGGGAAACGGTCAAGATCATGTCGCGGCTCCTGGAGTCGCTGCAGCAACAGGTGAACGAACTCCAGGCGACTCCGGCTGGCGTTGCGAGCGAGTGAATGTTGCCGGTGTCGGCCACGGTTTTCGGCCCCGGAGGGGCCACCGATTGTAGCCAGGGGTGAAGCGAGGCTCTGCGAGCGGAACCCCTGGAGAACGCAGAGCGAGTATTGGAGTCGTCTGTGGGACCCCCTAAGAAGGCGGAAGGACTTGTTCTCGATTCGATTGCTGCCACTGACCAAACGGAACGCCGACAACCAACGGCTTGGGGAACTTGTTGTTGGAGACTTTCACGAGAATTTTGTCTGCCACGGTTGGTCTGTGAACCTCGACGGGCTGGAAGCTTACTGGCGCAAGCGGCTCTTCGCGCTCATAGCGGGCGAGCCAGTCGTGGAACTCCAATACGACTCGCGCCTTGCTTGGGTGATTTATCGAGAGAAGTCAGATTGTTTTGTCCAACACCGATTTTCGCCCGATGGTGATTTCCGGAAGCTTCTTCCGCGAGTCAACGAAACCGAGGATGGTACTGTCAGTGAGTGGATAATGAGCGTCCTCGCGATCGAGAAATTCTTGGGTTAGTAGCTGAGGATCCTTCGGGGCTACTGACGATTCGGAGGAATCGTTAGCCTTATCCAGGGGTTCCGCTCGCAAAGCCTCGCTCCACCCCTGGCTACAATCGGTGGCCCCTCCGGGGCCGAAATCACCCGGCACCTCACGGTGTACGGCTCGCCGTAGACACGATCCACTCCTTTCCCAACTGGAGGCCACATCATGGCCGTCAAGCACCTGGTGGAGAACGTCCGCGATATTGCACTCGTCGGGCACCGCGCCGCGGGGAAGACCTCCCTCGCCGATGCCCTGCTCTTCGAAGCCCACGCCGTCGATCGACTCGGAAGCGTCGACGACGGCACCTCGGTCGGCGACTTCGACGAGGAAGAACACAAACACCACTTCTCCATCGACACCCACGTTCTCCACGCCGACCACGAAGGCAAACACCTCAACATCTTGGACGCCCCGGGTTCGCCCGACTTCATCGGTGCCGCACTCGAAGCACTCTCCGCCGTCGAGACCGCCGTGGTCGTGGTCTCCGCCCTCGCCGGCATCGAAGTGAACACCCGGCGCATGTTCCAGGAAGCCACCAAGAAGGGCCTCTCCCGCGTCGTCGTCATCAACAAACTCGACGGCGAGAAGACCGTCGACTTCAACGAACTGGTCGCCTCCATTCAATCGACGTTCGGCAAGAACTGCGTGCTGTTCAACGTGCCGGACGCGGTCGGCCCGACGTTCGGCAACGTCATCTGCCTGCTCGACCCCGCCGAAAAGATCCCGGCCACCTGCCCCGTCGACGTCGCCTCGGCACGGCAGCAACTCATCGATGCCGTCGTGGAGTCGGACGATGCCCTGATGGAGAAGTACCTCACCGATGGCTCGGTGACGGTCGCGGAACTGGAGGCGGACATCACGCGAGCGCTCGATGCCGGGACGTTGGTGCCGATCTTCTGCACGAGCGCGAAGAAGGACAAGGGGGTGAAGGAACTGCTCGCCGCGCTGGAAACGTACAGCCTCTCGCCGGCCTTCGCCAGCAAGCGAATCGCGGGCTTGCAGGCCGGTTCGAACGGCACCATGCACCAACTCGAACCGACGGAGCAGGAAGAGTTCGTGGCGCAGGTCTTCAAGGTGGTGAACGACAAGTTCGTCGGGCACCTCAGCTTCATCCGCGTGATCGCCGGGAAGATTCAGCACAATCACAACGTGGTGAACCTCCGCAGCGGGGCGACGCTTCGCGTGGGCCACTTGCTCGAGGTGCAGGGCAAGAGTACGGAGGCGGTTCAAGACGCCGGCCCCGGCGACATCGTCGCCATCGCGAAGGTCGAAGGCCTCGAGATCGGCGACACCATCGCCTATACGAACCTCGCTCCCAAGCTGCCGGCCACCGTGTTCCCCACCCCGATGTTCGGCCTCGCCATCGAGCCGAAGAACCGCGGCGACGAACAGAAGGTCTCCACCGGGCTTCACAAGATCGCCGAAGAAGACCCCACGGTGAAAGTGAACCACGACGCCCAGACCCACGAACTGGTCATCTCCGGCGTCAGCCAGCTTCACCTCGACATCATTCGCGAACGGCTCAAGGCGCGGTTCGGCGTCGAGGTCGTGACCAAGGAACCGAAGATCCCGTACCGCGAGACGATCAACGGCGAAGGGTCCGGGGATCATCGCCACAAAAAGCAGACCGGCGGCCGCGGCCAATTCGCCGAGGTGCATCTGCGGATGTACCCGCTCTCGCGGGACATCAAGACGCAGGCCGATTGCGAGGAGCAGTTCGCCAACAAGCACAAGTTCGAGAAACTGCGGAGCGTTCACTACGATCCGGCGCTCAACTTCGCGTTCCTCGATCACGTCGTCGGCGGCACGATCCCGAACAACTTCCTCCCGGCCATCGAGAAGGGGTGCAAGGAAGTGATGGAGCGTGGGGCCCTCGCCGGGTACCGCATCCAGGACCTCGCGGTGGAAGTGTACTTCGGGAAGTATCACGACGTGGATTCGAGTGAAGCGGCGTTTAAGACGGCGGGCCGACACGCGTTTCGCAAGGCGTTCGCGGTGTGCCGGCCGAGCTTGCTCGAACCGATCGTGAAGTTGGAAATCACGGTGCCTTCGAGGTACGTCGGCTCGGTGCTCGGCGACCTTCCCACGAAGCGAGCGCACGTCGAAAACCAGGACAGCTTGCCCGGCGACATGACCGTGATCTACGCCCGCGCTCCACTCGGCGAGGTGGCTCGTTACGCGGCCCAACTCGGCGGCATCACCCAGGGGCAGGGCTCGTATTCAATGGAACTGAGCCACTACGACATGGTGCCGGCCCCCGTGCAAGCATTGATCGTGAGCAAAGCCAAGGTCGCCTCGGATGAAGACGATGAGTGACAAAACGAGCGTTCTGGACTGATAAGTCAGGGGGTCGATTGGGGCGACGCTTCCGTCGCCCTAACCTGCGTTCGAGGTGAATCGTGCCGCCCATCTCGAGTCGAGACTTTCAGAAAGTCGCGGGGCAACGTTTAACCACCGCCGAGGTCTTGTTGCGCGAGAAGCTGACCCTGGACGCTCAGTACATCGGCGGTTACACGGTGGAATGCTCGCTCAAGGCGCTGATTCTCTTTCGGACTACCGATGTGAACAAGCCGGCGACCCTGGTAAGAATTACCTCCGGTTCGACGATGCATCGTCCGGACGTACTGCTCGGAATGCTTCGAGATTTGGGATTGGCCTTGCCTCTCGAAATCGCCATGCGAATGCGGAGGTTCGACTGGACCACCGACCTTCGCTATGAGACGGGACGGCGGGACACAGGCGAGACAATCGCCTTCTTGAACACGGCCAAAGCGATCTATAATTGGGCGGAGGAGGAACTTCAATGACGGCGACCACTCTACAGAACTGGCAAGTCAATCGCACGGACGAGACTCGGCAAGTCGAGGAAGTGCTGCGAAAGGGGGGCTTCGCGACCGTCGATGCTTATCGCTACAATGCAGCCTCCATCCGGGTGCGGGTGGTCGATCCGCGGTTCGAGGGCCTGTCGTCGGAGAATCGCGACCAGATGGTCGAGCCGCTCCTGGAGTCGCTTCCGGAGCGGACCCAGGCGGACATCATGAGCCTGTTCACCTTTGCACCTTCCGAACTCCAACCGACGCCGAAATCCTCTCGGACGTTTCATCTGAACGCCGAGTTCGACGACCCGACTCCCTCCCTGCTGTGAAGGCGTGATGTTCGCGATTTCTCGATTCTCTCGCCGCCCGCAGCCTTCTGGTTGCGGGCTTTTTCACTTCCTTGCCAACGCCTTCCTTGCTCCCGCGTCCGAGATTGGTAAAGCTACTCTCATCCGCATCGACCGCTCGATTCCGCCACGGTGAGACCCCATGCAAGCGGTGCAAGACTTTTTCTTCGGCGAGTGGTACTTCTCGATCCCGCTCGTGCTCATGTCGCTGGTCGCTGGGTCGCTGGTGACGTGGCGCATTCTGCTCAACCTGTCGGCCCGCACCGACATGGACGATTTCCTGCCGATCTTCCAGGAGACGCTCCGGAAGAAGGGCATCAAATCGGCCATCGAGATGTGCAAGGAAGAGAAGGGGCTCATCCCGAGCCGGATGTTCGTGGCGGGGCTCGAAGCGGCGGATAACGGCGCGGCCGCAATGCGGCGCAGCATGGCCAACGAGGTCGAGCTGGTCATTCAACCGCGGCTGCACTTCCTGCTGCCGTGGATTCTGGCCATCGCCAAGATCGCGACGATGGTCGGGCTGTTCTTCACCGTCATCTCGATGATCAACACGTTCAATGCGATCGGCGAACAGACGAAGGCCGGGAACGCGAAGGGTGTGACAGGCGGCGCGGATAAGATCGGCCTCGCGCTCTTCGCCACGGCCCTGGGGCTCTTCACGGCCATCCCGCTCGTGTTCAGCCACGTCATCTTCAAGGAGTGGATCGGGCTCTTCGAGATCAAGCTCAAGGCCGCGTCGCACAAGCTAGTGACACTCGTGACGAACTACAAGAAGGACCCGAAGCTGCTCGACCCGCCGCCGAAGGAAGAGAAAGACCAGGAGAAAGAAAAGGGCAAGGGCCGCGGCAAGGACGATGACGACGACGACCGCCCGAAGCGTTCGCGTAAGGGGTGAATTCTGGAAACCCGGTTTCTGGCTTCGAAACCGGGTTTCTCGACCGGGCAGAAACCCGGTTTCGAAGCCAGAAACCGGGTTTCTTCATGGCCAAGCCTCCGAAATCGTTCGACGTCTGGTTCGTCGCCGTGAACACGGTGTACCGTGCGGTGCCGTATCAGGTCGTCGCGGATTGGACGCAGCAGGGCCGCCTCAGTGCCGGCGACCGGCTGCGCGCCGCGGGCGTCGAGGAAGCCTGGAAGCCCGTGAATGAATGGGAATGCTTCGCGGACTATTTGCCCCGCCCGGCGTTCGCGCCGATACCGGGAGAACCCGCCGGGGCCGCACCCATCGAAATTCCCGACGCGCCCGAGGAAGACGCACTCATCGGCGGCAAGAAGACCATCGACGAAGACGACGAAGTCGACATGATCCCGCTCATCGACATCAGCATGGTGCTACTCGTCTTCTTCATCATGGTCTCGGCCGCGGGGGCGCTCTCGCCCGTCGATGTGCCCGACATGCGCTACGGCGGCGAACTCGTCTCGGATCCCGAGGCCATCACGATCTCGATCGAGAAGGCGAACGACGAGGAAGTCCACTATTCGGTGCGGAGCGGCAACCAACCCGCGAAGCCCGCCGACGCGAAGTTGCCCAACCCCGAGGCCGCACTGCGGTCTCTGGATGCGATGTTGAGTGAACGCACGCGGCCTCCGGAGGTGCGGCTCGCCTGCGAGAAGTCGCTGCCGAGCGAACGCGTGATCGAACTCTCGAAACAGTTGAAGGAACGGCTCAAGGCGCGGAAGATCAACTCGTTCGTCGCCACGGTGAACGAGGCGCCGAAGAACTGAATCATTTAGCCGCCGGCTTGCCGGCGGGTTTTCGTCCGCGGTGGGGTCATGGCCAAGAATTTCGGTACCGATTTGAATCGGGTTCGCAACATCGGCGTGATCGCGCACATCGATGCGGGGAAGACCACGACCACCGAGCACCTCCTCTACTACGCCGGGGCCAAGCACAAGCTCGGCGGCGTGGACGAAGGCACCACCGAAACCGACTACGATCCCGAAGAGCAAGAACGCGGCATCACCATCTACTCGGCGTGCGTGCCGTTCGAGTGGGCCGGGTTCACCGTCAACCTCATCGACACGCCCGGCCACGTCGATTTCACCGCCGAAGTGGAACGCAGCCTCCGCGTCCTCGACGGCGCGGTCGTCGTGTTCGACGGCCAAAAGGGCGTCGAAGCGCAGTCCGAAACCGTCTGGCGGCAAGCCAACAAGTACGGCGTGCCGCGGCTCGTCTTCGTGAACAAGATGGACGTGGTCGGCGCGAACTTCGCCAAGACGCTCGAAAGCGTTCACCAGCGACTCACGCCCGATTTCGCCACGCAGGGCCGCCCCGTTCCCATCGTGATTCCGATCGGGGCCGGGGGTGAAGCCGACAGCCCGAGGCCGTTCGTCGGCGTCATCGACCTCATCGAAATGAAGGCCCGCTTCTTCGACGCCGGCGACACCGGCAAGACCGTTCGCACCGATGCCATCCCCGAAGATCACCTCGACACCGCCCAGCAGTACCGCGAGGAACTCTTCGACGCACTCACGCAGCACGACGAGAAGGATCTCATCACCTCGACGGTACTCGAAGGCTTGGACCCGGACCCCGCGAAGGTGAGGCAACTGATCCGCGAGCAGTGCCTCGCACGCATCATCTACCCAGTGCTGAGCGGGTCGGGCCGCGAGCACGTCGGCATCCAGCCGCTGCTCGATGCCGTGACCTATTATTTGCCGAGCCCGCTGGATCGGCCGCCAGTGGAAGGCGTGAATCCGAAGAGCCGCGACAAGGTGGAGCGCCGCAAGTCCGACTCGAAGGAGCCCTTCTGCGGGCTCGTGTTCAAAGCATCGTGGCACCCTAACGGGCATCGCTTCTTCATCCGGGTCTACTCTGGCATCATGAAGCCGAACATGCGGGCCTTCAATCCGGGCAAGGACGTGAAGGAGAACGTCGCGAAGTTGTTCCACATCTACGCCGACCCGGCTCGCGGGCTGGAGGAAGTCGAGAGCGGACCCGCCGGCGACATCGTCTGCGTCATCGGGCTGAAAGACACCGTCACCGGCGACACACTCTGCGACACGCAGCATCCGATTCTGCTCGAAGCGATCACGTTCGCGGAAGCAGTCGTGAGCCAGTCCATCGAGCCCGAGAGCGGCGGCGACAAAGACAAGCTCAGCCAGTCGCTCGACATCCTGCAACTCGAGGATCCGACCTTCAAGGTGAAGGCCGACAAGGAAACCGGGCAGACGCTCATGAGCGGCATGGGCACGCTGCATCTGGAAGTGAAGCGGCACCGGCTCGAACGCGATTTCAAGTTGAAAGTACGAGTCGGCCGGCCGAATGTGAGCTTCCGCGAAATGATGCGCGAGCCGCGGAAGGTGGTGGCTCAGATCGACAAACTCGGCGACAAGCCCGCCTTCGCCCGGCTCAGCGTTGGCTTCAGCAATGCGAAGAGCGAGAAGCCGGTGGCCGTGACGATGGCGGTGAGTT
>JAYTGN010000131.1:0-15431 GCA_043733485.1 Gemmataceae bacterium
CCCCCTGATGCGCATCAGGGGGCTTACGCCCCCCGCTCGCCCGATTGCCTCGGAGCGCACCCTCTCGTTCGTCGATGCCGTGCGCGAAGCCGCCGCGCAAGAGATGGCGCGCGACGAGAACGTGCTCGTCTTCGGCCTCGACGTCGACGATCCGAAAGCCATCCAGGGCACGACCCGCGGGCTGCTGGAGAAGTTCGGACCCGAGCGAGTCTTCGGCACCCCGCTCTCCGAAGACGCGATGACCGGTGCCGCCATCGGCATGGCCCTCGCCGGTCTGCGGCCCATCCACGTTCACATTCGCATGGACTTCCTGCTGCTCGCGATGAACCAACTCGTGAACGTCGCCGCAAAAAGCCGGTACATGTACGGAGGTCGCGTGAACGTGCCGCTCGTGGTTCGCGCGATGATCGGCAAAAGCTGGGGCCAGGGTGCCCAACATTCGCAAGGCCTGCACGGCATGTTCATGAACGTGCCCGGTATGAAAGTCGTGGCACCGTCCACACCCTACGATGCGAAGGGCTGCCTCGCCGCCGCCGTGCGCGACGACAACCCGGTTCTCTACGTCGAGCATCGGCTGCTGCACTTCCAAAAGGGCCCAGTGCCCGAAGCCAGCTATACCGTGCTGCCCGGCAAGGCCCGCATCACGAACCCCGGCGAAGACATCACGCTCGTGGGCATTTCGTACATGCAGGTCGAGTGCCTCCGCGCTGCGAAGTATTTGGAGAGCATCGGTGTGAAGGCCGAGGTGATCGACCCCATCTGGCTCAGCCCGCTGGACATCGACACCATCGCGGAATCGGTGGAACGCACCGGCCGGCTGATCGTGGTCGATACGGCGTGGACGAACTGCGGGGCCGCGGCCGAGATCGTGGCCCAGGTGGCCGAGCGATTGCAGGGCGTTCGCGATCTGAGCATGAAGCGGATGGGCTTCGCCCCAACGACGTGCCCGACGACGCCGGTGCTGGAAGATTTGTTCTACCCGAACGCGCGGACCATCGCCTCGGCCGCCAGCGACATGGTGGAAGGCGAAACCTGCGGCTGGATTCCGGACGAACGACCCGAGCTTCAAAGCATCGAATTCAAGGGGCCATTCTGAACGGCGAACCGGCGACGTGAGTCGCCGGGTTCTTCGATTCACCCGGCGACTTACGTCGCCGGTTCGCCAGGAGATAACATGCTCGCGACCGCTCCTAAGCAGACCGGCCTCAACTGGCCGCTCATGAAAAACAACATCGCGCGGGAAGACCTCGACGCGGTCTGCGAACTGTTGCAGCAGGAAGACCCCATCCTCACGCAATCCAAGAACGTGCGGGCGTTCGAGGAGGAATGGTCGCGTTGGCTCGGCGTGCAATACAGCGTGTTCGTCAATTCGGGTTCGTCCGCGAATCTGGTGACGCTCGCGGCACTCAGGGAACTCCACGGTGCCGGCGGAGAGATCATCGTCCCCGCCATCACGTGGGTGTCGGACATTTCCGCAGTGCTGCACAATGGATTCGAGCCGGTGTTCGTGGATATCAATCCGCAGACGCTCGGGATGGACAACAATCTCATCTTGGAGAAACTGACATCCAAAACCCGCGCCGTGTTTCTTACACACGTACTCGGCTACAACGCGCTCTCGCAGCCGCTGCTCGATGAGTTGAAACGCCGCAAGATTCCGCTGATTGAAGATGTGTGCGAATCGCACGGAGCGACGTTTCAAAATCGCAAGCTCGGCACCTTCGGTCTCGCGTCGAACTTCTCGTTCTACTACGCTCACCATCTGAGTACGATCGAGGGCGGCATGGTCTGCACGGACGATGCGGACCTTTACGAAACCGTGCGGATGCTCCGCGGCCACGGGATGGTCCGCGAGATCGACTGCAACGGGCGGAAGTTCGATTACATCGACGAATACCCAGATTTGAACCCCGAGTTCATCTTCGCGTTCCCGGCGTACAACGTGCGCAGTACCGAGATCAACGCCGTCATCGGCCGCTCGCAACTCAAACGCCTGGACGATGGCAACCGACGCCGCACCGAGAATCTCAAACTGTTGCTTAAACACCTCGACCCCGATCTCTACCGCACGGATTTCGACATTGAAGGCAGTTCGAACTATGCCTTCACGCTGATCTTGAAGGACGCCGACGACGCGCTCTGTAATCGTGTGATGTCCACGCTGAGGAAGCACGGCGTGGAATTTCGTCGCGGCACGGCAGGCGGTGGCAATCAGCTTCGACAACCGTACCTGCGGCGAATCCTGGGCGCGGATGCGTGGAAGCAGTGCCCGCTCGCCGACCACGTGCATTTTTACGGGTTCTACATCGGGAATTACCCCACGCTGGATCGCGAGCGCATTCTGAAATTGTGCGAATTGTTAAACGGCCTCGCCGCCGGCCGCGGGATTTGATCCCGGGTGCGCGGCCGTCCCGGCCGCTCTTCCCTGGGAGCGCGGCCGTCCCGGCCGCTGATTTTCTCCTCACTATTGCCGATGCGGGCGGGACGCCCGCGCTCCCAGGTTGGAGTCTTACATGTCCGCACAACTCGATCTCGTTCTCATCAATCCGCGCAGCCGGCCGCAGGTTTATCAATCGCTGGGAGCCACGCTTACGGCCGTTGAGAATCCGGTGTGGGCGGGGCTCATGGCCACGTTCTGCCGGCTCAAGGGTTTGTCCGTCAAAATCATCGATGCCGAGGCCGATGGAATCGATCACCTGGCGGTTGCCGAGCGCGTGAAGTATCTGAACCCGGTACTCGCGGCCGTCGTCGCCTACGGACATCAACCGTCCGCCTCGACCCAGATCATGACCGCTGCGGGGCAGGTTTGTACCGCCATCAAGGATCTCACTCGCGATCAACCGCTCCTCATGCTCGGTGGCCACGTGGCCGCGTTACCGGAACTAACACTTCAGGATGAAGCCGTCGATTTCGTCGCGGCTGGCGAGGGACTGTACACGCTCGTTGCACTCGTCGAAGCCCTGAAAACCACGGTGCCCGCGTTCAACAAGGTGCCGGGGCTCTGGTATCGCGATCAAGGCAAGGCGCGGCTCGTGCCCGGCAAGCCCTTGCTCGCGGACCTCGATCGCGAGATGCCCGGCGTCGCCTGGGATTTACTTCCCATGGCCAAGTATCGCGCCCACAACTGGCACTGCCTCGATGGCAGCGATCGACAACCGTATGCCGCCCTCTACACCACCCTCGGCTGCCCGTACCACTGTTCGTTCTGCTGCATACAGGCACCGTTTAAAAGCGGTGAGGAAGCCGCTGGCGTCAAGTCCACCGTCAATACCTATCGAGCGTGGAGCCCGGATCGCGTCATCGAGCAAATCGATACGCTCGTCAATCGCTACGGCGTGCGGAATATCAAGATTGCGGATGAGATGTTCGTGTTGAATCGGAAGCACGTGATGGGCATCTGCGACCGCATCATCGACCGTGGCTACGATCTCAACATCTGGGCATACACGCGAATCGACACCATCAAGGATGGCATGTTAGAGAAGTTGAAGGCCGCGGGGTTTAACTGGCTGGCGGTGGGCATCGAAGCCGGTGATGGCCGAGTTCGCGCCGATGTGGACAAGGGCTTCGGGCAGGAGGAAGTCTTCCGCGTGGTCGAACAGATTCGAGCCTCCGGAATCAACGTCATCGGCAACTACATTTTCGGCCTGCCGGAAGACGATCGCGACACCATGCAATCGACGCTGGACATGGCCATCGATTTGAACTGCGAGTTC
Organism: Gemmataceae bacterium; assembly: GCA_043733485.1. Lineage (GTDB taxonomy): Bacteria > Planctomycetota > Planctomycetia > Gemmatales > Gemmataceae > Urbifossiella. Next base: position 3,717 of record JAYTGN010000131.1, read on the forward strand.
GCGAACTTCTACTCGGCGATGGCGTACCCCGGTTCGCCGCTCTATACTTTGGCCGTTCGTCAGGGCTTGCCGTTACCGCAGAAGTGGACCGGCTACTCGCAGCATTCTCAAGACTGCCTGCCGCTGCCGACGCGCTACCTGCCCGCGAAAGACGTGCTCCGCTTCCGCGACGAAGCCTTCAACATGTACTATTCGCATCCGCGCTACCTCGGCATGCTCCACAGTAAATTCGGACCCGAGACGGTGCGTCAAATTCGACAGATGACGACGCACCGCCTCGACCGCGATTTGCTCTCGGGTACGCTTGCGGTTCCGCCGAAATTGCTGCCGCGCGAAGACGTGGTGTCCAATGCGAAATCGACGGTGGAGGTGATGTCACTGGGCCGAAAGTAGTCGGCGAACCACAGCGGAAGCGAGCCCGCGAACGCCGCCGCGTTCATAGCACGATGTCAATCGCGAACCCAATGCGAGTGCTTCTTTGGGAGCGCGCTTCAGCCAGTTCGCCCGAACGATGTGCTGACGTCCCGGCGTCCGCAATCCAAACGAATCGGTGATCCCGTCCAGCATCGTTTCACACTTAACCAACTCGTGGCCACCAATCAATTCGAGTACCTTCAAGGCCATCGCTTTCCGCATCGGCAACATTGCGTCGAACCGCGGCGCATCGCGGGCCAAAATCTCCGGATCGGATTCGTACACGGCACCCGCCGTCGGATGATTCACCGAGTTGCAATGTTCGAAGATGACATCGGGCAAGTAAATCGTGCGGCGAACGCCGAGGAATGCCAGGATGTTGAAGACGTCTTCGATGTGGTCGTCGATGCGGTATCGTTCGTACTCGGTAGGACAAATGCCCCCGATGAGTTCGCAGTAGGCCCGCGACAGAATCGGGAATGTACAGAGATAATCGCGGATCAAGGTGTCGTTGACGTGTACGAGTGCGACCGGGTCCGGGAACCGTTCGAAGCACGCGAGCACGGTTCGATCCCAACCGTTCGTTCGCACGACGACATCGTCGTTGAGGAGCATGACGTGTTCGCCGTGCGACGCGGCGTAGCCGGCGCGATTGAGTTCGCCCATGGTGCGGCCCGGCGGGCCGATGGTTTGCCAAATCTTGAGTCTGGGGAAACCCGACGTTTCGCACGTCGCATCGTCGTCGATCACGAGAATGACTTCGAGTCGATCGGGCCGCTTGGCGGTTCGCTGAATGCTGGTCAAAAACTGACGCAATGGCTCGGGGCGATTGCGCGTCGGCACGATCAGGGATAGGTCCGGTCGATCGGAAGGCATCGCCGAAACGTACCACTTTGAAGCAGGCGGAATCAAGTCGAAGCCCGACTCGATTCGGCCATTCCGCGCCCGGTTGTGGTCAGGAGTTGGCCATCGCCGGGGCGACTGCTTCCACCATCAAGGGGTTTCTCAAACCGGCATCCGGTTTGCCGGGATAGGATAGACCCAACCGATTCACCATCGCTTCGAGGTTCACCCATGAAGTATCTGTTCCGCCTCGTCCTCCCGATTGCGGCGATGGCCGTCCTGCTCGTGGCTCCTCCCATCGCCGCACAACCCAAGGCCGATTCGTGGAAGGCCACGGTCGAGAAGGCGTCCGCGTACCTGAAGAAGACGCAGAACGAAGATGGGAGCTGGGGGTCCGCGCCGCAGAATCGCGGCATCACGGGCGTGGTGGTGACGGGTCTGATTCGCACTGGTTCCAATCCTGAAGACGAACCCGTGGCCAAGGGGCTCAAGTTCATCGAATCGCTGGTGAATGAAAAAGAGGGGCACATTGCCGGCAAGGAGAACCCCGTGCTGGTGAACTACGCCACGAGCATCAACGTGATGGCGCTCGCCGCCGCGAACAAAGGCGAGAAGTACACCGCCGTGATCGGCAGCGCGGCCAAATACCTGAAGTCTTATCAGTGGGACGAAGACACCGGCGAGAAGAAACAAGATAGCGACTACTACGGTGGGGCCGGGTACGCGGGCGGCAAGTCGCGGCCAGACCTTTCCAACACGGCATTCTTCCTGGAAGCGCTCAAGGCCGCCGGTACGCCGAAGGACGATCCCGCTTTCAAGAAGGCACTCGTGTTCGTGGGCCGATGTCAGAACTTTAAGAGCGAGTTCAACACGGCCGAGTGGGCCGCCAAGAACAACGACGGCAGCTTCATCTATACGGGAGCCAACGGCGGCGAGAATCGACGCACCGATGGCGACGGTCGCAAGACCGACATGGGCGGCTACGGCAGCATGACCTACGCCGGCATCAAGAGCATGATTTATTGCAGCGTTGGCAAGGACGACCCGCGCATGAAGATCGCGCTCGAATGGGTCAAGAAAAACTACACGCTGGACGCGAACCCCGGCATGCCCGGCGCGAGTTCGGAGAAAGGGCTCTTCTACTACTATCACACCTTCGCCAAGACCATGGACGCGCTCGGCATGGATGAATTCGAGGATGCCAAGGGCGTGAAGCACGACTGGCGCTCGGACCTGACGGCGGCGCTCGCGAAGCGGCAGCTTGCCGACGGCAGTTGGAAGAACGAGAACCCCGGCTGGATGGAAGGCGACCCCATCCTCGACGTGGCCTACGCGATGATGTCGCTCTCGTACGCCAAGCCGAAGAAGTGATCCCTAAGTCCCAGGGCTTCCGCCCTGGGCTAAAACAAGTCGCCCGCTCCGCGGCGAACCGATTCTTCGCCGCGGAGCGGCCGCCTGCTTTAGCCCAGGGCGGAAGCCCCGGGATCGCATGTCCCGAATTTCTCATTTCCGCTTGGCAAGGATCGAACCGCGCGATAAAAATATGGACCCGCTTTGTCGGCGGAACTCGTGAGGCGATTCTCGATGGCGATGTTGCTCGAAGCCCGATTCGGACGGACTGCTGCCATCGCGGCGGCTGCAGTCGCAGCCACTTAACTCCGGGTTCCCGACCAGCGTTCCACGAACCACCCGTCGGCCCCGGAGTCATCCTCCGGGGCCGATTCTATTTTGAAAGGCTCCCATGCCGCCGGCCCCGTTGCCCTTCTCGGGCAAGTCGCTCCGCACCACCGATTCGCCCATCTCGTACTTCATCCAGAAGGCACTGGATAACCCGGGGCTCATCTCGCTGGCCGCCGGGCTGGTCGATGAAGCCTCCCTGCCCTGCGAGGAAGTCGCGGTTGCCGTCGCCGCCATCATGGCCGACCCGGCCACGGGCCGCGCCGCCCTCCAGTACGGCTCCACGCAAGGGCTCACCTCGCTCCGCGAAAAGGTACTCGATCTCGTCTGCACGGCCGACGGCGTCCGACCCAGTGACATCGGGTTGTCACCCGATCGCGTCGTACTCACCACCGGCTCCCAGCAACTGCTTTACTTGCTCGGCGAAGTGCTCTTCGATCCGGGCGACATCGTCATCACCGAGGCACCGTCTTACTTCGTGTACCACAGCCTGCTTCAGAGCAAGGGAGCCCGCGTACTCGCCGTGCCGATGGACGACCGCGGCATGGACATGGACGCCCTCGAATCGCTTCTGATCCGCCTCGACCGCACCGGCGAACTCTCCAAGGTGAAGCTGATCTACACGGTCGATTACTTCCAGAACCCGACCGGCCTCACACTCGCCGAGGATCGCCGGCCCAGGCTCGTGGAACTGGCGCGCCGGTTCAGCAAGCACCATCGCATTGTGATTCTCGAAGATGCCGCCTACCGCGAACTCCGCTACTCGGGCCACGACATTCCGAGCGTGAAGAGTTTCGATACCCGCAACGAGCACGTCGTCTTCGCTTCGACGTTCTCGAAGCCGCTGTCGCCGGGGTTGAAGACGGGGTATGCGTTGATGCCGGGCGATCTCGTGGAGCCGATGTTGCACTTGAAGGGGAGCCACGATTTCGGCTCGACGAACCTGGCCCAGCACATCATCGACCGCATCATGGAGACCGGGGACTACCGCCGGCACGTCGAGAAGTTGCGGGCGTTGTACAGCGAGAAGTGCGACCTGATGGTGCGCTCGCTCGAAGCAGAATTCTCGGACTGGCCCGAGGTGTCGTGGACGAGGCCGGCGGGTGGGTTGTTCCTCTGGGTTCGCTTCCCGGAGCATCTCGATGCCGGGCCGAGCGGCCCGCTCGTGCAGGCCTCGCTCGATTCTGGCGTTCTCTACGTGCCCGGCGAGTTCGCCCACGTTCCCGATGAAAATGGGCACGTGCCGCAGAACGAAGCACGGCTCTGTTACGGAGTCGTCGAACCTCAACAGATTCCCGAGGCCATGCGCCGGCTGCGTGCCGCCTGTCGCGGCCTCGAACGCAGCAACTCAAAGAGTGGGAAGCGGGCCGTTGGGGGTTGATTGCTTCAAGAGGTCGCGAATCTCGGCGAGCAGCTTCTCGCTCGCCGAAGGCTCTGCCGGCTTCGCGGCCTCCTCCTTCTTCATGCGGCTCTGGAGGACGTTCATCCCCTTCACGACCAGGAACAAGCAGAATCCGATGATGATGAAGTTGATGCTGGCCTGGAGGAAGTTACCGTAGCGGATCGTGACGTCGCCGTAGGTCGTGCTCAGTCCCGCGATGTTCACGCCGTTGGTGATGAAGCCGACGATCGGCATGAAGAGATCGGAGACGAGCGAATCGATGATCTTGGCGAACGATGCCCCGATCACGATGCCGACGGCGAGATCGATCACGTTCCCACGCAGGATGAACTTCTTGAATTCGTCGACGAATCCGCTCATGAGCCTCTCCTGAGGATTGGATGCTGGCGAGCCAAAGGTTGACTCGCATCATTCTATTTGGAATAATGCGATTGCCATCTGGCGATTGAGGACGAATCATGGCCACGGTGAAATCGCGGAAGCACCCGAAGGGGCTCGGCTGGTGCCTGGGCCTGACGGAACACCGCCCGCAATCCATTCACGATCGGCTTCTGCTCGGGCTTCCGTTCGACTCGGTCGAAGCGTTCGTCCACAACAGCGGGCTCAAGCAACAGGATATTCTGGAAGCGGCTCAACTGCCCGCGAGTACGCTGTCGCGCCGCAAGAAATCGGCGATGCTCGAACCGGCCGAGTCGGAACGGCTCTTCCGCGTGGCGCAGGTTTTCGAGCGTGCTTCGGACCTTTTTGAAGGCGACGCCGCGGCGGCTCGTCGTTGGCTCACGGAACCGGTTCGCGGCTTGGGCCAACGCGTGCCCCTCGAACTCGCACGCACTCAAATCGGCGCACAACTCGTCCTCGATCTCATCGGCCGGCTCGATCGCGGGGTCTTCTCGTGATCGTTTCAGTCTGGCGAATCGACAAGCTAAAATGGGCGACGTCGTCCTTCTCGGGAGACGGTGCCCGCCTCTACGGTGGCCGCTGGAACAGCCCCGGCCACCCGATGGTCTACATGTCCGAGCACCCCGCCCTCGGCGCACTGGAAATACTCGTCCACGCAATTTCAGACCAACTCCTGCTTCGGGCCTACTGCTCGATCGAGGCGAAGTTCGACGATTCACTCTTCGATGTGCTTCCGAAAAAAGCTTTGCCCCGAGACTGGTCTCACGACCCGGTTTCAAAATCGACGCAACGCCTCGGCGACATGTGGCTCGCTTCCGAGGAATCGCGACCGGTTTTGAAGGTGCCGAGTGCCGTCGTGAACGGCAGTTTCAACTACTTGTTCAATCCGTTGCACCCGAAGTTCCGACAGATTCGCGTCGGCAAGCCGAAGCCGTTCCGCTTCGATCCGAGGTTGGGGAAGAATTAATTTTGTATCGCTGAACGAACCCACGACTGACCTTGAAGGGACATACCGATGGAGACTCATTGTCGGCTTTGCGGTGTCGCTAAGACGGATGGTCAATCCCGTTGCCCGTGCGGCTACGTCTACTCGCCACCACCAAAGCCGGGTCTCTTTCATGCGGACGATCTGGAGCTCGAACACGACGGTCTTCCGCAGATTCGCACAAATAGCCTATTTATTCTGCTGATGCTTTTCGTGATGAGTGGAATCAACGGCGCGGGGCTCTGCGTCTTCCTCATGGCCTTCATGGTGGCCACGATAGCCGGGCTTGCATTTCGACTCGGGCCCTGGCTCCCGCTCCTCGCCTTCGGAGTCTCGGCAATCGCTTTCGATCTAATTAGCCGACGGTTGCTCGGAAGTTCGATCTTCGACATCAGGAAAGGTACCGAGTTTCTGCACGTTCCTGTCTGGGTTGTGGGAATTGTCGGAGTATTCGCGGGCCTCGTGGCAATCGCCGTCCAGTATTCGTGAGCGGATGAACGTCGTGCCCTATCAGTACGCGGCTACGCTTTCCTTTCCCTCGCACGTATCCTAACGGTTTCACCTCCTCAATTCGGAGTCTTGCCGTGGGCGTGGTGGTGCAGAAATTCGGCGGGTCGAGTTTACGCGATGCGGATCGGGTGCGCGAGGCCGCCCGCAAAGCCATCCGCGCCAAACATGCCGGCAATCAGGTCATCGTCGTCGTCTCCGCTCAGGGCAGCACCACGGACGACCTCATTGCCAAAGCTGCCGAGATCACGGCCACGCCCTCGGCGCGCGAAATGGACATGCTCCTCGCCACCGGCGAGCAAATCTCCATCGCCCTCACCGCGATGGCCATCCACGAACTCGGCGAAAAAGCCGTCAGCTTCACCGGCACGCAGATCGGCATTCAAACGGACAGCACGCACCGCAAGGCCCGCATCCGCGACATCGACACCACGCGCCTGAAGGCGGCACTTGAAGCGGGCAACATTGCCGTGCTTGCCGGTTTCCAGGGCGTCGACGATCAAAACGACATCACGACGCTGGGCCGCGGCGGGTCGGACACCACGGCCGTCGCCATTGCCGCAGCCATGAAACTCGCCGGCTACGAAGTCGAGTGCGAGATTTACACGGACGTGGATGGCGTCTACACGACCGACCCGCGGATCGTGCCGGACGCCCGCAAGATGGACGCGATCAGCTACGACGAGATGCTCGAAATGGCGAGCATGGGTGCCGGCGTCATGCATTCGCGCTCCATCGAGTTCGCCAAGAAGTACGACGTGCCGCTCATGGTTCGCAACGCGACCTCGGATGCGGTGGGAACGTGGATCGTGCCCGAAACGGAGTGGATGAGCGAGATCCCCGTATGCGGCGTGGCGCTCGCGGCGGACGAAGCGCGGCTCGTGCTCGATGGCGTTCCGGACCGTCCCGGCGTCAGTCATCGCATCTTCGAGGAACTCGCCAAGGCGAACATTGCCGTGGATATGATCGCTCAGAGTGCCGGCGACGCCGGGAAGGCGACCATCGGCTTCACGGTGCTGAACGCCGAACGCGAACGGACCATCAAGACGCTCAAGCCCATCGCGGATGAACTGGGAGCAACGCTGCGGGAAACGGGCCGCGTGAGCAAGGTGTCGGTGGTCGGGGCCGGCATGCGAACGCACACGGGCGTGGCCGAGAAGATGTTCGCGGCACTCTCGGAAGCCGGCATCAACATGAAGATGATCACGACCGGCGACATCAAGATCAGCGTTCTGATTGAAGAAGACGAGAACGGTGCGGTGCCCGTGGAACCGGGCGACCCACCCGTCGGAAAAATCAAGCAGGCCCATCTGGAAGCGAAGAAGGCAGTTCTCGGGCGGAAGGCGTTGCGGGCCGTCCACGCGGCGTTTACGCTGGCTCAACCGCGCAAGGGTGCGGGCGTTCCCGCCGATGCCCAGTTCAAACTTCGCCCCCCCCTCGTCGTGCCCGGCACCAAGGACCGCGAGACCGCCGTCGCCCGGCTCGAGGGTATGGAAGACGTGCTGGTCAGCAGTGCCCACTTGAATGCGGAGCAGAGCCGCATCACGATTTCGGACCTGCCCGACCTTCCCGGCAACTGTTTGAAGGTGTTCAGTGCCGTGGCCACCGGCGGCATCATCGTCGACACGATCGTGCAGAACCTGACCGCACCGGGGAAGGCGGAACTCTCGTTTACGGTGCCGAAGGCCGACCTCACGCGGGCCTTGAAGCGCACGCAGAACGTCGTCCGCGAGATCGATGCGAGTTGCCGCGTGGTCGGCGAGAGCGACATCGCGGTGCTCTTCGTGTTGGGTGTGGGGATGCGGACTCACACGGGCGTGGCTCGCACGATGTTCCAGGCCCTGGCCGAGCGCGGGATCAACATCAGCGTGATCAACTCGAGCGAAGTCTGCGTGAGCGTGGTGGTGGAAACCAGCCGCGGCGACGAGGCACTAAGCTGCCTGAAGGAAGCCTTCCGCATCGGGTGAGTGCGAACCTTGCGAGGCGGGTCTCGATTCGTTCGGCCCTCACTTCGACTCATTCGGGAGTCGCCCCGGTTCGCGAACGCCCTTGCCAACCCGCTTCGTCAGCGAATCGCCCAGTTCCTCCCGCGATCTCTCGGCAAAGCCCATCAGCCTCTTCACTTCCTCGGGGTTCGCCGCTGCGAGGTTCTTCGTCTCGCCCAAGTCCGCGTCGAGGTCGTACAACTCGGGCAGTTCGATCTTCACCTGGCGGTAGCGACCCGGAGTTCCGTCCTTGCCCGGATCCTGCCCGTCCATCGTTCGGTAGGTGTGCGGCAGCATCAGCTTCCACTTGCCGCTCCGCACGGCCTGGAGTTCGCCGGTGTTGTAGTAGTGGAAGTACGCTTCGTGAGGCGATCGCGCCTCGGCCTCGTTCCGGAGCAGCGGGCCGATGTCCTTGCCGTCGATCGCCTGCTTCGGCAACTCCGCTCCAACCAGCTTCGCCACGGTCGGCAGTAGGTCGATGGTCATCGCCGGGATGCGGCACTCGGCGTTCGCCGGAATCGTGCCCGGCCACCGGGCCACGAACGGCACGCGCACGCCGCCTTCCCACACCGTCCCCTTGCCTTCGCGGAGTTTGCCCGCGGTCCCGCCGTGGTTCCCGTAACTGAGCCAGGGGCCGTTATCCGTCGTGAAGATGACGAGCGTGTTGCCGGCCAGCTGGTGCGAGTCGAGCGCCTTGAGGATTTCGCCGACCGACCAGTCGAGTTCTTGAATCACGTCGCCGTAGAGCCCTTGCTGCGACTTACCCTTGAATCTCTCGCCAACGAACAGCGGTACGTGCGGCATCGAATGGGCGACGTACAGGAAGAACGGTTTCGCCTTGTTCTGCTCAATGAACTTCACGGCTCGCTCGGTATACTGCGTCGTGAGTTTCGCCTGATCCTCGGCCTTCACGTCCGCGAGCAGGATCTTCTCGTTCTCGAAGAGCGGCAGCTTCGGATACGTTCCGGCCTTGGCTTCGGGATGGTAGGGCCACATGTCGTTCGAGTAGGGCAGTCCGAAGTAGGAGTCGAAGCCGTGCCGGGTGGGCAGGAACTGCGGGTGGTGGCCGAGGTGCCATTTGCCGACCATGCCGGTGGCGTAGCCCTTGGCCTTGAGCAGTTCGGGGAGCGTGGTCTCGTTGGCGTGAATGCCGTGGCGAGCGTTCGGCCCGAGCGCCCCGTGGATGCCGATGCGATTGGCGTAGCAACCGGTGAGCAGTGAGGCCCGGCTCGCGGAGCAGACGGGTTGCGAAACGTGGAAGTCGGTGAACCGGATGCCGTCGCGCGCGAGCGCGTCGATGTTGGGAGTTAAGAATCCTTTCGCGCCGAAGCAGCCGAGGTCGCCGTAGCCTTGATCGTCGGTGAAGATGAGGACGATGTTCGGCGCCTTCTTCGGCGCGGCTTCATCCGCTGGAGCGGCCGAGGAGAACGAAACGAAGGCGACGATAATGGGAAGCATTCCACGGGAGAGAATTGGGTTCATGGCCCTGAGCATACCGAGGGTGCAGCCCATTCGCCAGACATTCGGACGAGGCTGCGTTCGGGCTCCTTCCGGCTGGAGTTCTTCGGCCTCGTTTGTTCGGTTGTTCAGGTGTCGCGGGTGGAGTGCCGGGTGTAGTGATAGGATGTATTGGCGGTGGGATTGCGCTTTGCCTCCGTAGCTCAGTGGATAGAGCACCGGTTTCCTAAACCGGGGGTCGCGCGTTCAAGTCGCGCCGGGGGTACTTCCTCAAGTGGCAGGAATTGGATCTTGGAATGCCAACCAGAACGAGCAAAACCGGAAGCGAACTCTTCATCGTCGACAACAGCGACTCCGAGTGGAAGGTGCTGAAGTACCTCCGGGAATGGTGCGATCTCTCCAAGACGATCGACATCGCGACCGGCTATTTCGAAATCGGTTCACTGCTCGCGCTCGGCGAGGAGTGGAAGAAGGTCGAACGCATCCGCATCCTGATGGGGGATGAAGTTTCGCTCCGCACCCGCGCGGCATTCGCCGCGGGTTTGGCGAACATCGCGGGGCGACTCGACGAGAGCCTGGAGAACGAGAAGAAAAAGAACGACTTCCTGACGGGCGTGCCGGCGATCGTCGAGGCCATTCGTTCCGGCCAGATTGCCTGCCGGGTTTACAAGAAGGACAAGTTCCACGCCAAGGCGTACCTCACGCACGCGCGCAAAGAAGTCGTCGGTTCGTCCGCCCTCGTCGGCTCGTCGAACTTCACCTCTCCCGGCCTTACCGAGAACATCGAACTGAACGTCCAGATCACGGGTAGCCCGGTTCGCGTCCTGCAAGAGTGGTACGAGGAACACTGGAACGAAGCCGAGGACGTGACGCCGGAAATCCTTCGCGTCATCGAACGGCATACCCGCGACTACGCGCCGTTCGAGGTCTACGCTCGCGCGCTCCAGGAGTTGCACCGCCGCTTCGAACCCACCGATGCCGAGTGGTTCGAGAAGAAGTCGAAGATCTACCCACGCCTCGACAAGTACCAGCGCGACGGCTTCTTCAACCTGCTCGAGATCGCCGATTCCCACCGCGGTGCCTTGCTCTGCGATGGAGTCGGACTCGGTAAGACGTTCATCGGCATGATGCTGATCGAGTACCTCATCGAGTGCAAGCGGAAGCGGGTCGCGCTGTTCGTCCCCAAGGCCGGCCGAGAGCCCGTCTGGGAACGAGCCTTGAAGGACTATGCGCCGCACCTTTTCGGAGCTTACGGCGGCCTCGAAATCTTCAACCACACCGACCTGAGCCGGGTCGCGAACGACGAGAAGGACTACCCCGCCTTGCTGGCACAGGTGCAGGAGCGGGCCGATGTCGTCGTCGTCGACGAAGCCCACCACTTCCGCAACCTCGGCTACGCCGGCACCGGCGAACGCATCCCGACCAGCCGCGACGGCCGGCCGCCGTCTCGCTACCACCGGCTCTTCGAACTCATCGGCGAGAACAAGCAAACGTTCCTCCTCACCGCGACGCCGGTCAACAACCGCCTCACGGACATCCAGCACCTCGTCGAACTCTTCTCGCGCCGGAAGGCCGACCACTTCAAGAACCTCGGCATCCACTCGCTCCCCGGCCACATCCGCAAGCTGGAGAAAGACCTGATCCAGTCCACCGGCGGCGACCCGGCGACCGAGACGAATCTCCTCGAAGCCGCCAGCGTGCTCGCGCGCGATGTACTCTTCGAAAAGCTCGTCGTCCAGCGGAGCCGCGCGTTCGTCCGCGAGAGCCAGAAAATCCACGCCGGATCCACCGCGGTCTTCCCGAATCGGCTCCCGCCCCAGGTCGCCGACTACTCCGTGAAGAAGACCTACGGCAAACTCCTCAAGATGGTCGAAGACGCTTTCGCCAAGGAGAAGCCCCTCTTCGCACTCGCCATCTACAACCCATACGACTACATCCTGGACGGCATCGAACTCTCACCCGACGAGAAGTTCGTCAAAGGCCGCACGCAGCAGGTCATCGCCCTGATCCGCACGCAGTTCCTCAAACGCTTCGAAAGCTCGGCC
>JAYTGN010000132.1:0-15335 GCA_043733485.1 Gemmataceae bacterium
CCTCCGACTACATGCGGGCGCTGCCGGAGCAACTCGGGGGCTTCCTCGACGGTCGGCTCGTGGCACTGGGCACGGATGGTTTCGGCCGCAGCGAAACCCGCAAGGCGTTGAGGCGCTTCTTCGAGGTGGACGCCGAGCACGTGGTGATCGCGGCGCTGAGCGCCCTGGCTCGCCGCGGCGAAATCGAAGTTAACGTGGTGAAGCAGGCGATTGTGGAACTGGGCGTGAGTGAAGCGCCGGCCCCGTGGACGGTGTGAGTCTTGGCGAGCCGTGCCGCGTAAGCGGCCGGGTGAGGACACTAATGGAATTTCGTTTGCCCGATCTCGGGGAAGGTATCGACTCGGCGACCGTCACGACCGTGATGGTGAAACCGGGCGACGCCGTGACCGCCGGACAGAACGTCATCGCGGTCGAGACCGACAAGGCCTCGATGGAGATCCCGTGCGACTCGGCCGGTACCATCGAAGGCATTCAGGTCAAGACGGGCGACAAGATTCCCGTCGGCGGCGTGATCCTGACGCTGAGTGGTGCAGCGAGCGCGGAAAAGCCTGCCGAGAAACCCCGAGAACCCGAAAGTTTAGCCGCGACGCGAAGTCCTCGGAGCGAAGCGCGAGACGCTCCCACGCTCCTAAACGGTATTGCGCCGGCACAACCTGTCCGAGCGCCGGTCGCCAACGGCGCTCCCATTCCTGCAGGCCCGGCATCGCGTCGGTTGGCCCGCGAACTCGGCGTCGTGCTCGCCGAGATCAAACCGACCGGCCGCGGCGGGCGCGTTACGCTCGACGACATCAAGGGCTTCGTTCGCGAGGAACGCCAGAGTATCAAGAGCGGCGGACCCCGCGAGGCCGCCACCGGCTACGTGCTGCCGGACTTCAGCAAGTTCGGCGGGATCGAACGCAAGCCCGTCGCGAACATCCGCCAGACCATCGCCAAGAACCTGACGCTCGCTTGGCGTACGATGCCGATGGTGACGCAGAACGACCTCGCGGACATCACCGATCTGGAAGCCGCCCGCAAGCGAACCGTGGAATCGCTGCCGAAGGGCTCGCCGAAAGTGACGATGACCATTCTCGCGATCAAGGCCGCGATTGCCGCGATTCGCGAGTTCCCGCAGTTCGCGTCGAGCTTCGACATGAACGCGGGCGAACTCATTTTGAAGAAGTTCTTTCACATCGGCATCGCGGTCGACACCGAGCGCGGGCTCGTGGTGCCGGTGGTGCGCGACGCGGACAAAAAGAGCATCCGCGAGCTTTCCGCGGAAGTGGGCACCCTCGCCGACAAGGCCCGCGCCGGCAAGCTCGCCATCGACGAAATGCGCGGCGGCGTCTTCACCATCACTAACCTCGGCGGCATCGGCGGCACCAACTTCACCCCCATCGTGAACTACCCCGAGGTTGCGATCCTCGGCATGTCGCGCTCGAGCCTGCAACCCGTGGTAAAGGACGGCCAGATCGTGCCGCGGCTGATGCTGCCGCTCAGTTTGACGTACGATCACCGTGTGATCGACGGTGCCGATGGTACCCGGTTCACGACGCGCCTGGTGCAACTGTTCAGCGACCCCCTACGGCTGCTGATGGAAACCTAGACTCCGCCGCGCTCCGCTCCGAAGACTTCGCGTCGCGGCTAAACGGTATCGTGATATGCGTTCTCTGATTCTCACACTCGCGCTGTTCTCGGTTGCGGTCGCTTATCAACAACCTGTCGCCCCGCTGCCGCGCGACATCACACCGCTGCCCGCCACCAATGCCGCTTCGCAATACTGGAAGGGCAACCTGCACACGCACTCGCTTTGGTCCGATGGCGACGACTTCCCCGAGATGATTGCCGACTGGTACAAGCAGCACGGCTACCACTTCCTCGCGCTTACCGATCACAACCTGCTATCCGAAGGCGAGAAGTGGGTGGCTGCGGATGCGACCGCGACGCGAAGCCGGGCCATGAAGAAGTACGCGACGCGCTTCGGCGAACGCTGGGTCGAGACGCGCGAAAAGGACAGCAAGGCTCAGGTGCGGCTCAAGCCGCTCGCCGAGTTCCGCAGCCTGCTCGAAGAGCCCGGTAAGTTCCTCCTCATTCAGGCGGAGGAAATCACCACATCGTTCGCCAAGCGGCCGATTCACATGAACGGCATCAACCTCCGCGACGCGGTCAAACCCATCGACGGCAGGGACGCACTCGAAACGATCACCGTGAACATGAGGCAAGTTGCCGACCAGCGGAAGAAGAGCGGCCGAGTGATGATCGCGTTCTTGAACCATCCGAACTTCGGCTGGGGCGTGCGCGCCGAGGAGATGCTGCTCTCGGAAGAACTTCGTTACTTCGAGGTGTTCAACGGGCACCCGGGCGTCCGCAATTACGGCGACGCCCAGCACGCTTCCACCGAACGCATCTGGGATATCGCCCTGGCCCTGCGACTCGGCAAGCACCAACTGCCCATCGTCTATGGTCTCGCGACCGACGACGCCCACGGCTACCACGAGTGGGGCTTGAGCAAGGTGAACCCCGGCCGCGGCTGGGTGATGGTGAAGTCGCCGCACCCGACGGCCGACTCCATCGTGAAGGGCATCGAGGCCGGCGACTTCTACGCTTCCACCGGCGTGCGCTTCGACGAGATCGCGCGGACCGGCGACGAACTTCGTCTCGCGATCCACACCGAGCCCGGCGTGACTTACCGCACGCAGTTCGTCGCGACCATGAAGGACGCCAACCTCGATTCCAAGGAACAACTCGACAACTTGCTCCCTGTGACGAACATCTATTCGCCGGACATCGGCAAGGTGGTCGCGGAGGTGGCCGGTGCTGCGGCGAGTTACAAGTTCACGGGGAAGGAACTGTACGTGCGGGCGAAGGTGACGAGTTCGAAGCTGCATCCGAACCCGTACGCGAAGGGCGATACCGAAGTGGCGTGGACTCAGCCGATGGTGCCGTGACCGATCGCGATTGGCCTGGTGCCCTCGATCGCGATTGCGGCGGCGAAGCCGGGAGCCGGTTCCCAGTCCGCGACGGTCCAACCGTCACCGGCAAAGACTTCGTGTCGCGCCGCCAGCACGGCAGCGGGCTTGCCCGGATCCAACTCCACGTCGAAGCCATCGAGATATTGAACGCTGGCACCTGCCGCCTTGATCACGGCCTCCTTGCACACCCACCCGCGAAAGAACGCCGCCTCTTGCCGCTCCGCTGGCACGGCCCGATACGCAAGCTGCTCGGCCGGCGAGAAGAACCGCCCGACGAGGCCCGCCGCATCGGGGACCGCGCGAACGCGTTCCACGTCCACGCCGATGCGTCGGTTAGCGATTGCGATCAAGGCGAGTCCGTGCGTGTGCGACACGTTGAAGTGCAGCGGCGAATCCACGAGTACCGGCTTACCATTGAGGATGTACGAAATGGGGACGGCGTGCGGTGCGATGTCGAGGTATCCCGCGAGCAGCCGGCGGAGCAACCCGCGGCCGATGATGAACTGCTCGCGAACCGTTCCGGCCCGGTAGCGGGCGGCACGATCGCGTTCGTCCGGGGTGAGCAGCCCCGCGAGTTCATCCAGACCGCACGGCAGCCGGTCCGACGGCGCGAGGTAGACGTGAACTTCATCCTCGGCAGGCGGAGAAGCAGCAACTTGTGAACAAGAATGAACGAGGGCCTGCATGAAGAAGTCAGATCTCATCAGCTTGAAGCCGATCCTGGGAAGCATGGCAGATACGGAGGACGTTTACGTCGTTGCCTTCGACGACGAACAGCACGCGGTAGACGTGTCTCCAGCGGCGATAAAGCATCATACGAAGATCGATCCCGAATTCGATCGCCTCGTCGGCTTCTGGATACCGGAGAGGGTCGTACTCCAATTTCTTGACCACGAAATTGAACACCCCAGCCCGCCATTGAGCAGCAGAGAGATGACTCTTCTTCCGCGCGAGCCAGGATGTCACCCGGTCTACGTCCGCTTCGGCCCGTGGTTGCAAGATGACGTTGAATGCCATCGCTCACTCACTCTCCCGGCTCCAAGGGCAGATTGTATCGCTCGGCAATCTCTTTCAGGACGACTCGGGCCGGTCGCCCTCTTCCGGCTTTCATATCCTCGATCGATTCTCGGAGGAGTGCGAGTTCCTTCACTCGATCGAAGGGTTCGAGTGGTGGACCAATCTCGTCGACATCACCCTCGGTGAGTTCGACGCGAACCTGAGAGCCTTCCGGCAGGCGGGAAGCGCCATCGAGGACGATCTCGCCATTCACGACTTGGCCTGTGAGAACCATGTTCTCCCTCCTCAAATCTGGAACGCGATCATTCTATCATCGCGTTGCCCTTCCACACAATCCCCGCACGTCTCACTCTCCCACGCGGACGTGTTTGCCCGGCAGCACGCGGAGGCGCTCCTCGATACGATGGGCCCGCGCGCCGTTCGCCGGCACCAGCCAGACAGCGTAGAAGCCTTCCGTCACCGGCATCTCGACCCGATAATCGGAACCGACCTGCACCGCGACGTGCCCCTTTTCGTCCGGACCGGAATCGTCCGGTGCCGTGAGCACGATGCGATTCACCTTGGGGAAGCCGTCTTTCTGGAAGACCTCGACCACGCCGAGGAGGTCGCCGAGTTTGAGTACGTGCGTCTGGCCCGGTTTGATGGTCAGCTTCGCGGCAACCAGCACCTCGATCCCGTCCTTCGGTTTCACGGTGATGTGAAACGGCCCTTCGCCGAGAGTCGCGGTCGGGTCCGATGTCACGCCCTTGTCGAACTTCCAGACGAAGACGGGCCTCGGGCGGTCCTTGCCGGGCTTGATGTTCTCGCTGGCGTAGACGAGAACCGATTCGATTGCGGGCAGCGATTTCGAGGGAACCACCTTCAGCGTGCGATCCTCGTCCGCGAAGGCTACCAGCAGGAGAAGTGGGAAGAGCGGTTTCACCGGGATGCTCCGAAGAGGTCGGGTTCGCAGCTTCTCATTATGCAGTAAGTGGGGCGCATTCGTTCGTCACATTTGCGTCACGAGTTTGACCTGACGGCGGCGTCCGCCTAAAGTAACTTCGATTCGCGATCGAGTGGACGGACGTAACCGTGGTTCCTTTTTCATGCTGATCGCACTCGATTCTCTCGGGCGAACGTTCGGTTCGTTCACGGCACTCCACGACATTACACTGGCACTTCCTCCCGGTCGCATCGGGCTGCTCGGTCCTAATGGGGCCGGCAAAAGCACGTTGCTCAAGATATTGATGGGGCTCATCCCGCCGAGTTCGGGTACCGGACGCGTGCTCGATCAACCGCTCGGCGGCGACCGCGACTCCGAAGGCAACTGGCGGCTCCGTCGCCTCATCGGCTTCATGCCCGAAACCGACGCACTCGTGCCGGGGCTCACGGGCATCGAGTACGTGTCGCTCGCCGGCGAACTCTACGGCATGCCGCGCCGCGAGGCCCAGCGCCGCGCCCACGAAGTGCTCTCGTTCCTGGAGCTGGAAGAAGCCCGCTACCGTCCCGTCGAACAGTATTCCACCGGCATGAAGCAGCGCACCAAACTCGCACAGGCGCTGGTTCACGATCCGCCCGTGTTGCTGCTCGATGAACCGACGAGCGGCCTCGACCCCGCCGGTCGCGATGCCATGCTCCGGCTCATTCGCACGCTCGGCGACGATCACGGCAAGTCGGTGCTGCTGTCGACGCACTTGCTCGCCGATGTCGAGGCCGTGTGCGAACGCGTGGTGATTCTCGCGGGCGGTAAGGTTCGCAGCGTGGGCATGGTCGCCGACCTTTGCTCGCGCCGGCACAATCGTCTTCGCTTGCGAGTGGAGGGTGAAGCGACCCGTTTCCGCGACGAACTCGAATCGGAAGGCGTGCGCGTGATCGGCGAAACGAACCAGGGCGACTGGCGCGTCACCGTGCCCGAGAGCTTCCCGAATCTGAGCTTCTTCAAACTGGCCGAAGCAAACGAGGTCGTCATTCGCGCTTTGCTCCGCGACGACGAGACGCTCGAAGAATTGTTCTTGCGCACGGTGATGCCATGAGCGCGAATCGCCAGTCCGCGACGGGTTTGCTTCGCTACCGTCCGTGGCGCGGGACGCTGCACGGGCCGCTCTGGTCCGCGCTCGCCCTGGCGCGTGCCTCGCTCAAATTGTTGTTTCGCCGGCGGCTCTACTGGGGGCTCTTCGGCCTCAGCATGATGATCTTCTTCTTCTTCTTCTACGGGCAGTACCTCGTCGTCTGGATCACGACGCAACTGGGCGACGACGCGGTGCCGATTGCCGGGATGAAGGTGCCGATGAAGGACTTCACGAAGTTCCTGAGCCGGCTCGCACTGGATGGCTCCGCCCACACGTTCGGCAACTTCATCTGGTTCGAAGGGTACATCGTCGTCATCGTCCTGGCCCTCGCCGGGTCGGTGCTCGTCGGCAACGATTTCTTCCACGGCAGCTTGCCGTTCTACCTGTCGAAGCCGATCGGTCGCTGGCATTACATCCTCGGCAAGTGCCTCGCCATCGGCTTCTTCGTGAACCTCACCACGACCTTGCCGGCTCTCGTACTTTGGATTCAAGCCGGGCTGCTCTACGATTGGAAGACGTACTATCTCGACAACCTCGACCTGCTCCTCGGCGTGTTCGGCTACGGGCTGGTGCTCACGGTCACGCTCAGCTTGATGGTGATGGCCACGGCCGTCTGGCTGCGGCGAACCGTGCCGATGGTCATGGTCTGGATGGGCGTGTTCGTGCTGCTGCGGATGCTCGCGGGCTGGCTTGTGGACGGCCTCAAGACCGATGAACACTGGCGGCTCATCGACCTGTGGAACGACCTGTATCTGCTCGGCCTCTGGTGTTTGCAAGTGGATCGTTCGACGATTCGGCCCCTGGAACAGCCTCCATTTTGGCAAGCGGGTCTCGTGGTGGCCGGTGTGTGCGTCGCGTGTTTGCTGTACCTGCGGAAGCGCGTTCAAGCAGTGGAGATCGTCTCGTGAGGGCGAAGCGCTCCGCTCCGAGGACTCCGCGTCGCGGCTAATCTTTATCATTCGGCGGCAACGATGTCGGTTCAACCATTGCTGCTGTTCGAACACGTCTCCAAGTGGTACGGGTCCGTGCTCGCATTGAATCAGGTCACGCTCGAACTCACCGGCGGGATCACGGGGCTCGTCGGTGCGAACGGTGCCGGGAAGAGTACGCTGCTGCGACTTGCCAACGGCCAACTCAAACCGACGCTCGGCAAAGTGAGCATCCGCGGCGTCGATGCCTGGGACTGGCGCGCCCGACGGCTCGTCGGCTACTGCCCCGATGTGGATGCCTTCTACGAAGACCTCTCGGGGCGAAAGTTCGTGGCGATGATGGCGCGGCTTTGCGGCTTCCACAAGAAAGAAGCGCTTCGCCGAACCGAAGCGGCCCTCGAACAGGTCGGCATGACCGACCGCGCCGACCGCAAACTCCAAGGCTACTCCAAGGGCATGAGGCAGCGCATCAAGCTCGCCCAGGCGCTGCTTCACGATCCGGAACTGCTCATTCTCGACGAACCGCTTTCGGGCATCGACCCGATCGGCCGGCAGGAGTTGCTCGAACTCTTTCAACGCCTCGCGGCCCAGGGCAAGTGCTTGCTCATTTCAAGCCACGAACTCGAGGCGTTGGAGAAGCTGACCAACCACGTGGCAATCATGGCGCGGGGCCGCGTCGCAGCCGTGGGCACGCTTCAACAAATTCGCGACTTGCTGGACGATCACCCGATCTCGGTGCGGATCGAAGTGGCGAACCCGCGTGAAGTGGCCCGGCTCCTGATTCAACTTGCCGACTCAGTGGCCGTGGAAGTGGAGGCGAGTGCGACCGCATTGATCGTGAAGGCCCGCAACCCGAAGCGGTTCTTCGCGGCGTTCGGTAAACTGGTTGTCGAGCAGAAGCTCGAAGTCCGTGGGCTCGAACCGCTCGACGAATCGGCCCACGCCATCCTCGGCTACCTCCTCGGCGGCAGTGGAAAGACATGATGACCGAACAACCGCGACTCACGTTTCCTCAAACTCGGCGGATGAAGACGCCGGCCGAGTTCGACCGCTGCTATGCGCGGAAGCGGTCTGCTTCCGACAACGTGCTCATCGTTTACGCCTGCGAGAACGGCCTGGCTTTCTCGCGGCTCGGCTGCTCCGTTTCGAAGAAGGTCGGCAACGCGGTCGTCCGCAACCGGTACAAGCGGCTCTTCCGTGAAGCGTTCCGCCTCATGCAGCATGAGTTGCCCGTCCTGGGTGCCACCCAATCAGCACCGGCTGGAAGCACGGTGCCACCCGGACCGGCGGGTGTCGATTTGATCGTGATCCCGCGAATCGGGCCGGAGCCGACTCAGGACGAGGTGAAGAACTCGCTCGTGAAATTGGCGCATCAAGCCGCAAGAAAGTTGGGGCCGAAATCGTGAGTGCGGTTCGCTGGCTCTGGCGCGGTCCGATGCTCGCCGTGAAGGCGGTCCTCATCGGCTGCGTCCGCTGTTATCAGTGGCTGATTCGTCCGCTGTTGCCGCCGATGTGCAAGTACGAACCGGGATGCAGCGAGTACTTCATCGGCTCGGTGAAGAAACACGGCCCCGTGATTGGTTGCGTGAAGGGGGCCTGGCGCATTTGTCGATGCAATCCGTGGTCGAAAGGCGGCTTCGACCCGCCGTGACTCGAAACCGGGTTTCTGCTTTGGAAACCCGGTTTCTTCTTGGTCCAGAAACCCGGTTTCCAAAGCAGAAACCCGGTTTCGAGTCACTTCTTCCCCTTCGGATCCAGGTTCGCGGCCATCTCGGCTTCGCTCACGCTCGAAGCGACGCCGCCCTTCGGCACGTCCATCTTGCAAATCCAGATAAGCGCGTTGAGCACGACCTTACGGAAGTCGTCGTTGGCCCAGTTGCGGTGGAAGTGGCCTCCGGTAAAGCCGACGCCTCGGCCGCCGTCGGGGCGTTCCGTGGCCCACATCATCGCCTCGGCCCGGCCCTTCACTTTCTGAATGTGTTCGTATGGCCCGCGCGGCGACACGTACGGTCCGTCGCGCACTTCATCCGAAGGCTTCGCCGAGAGGATCGGCGTGATGCCCTTCATCTCGGCGCGGAAGCGCATGTTGAAGTACCATTCGTCGCGAACGGAGAATGGCTTCACGCCGTTGCTAATTGCGTGCTTTGGGAACTCGGCGAACTCGGGCTTCCACATCGGATTGCACGAGAAGTTGGTCTCGTAGTAGCCGCCGATCCAGTCTTGGAACTCCTTGCCGCCCAGGTCGGCCGGCACCTGGACACCGTAGTGGGCGCACAGGAGGCCGGTGCCCTTGGCCATGAGTTTGCCGATGCGGTCGAGCCGCTTCTCGCGAATGAGCGGATGCCCGTCGCCGCCATCGGCATAGCAGAGGATGCCGTCGGCCGTGTCGAGTGCGGAGTCGTCTTTCGGGTAGCCGTTCTTGAAGACGACGGTTTCGAGCCCCTTCACGCCCTGAAGGCACTTGTCGAGGAGCAGCACGCCGGCGTTGAATTCGTGATCGCCGGGTCCGTGGCTCGGGGTGCCGGCAATGAGTACGAGCTTCTTGGGCTTCGCCTCCGCGGCGTGAATCGAATGCGTACCGGCGAGCCCGAGAGCTGCCGAACCGAGAAAGGTGCGTCGGGAGAGGTTCATTTCGGAGAACTCCGGAGGGTGAGACCACGGAATTGGAATATAAAGTACTCGATGGTTTGGCTCAATTCACCTCCGCATTCGGAATCCGGGCACACGCCCGTGATGGCGGAGTACGACCAGGACGAAGCGCGGGCGTTGAGCCTTCGCGGGGTTCGGCCGCCCGTCAAGGTACCGGGTTACGAGCAGGAAGCGTTCCTCGGCAAAGGGGCCTACGGCGAGGTCTGGGTTGCCGTGGACAGCAACAGCGGTCGCAAGGTCGCGATCAAATACTACACGCGGCGCGGCGGTACGGATTGGGCCGCCCTGGCCCGCGAGGTCGAGAAACTCCGCTACCTCTTCAACGACCGCTACGTGGTGCAACTGTTGAAGGTCGGTTGGGAAGCCGAGCCGCCGTACTACGTGATGGAGTACATGGAGAACGGTTCGCTCGAGGATCAACTCCGGAATGGGCCGCTCCCGGTTCACGACGCCGTGATGCTCTTCCGCGACGTGGCAAAGGGACTGGTTCACGCGCACGACAAGGGCATTCTGCACTGCGATTTGAAGCCTGCGAACGTGCTGCTGGATCAGGATCGCCATCCGCGGCTCGCAGACTTCGGCCAATCGCGACTGACGAACGAGCGGTCGCCCGCGCTCGGCACGCTGTTTTACATGGCACCGGAACAGGCGGATTTGAAGGCGACGCCGGACGCCCGTTGGGACGTGTACTCGCTCGGAGCGGTGATGTACCGGATGCTCACGGGGCAGCCACCCCATCGAGGGGAGAGCGGCGCGACGACGGTGCTGGGAACCGGTTCGCTGGAGGCGCAACTCGCCGCCTATCGCACGCTCTTAGAGAGCACTCCCGCGCCGTCGGTTCATCGCAAGGTGCGCGGCGTGGACGCGGGCCTCGCCGCCATCGTGAGCAAGTGCCTCGCCGCCAACCCGCGGCATCGCTACCCCAACCCGCAAGCCGTCCTCTCGGATCTGGAAGCCTGGAGCCTGCGCCGCGTTCGCCGGCCGCTCATGCTGCTCACCGGTCTCACGTTCACCGCCCTGCTCCTCGCCATGGCAATCATCGGTGCCGCGATGTTCCGCGACACGGTTCGCACGGCCGAGCGAGAGGTGATCGAAGGGACTCTGGAAGGCAACCGCTTCGCCGCGCACTCCGCCGCCGAGCGTTACGCCGTGCAATCGCAATTCCGTTGGCAGACGCTTGAACACGCGGCACGGGATCCGAATTTGCGAGGGTGGTTAAAGCTGCCGTTGGACAAGATGAAAGAATCCGGTCGAGCCGATGAACTCGATACTTGGCTGGCAAAGCGGAAAGCGCGGCACGATGCTCAGGTCGAGGCCGAGGCGCGTTCGAGCGTCTGGTTTGCCGTGAGCCGAGCGGGATTGCAGTACGGCACGGCTCCGCCGTTCCCGCAACACCGCTTCCAGTTTCGCGGCTACCGCGACTACTTCCACGGGCAGGGTCGCGAACTCGACGCCAAGCTCGCAACGGTGCCCGCGCCGATCGCTGGCCCGACGCGATCCGGCGTCTTCAAACGGAAAATTCGGGAGACCGACGAATACTGGTCGGTCGCATTCAGCGTGCCGGTTTGGGCTACGGATGAAGCGAAGGGCGACCCCATCGGCGTTCTCGGTCTGAACTTGGATTTGAAAGGACAAACGCGCGTGGACGGGGAACGCGAACGGTTCGCCGTGCTGGTGGACACGCGGCCTGATGTCACGGGGCGTCGCGGATTGATCCTCCGCCATCCCGATTTGGAGCGCGACGGTGCGGAGCCGATTACGCCGCACTATGCCGATGCCATCGTGCGTTGGGCCGACGCGGGTAAGCTGCCGTTTGCACCGGAGCGCGAATACGAAGATCCCGTGGGGGGCGAGTTCGCGGGCGAATGGCTCGCTTCACCCGAACGCGTGCAGGTTCGCCTCGATGGTGCGGAACTCGTCGAGACGGGTTGGGTGGTGTTGATTCAGGAGCGTCGAGCCGACGTGCTGCAACCCGTCTCCGCGTTGAAGCGCCGTCTCGGATACGGCGCGGCCGCGGCGATTGCCTTCATTCTCGTCATGGTGCTCGTGATGTGGGCGGGTATGATTTCGGTAGTCGATGCCTCGTCCAAGTCGCGAGTCACGCGATTGATTCGACGGTGGGCCGGTCTTCCCTCGTCAACGAGCGGCACGCGAACTGCGGGTACGGGTTGGTCGAGCGGCACGAGCACGAGCGGTACCGGAACCGGTAGCTCGGGCGTGGTGGAGCCCGCACCCGTTTAATCACGAGATGCGAAGCAGGCGGCAGGTTTCCTCATAACTCGATTCGAAGGGGAGCAGGATCTGACGGGTGGGGCTCAACCAGATCGGGAGCACCGGCAGAACTTGGCCCAGGGTCATCGGGTAGAACCAGACGTCGAGGAACGATTTGCCTTTAGGCCGGAGCTTCTTGCGAGAACGCAGCGTGACCGCGTAGAGGTGGGGCGGGGTTGGGGAGAGTCGCGGATCCTCGCGGCCCAGTAACTCCAGCAACTCGGCGTAGAGATTGAACTGCTTAATCGAAACCAGATCGACGATGGAGACGCAGACGTCCTTCTGGAGTAGAGCTTCGACCTTGGTCAGGAAGGCCCGGCGACTCTCGGGCCGATCCTTGTTGCTCGGGCTGACGATTTCGATGGCCGCGACGAGTCGCCGCTCGAATTCGTCGTCGTAGATTCGGACTTCGTACTCGTCGAATTCGGAGAGATCGGCTTCCAGGGTGAGGGTCGGGTGCGGTGTGATCTCCACGGCGACGGCCACGCCGCCCTCGCCTTCATCCGCATCGAATGAGGGATACTCTTCACTCGATTCGTCCTCGAACGTCGAGACGTCGATCTCGAACATCGCTCCGAGATGGACGCCCGGCGCAGCCACGAACCCCGCGGGAAGTAGCTTGTAAAGGTCCTGGACGATCATCATCGGCCAGCCGCCGTGGACCGCGTCCCAGGATTGTTTTTTGCTGTCGGGTCCGTGAAAGTGATCGCGCAGTGGCATGGGTCGCTCCGATTCGCAACATTGTATACCTCCCAGAGAAGCATGTCCGAACTCATTGCACAAGGCCCGCGTCCGGAAGACAACTGGCGGCGACCGCTCACTCCGGGCGAGGTCGTCGTACTCGGTCGCGATCCCGAGGGGTGGAACGTGGCGTGGGAGCCGTACCTCTCGCGGCGGCACGCGGAACTGACGTGGCGCAACGGGCGGCTCAAGGTTCGCCGCTTGCCTGCGGCGTTCAATCCCGTCTTTCATGCCGGGAAGCCCGAAGACTCATTCGAGGTCGCGCCGGCGGGCGCGTTCGTCATCGGGCATACGCTTTTCACGGTCGCGTCCGCCCGGCCGACGCCGAGCCCCAGCCACGGCGGGATGCTCCTCGAAGCCCGGACTATCGGCCATACCGAACTGGAACGTCTGAAGTTCCGCGATGCCCCACACCGCCTCGACGTGCTGAGTAAGTTGCCGGAAGTGATTTCGAGCGCGTCGAACGATGCGGATTTGTTTGCGCGCCTGGCCGACATGCTGCTAGCAGGAGTGCCGCGTGCGGATGCCGTCGCGTTGGTCGAGGTCGAGATGGGCTCGGTTGAGGTGGCCGGCCCGGTCGGTAGCCGGCCAGAACCCGCCATCCGCCTGCTCCATTGGGATCGTCGGCGATCGGGCGAAGGTGCCTTCGAACCGAGCCGCAAGCTCGTGATCGAATCGATCGCGAACCAGCAGCAAACCATCCTCCACGTCTGGTCTTCCCAGGATGCCCCCGACCCGGACGCCCCCGCGTTCACGCTCCAGGGTCGATTCGACTGGGCATTCTGCACGCCAGTGGTGGGCGAAGGCTGCCGTGGGTGGGGCCTCTACGTGGCGGGGCGATTTGCGGGCGACCCCACGGCCTCCGTCCTCGCACCGCTCCCGGCCAACGAACTCCGCGACGATGTCAAGTTCACCGAACTCGTTTCCGAGATCGTCGGTGCCTTAAGGCAAGTGCAAGTGCTTCGCGAACGGCAGGGCGTGTTCCGGCGTTTCTTCTCGCCCGGCGTGCTGCACGTGCTTTCGAGCCAGAATGCCCCACAGGCCTTGGAGCCGCGCGAGGCCGACGTCACCGTACTCTTCTGCGATCTTCGCGAGTTCTCGAAGAAGGTCGAAGAGGCCGCCGGGAACCTCTTGGAGGTTCTCAATCGCGTCAGTTCCGCTCTCGGCGTGATGACGCGAAACATCGTAGAGAATCGCGGTGCTATCGCGGACTTCTACGGCGACGCGGCCATGGGCTTCTGGGGCTGGCCGCTGGACGATCCGGCTAAGGTGGAGAACGCCTGCCGAGCGGCGCTCGGCATCCGCGCCGCGTTCGATGCCGTGACCACGAACGAATCGCATCCACTCTTCGGCTTCAAGGTTGGGATTGGAATCGCGTCCGGGCGAGCGGTCGCGGGGGGAATCGGGACCGCGGAGCAGGCCAAAGTCGGGGTCTTCGGCCCGGTCGTGAACCTCGCCGCCCGGCTCGAAGGGATGACGAAGCCGCTGCGCGTGCCCATTCTGCTCGACGAGCCGACGGCCGAATTTCTCCGCGCTCAGATGCCCGGACACGCCGCCCGCGTTCGCCGGTTGGCCAAGGTTCGCCCCTACGGTTTGGAAACGACGCTGGTCGTGACGGAACTCGTGCCCCCCGCCGGGCCGGAATCCGTTCTCACCGACGAGCACCTCGCCGACTACGATTCGGCCCTGGAAGCCTTCCTTGCCGGGGAATGGATCAAGGCGTACGAACTGCTTCACAAGTTGCCTCCGCAGGATCGCGGGAAGGATCTACTGACCGGCTTCATCCTGCAGTACAACCACACGCCGCCGCCGAATTGGGAAGGCGTGATCCCGCTTCTCACCAAGTGATTTCGGCTGAAACGAGCGAACCGGTCGCCATTGAAGCGTCTCATACTTGACTCCCCGCGCGTCGACGGTTAGAAAGCGTGGGTGGACTGGTAACGGCCCTATCGTCTAGTGGCCTAGGACGTGGCCCTCTCAAGGCCAAAACCCGGGTTCGAGTCCCGGTAGGGTCAACTTGGCATCGCGACACCTAGGGTCGCGATGCGTCAGAACGCGGCAATCGTCCCTGTTTGAAGGGCTTTGCCGCGTTCTTGTCATTTCCTGACCGTTCGTGGCGAGCAAGTGAACGCGGTCCGTCTTCAATCCAAACATTCGTCTCCGCTTGCTCGCACCTCGAATCGCATCTAAACTGAATGGAATAGTACCTGCCTGGTTGCGCTTCCGACTTCATACCTGCCGCGTGAGATCGTCCATGCTCCGATTCGCCGTAGCGGTTGCCGCGTTCGTTGCGTTCGGTTCGTCGGCACGAGCGGATGCACCTTCGTTCCTAAACGAAGTGATGCCGTTGCTCACGAAGGCGGGTTGCAATCAGGGTTCGTGCCACGGAAAAGGTGCCGGTCAGAACGGCTTCCGCCTCTCGCTGCGCGGGTACGCCCCCGATCAAGATCACCGTTCGATCACCCGCGAGTTCGATGGCCGCCGGCTGCATCCGAGCAAGCCCGAAGATAGCTTGCTCCTGATGAAGGCGACGGCCCAGGCATCGCACGAAGGTGGCCGTCTCTTCAGCCTGAACAGCCCCGAATACAAGCTGCTTTTAAACTGGGTGAAGGCTGGGTTCCCCGGACCCGACAAGACC
The DNA here is from genome assembly GCA_043733485.1 of Gemmataceae bacterium. Classification (GTDB taxonomy): domain Bacteria; phylum Planctomycetota; class Planctomycetia; order Gemmatales; family Gemmataceae; genus Urbifossiella. Next base: position 15,245 of record JAYTGN010000132.1, read on the forward strand.
AACCTGAAGGTCTCGAAGCTGGAATTGAGCGTCTTGGCGAGCGGGGGGCGTCAGCCCCCTGATATGCCCAACATCAGGGGGCTGACGCCCC
>JAYTGN010000133.1:0-6083 GCA_043733485.1 Gemmataceae bacterium
GAGCAGAGACGGAAGTTGAGACAGAATCGGGGCGATAGGCGGTAAGCTGGGCAGTTTCTCCACCCTCGTGGCAACGGCTTTCAGCCATGGTGATCTAGGCGGGTGAGCTGAGGTGGAGACCTTCGGTCGGTCAGGTGGCACGGTCAGGACGTTGCCCGGGCGTTGACCTGGGCTGAGGACGATCCCGAATACATCGTGAAATTGGTGGGCCGGGTGGTGGCCGTGAGCCTGGAGACGGTGAAACTCGTGAAGGGCTTGCCCGTGGAATTCGGCGGGTGAACGATTGCGTCCCCCCGCCTCAGACCGACGGATCGTCGCTATTTCTTCACCCCGCCCGGCCCGGTCCCATCCTTGGGCAGCACCAATGGAGGTGGATCCTTCTTGGGTTCGTCTTTCTTCTTGGCTTCGTACTCAAGGTACTTCTTGTGGGCAGCGGTGCGGTCCTCCTCGGACTTGAAGCCGTAGCCCCAGTAGGTTTGAGCCACCTGAGCCACGTTGAATCCGGGCTGGAATTCGAAGCCGAACTTCTTCAGGTCCTGTCCGTCGTTGTGGAGCAGAAGCGCCAAGGCGATGTCGCGAACCTGGGTGTCGATGTTCACGCCCGGAGCGATCTGGATCTTCCCGTTGTTCAACGCGGTCTCGTTCTTGAGTTGCCCGCGGATCGTCGGAAGTTCTTCCTTCCCGCGCTGCAGCAGAAATATCAGTGCCTGGCCCTTTGCGTAGCCCTGCACGCCATCGGTGGTCAGGATGCGGCGAAGGAGCGAGCCGGACTCCTTCAAGTTTTTGAAGCTGTTCGCGATCCAAGCCACGGTGTTGAGTTCTTCCGGCGTGATTCGCGAGTCGATCCACCTGATGAAGATTTGGCGGTAGGCCTTCCCCTGGGGCGTGCTGTCGGGGTTGGCGATGGCCTGCATCGAAGGTGCGATTTGCACGAACTGCGCGCCGGTGACGCCGAACTGGTTCGAGCGGGGAATGTGCTTGCCGTCGATGGTCATTTCGGCGAAGAGGAGCACGCCCACATCGGCGAGCGTCGGTTGCCTCGGGGTCATGCTCACGCCGGGCTGCACGCGGCCGTAGACGCCGGGGTTTTGTTGAAGGAACAGGGTGATGCGGCGGTCGGCGATGGCCCGCCCGGCGTTCTCCGGGTTCAGTTCCAAGGCCGCAAGAATCTCGAGGTTCGCGGGCACCTTGATCGCTTCCACGTAGAGTTCCCGCGCCGACTTCTCGAACCCGACTTCTGTCGCGTCGAGGCTCTTTCTCAAGAGTTTCCAACCCGGCAGGTCGTGTTTGAACTTGGCCTCGGTGTCGGCCAGGAAGGTGTCGATGCGGGCTTGCAAATCCGCGGCTTCAGCACGGGGAATGAGTCGAGACGCGCGGGCGCGAATCTCGGGGCTCGGGTCGGTGGCCAGCGCTTCGCTCAGCGCCGGGCGAGCGAGACGGCCCATCTTGGCGAGTTCGTCCTGGGCCTGTTCGCGTTCCTTGTAGGATTCGCTCGCCAACTGGCGGACGAGTTCGCGGGCGCGGGACATCTCGACTGCCGGGATCGCCAGATCTTTGGGATCGGGAGACGCCGCGAATAAGGCAGCGCCGAGCAGTCCTGCCGCCGCCAAAGCCATCCAGAACCGGTTCATTGCGTGGTCCTCGCTCGTGCCGGTGAATCGGGTCACGGTTTGCCGAAGTTGGGATTCTTGACGCGCCAGGCCTTCCACTTTTCGAAGGCCTCCTTGCGTTTCTCGTCGGGCAGCCGCCAGTTCGAATACATGAACTGCATGCCGGGCTGGTTCTTAAACTGTTCGACGAGGCCGAAGTCGTCGGGGTTTTGTCCGGTGAGCAAAACCGCGGCGGTCAGGGCCATGTCGCGCATCTGAAGTTGCGACATTTGCACCATGCCGTTCACGACGCGATTTTGGGCTAAGCCCGTCTCGTCCTCGAAGGCGGATTCGAGCACGCCGAGGTGTTCTTTACTACCATTTTTGGCGATGGCGAAAGCCGCGTAGAAGCGGTAGACCACCGTGCCGCCCTTGAGTTGCACGAGTTTGGCGGCCACGGCCCCACCCTGTTTGGGCAGGCCCATGGTCGTGGCCTGGTTCATCGCCGCGTACATCGTCTGGGCGTCGTCGCGAGTCTCGATCCAGTGCCCAACCACGGCCTTGTAGGTCGCGGCTTTCTCGCCGCCATCCGTGACGGCCGCAGTGAGCCCGGCGATGTTGTAGACCGTAGTGGCCACGGCCCGAGGAACGTGCTTCGAAGCCACGTGCGATTCGGCGAACATGAGTGCGATCACGTCCGGAACGGTCTGCTCCTTGCGGGCTGCCGCGGCCCCACCCGGCACCGGGTTGCGCGGGAAGCGCATCTGATACATCTCTTGCTTGCGGGCCGCGATCAGGTTGCCGAGTTCGTTCGCGGGTCCGGCAATGGCGAGGACCAGCGCCCGATTGGTGGGTTCCTTCAACAGTTCGACGAACACGGCCCGGCTCGCGCTCGAACTTCCGGCGATTTTGTTGAACTCGTTCCAACCGGCCAGATCGTGTTCGAACTTGCCGTGGCTGTCAGCCATGAACGTGGCCAACCGCGCTTGAAGGTCTTCTTGAGCCGCCTTGGGAAGGAGCGACTGGCAGCGGAAGCGGACCTCGGGGCTCGGGTTGCCTTTGATCCCGTCGGCCAGCGCGGGAAGCGCGAGCCGGCCCATTTTCGCCAACGTGTCTTGAGCCTCTTCGCGTTCGTCGAACTCTTCACTGGCGAGTTTGTTCACCAGGTCGCGGGCGCGGGACATCTCGGCCAAAGGAATGGCGAGGTCCTTCGGATTCGGCGACGCGGCAACGCCAGCACCTGCGGCCAGTGCAATGGTAAAGCCGAGAAGAGCGAGTCGAATCATCGGCACCCTTCAGCGAATCCCAAAAGTGGGAGCGAGCGGAATAAAGATATTGTGACAGCCTTCGCGCGCGAATTCCAGTGTCTTATTATCTGGCGAACCGGCGACGTCAGTCGCCGGGTGCGTTGACAACCCGGCGACGGACGTCGCCGGTTCCCCGCTTTCACGCCTTCGCAATCGCATAGCGGTGAGTCGGAACCGGGCGACCGGGCCGGAGGCTTTGGCTGGTCAGGAATTCTGGCAACACGGCGCACTTCGCACAGACATCCAACACCACGCGCCGCACCTCGGCTTCGAGAACCGCCGGGTCGATCGCCACGCGGGCGTTCACGATTAAGTCCGCGGCCTTCGGCTTCAAACCGCTGGGCAACGACAGCTCCGGAGCCGTGTTGCTGCTCACGAGGTTCCCGACGCCAAAGACGCCGGCATCGTCCATGCCGATCAGCTTCAAGTGGGCCACTTCGCCTCCGAGTTCCTTGCAGACCACGGCGAGTTCCTGGAGGATGGCCGTGAGCAGGGCGTCGAGATCGAACGGCTTCTCAGACTTCAGCCCGATGCTCGCGTTCAGCCAGCCGAGTTCCGCTTCGCCCTCGGCATAAGTGTCGTAGTCGATGTCGAGAATCTTGCGGCCGAACCCGCCCGTCTGGTCGAGCAGCTCCGCGAGTGCCTCGAACCCCTGCCCCGTGACGGCGGAAACGGACAAGATCGGCACGCCGGGGTGCCGTTCTTCAACCAAGCGGATTAATTCTTGAAGTTGGGGCGGGTCGAACTCGTCGATGCGGTTGATGATAATCGCATCGGCTTCTTCGAGTTGCTTCTTGAAAATGTAGGCAGCTTTGGGGCTGAACCCACCCGCGGGCTGATCGCGCAGGATGCGGATGCCGTGGCTCGGCTTGAACAGCACCGCATACGGCGCGACCTCGAATCGGCCGCTGTACAAATCCTTGAGCGGTTGAATGACCGTGGCCACCAGATCGGTGCAACTCCCCACCGGCTCCGCGAGAATCACGTCCGGGCGATCCGACGCTTCCAGCGAGCCGACTCGCGAAACCAGGTCTTCAAATCGGCAGCAGAAGCAGGCACCCGGCACCTCCTGCGTCGCGAAGCCCTGGCCGCGGAAGGAATTGGTATCGACGAGGTCGTGGGCCTGATCGTTGGTGACGATGCCGACGCGCTGGCCGCGAGCTTGGTACATTCGGGCGAGCCGCGCGAGCGTGGTCGTTTTTCCCGCACCGAGGAACCCGCCGACCATCACGAATCGAACGGACATGCGAAGCCTCGAGAAGATTCGAGCAACGGGGCAGGCTTCATCTTATTGAGGCGGGATTGCGAGAAGGCTATACCTTCGGCGTGAGGCTCGGTGCAACTTCGGGCGTCGGGGCGGGCGGCGGCGCAAACACGGCTTGAATCAGAAGGAGGCCGGCACCGACCACGAGGCAGCAATCCGCGAAGTTGAATACAGGCCACGGCACGTAGTAGAAGTGCATGAAATCGCGGACGCCGCCGAACACGATGCGGTCGTAGAAGTTGCCGATGGTGCCGCCGAGGATGAGGCCGAGTGCGGCGCTGAGCCACTTCTCTTTTGCTGGCCCGCCCCGCGTTCCCCAGATCAGGATGCCGACGGCCGCGAGCAGACTCACCGCGGCGAAGAACAGATTCGCGGTGCCCTTTTGCGAGCCGCCGATGCCCCAGAGCGCTCCGTGGTTCACGCGAGGCATCACCGGCGCGCTCCACGTCTGGAGGCTGCTGAATCCGCAATCGCAGGTCGGCGTTTCGCGATCGAACTGAGCGATGAGTTCGAACCAACCCTCGACCACGGACTCGGTGTTGCCGGTGCCCGTGGAATCGCGGAATTCGCCGCCGCGATACAGCGAGCGGAACACGCCGTATTTGCTACCCTGATCGACGGTGAGCCCGACGACGGCCAGCGAAATGAGAAGCCAACGGTAAGATCGCTCGGCCATTCGTTCGTACTCGCCGGGTGAAGACCAATCCACGATAGAGGGCTCGTGCGGACCCGTCAAGCGAACCGCGTGCCGCCATACCCGCGATGCCCCCAGCGCTCAACCCGAACTCTGTAGGTGTTAGGGGGATTTTGCAGCGGGGGCTTGGCGGGGGAGAGGGTTAAACGAGGTTGCTCACTCCAGCCAACTTCCTTCGCTACTTCCCCGCCTCGGTAGCCGCTTTCAAATCGCGATACGCCGCGAGCATGTTCTCGCGAACCGGCATCGCTTGCTCGGCCACTTCTCGCTGTCGTTCCACGTACTCTTCGCGTCCTTCCCGCGTCTCGATGGCAATCGCGGAGTAGCCGTAGGCCGCGAGGTCGTAGGGGCTCGCACGCATGTCCACTTCGCGGGCCGTCAGCGCCAGTTCGAACGCATCCGCGACCAACTCCGACGGGCAGAATGGCGCGATCTTGTACGCAAATTTGTAGAGGTCCATGTTCGCGTGAATGCAGCCGGGTTGGTCGTGCTCCGCCGCGATGGCCCGCGTGAGTTCGATGCGATTCCGCGGCGCGGCCGGCGGCGTGAAGAAGCGAAAGGCGTCGTAGTGCGTACACCGCAGCGGTTGGCTTTCGACGAAGGCGTCGATCGCCTCGCGGCTCAGCCGCAGCGGCACGTACGGATGCCTCACGTTCGGATCGCGGTAGACCATGGCCCACTCGTGGAGGCCGAGGCAGGCGAACGCGGGCTCGCGTCCGATCGTCGCTTCGAGATAGTCGATGGCCCACTGCAGGTACGAGACGCGCTGCTGCGCAAACGCCGCCGGCCTCAGCACGAGGCCAGCCTCGCACGCTTCGAAGTCGGACCAGCCCACGTCTTCAACCGTCGCCCCTTCTAGCTGCACGTTCGCGCCCGGCGACCACCGCAGCAAATGCGCCGGGCGGAAGGAGTAGTATTCGAACAGGAAATCGCGAACGGGGTGCTTCTGGCCTCGGCTCATGCGGCGCGCCCGATCTTCGGCGCAGGGCCGCACGCGGCTCAGGTAGGCCGCGCGGGCCGCTTCCCACTCCACCCGAGGCATCGTCTTCGGTGCAATCGTCACGGCCGGTTCAACCCCTTCGTTCCGGGAGGTCCGGCCCAAACGCCCCGACCTCCCCTCTTCCCTTCGCCATCATACCAGTGTGAAATGGAGACGACTCGATTACGAAACCCGGTTTCTGCTTTGGAAACCGGGTTTCTCAACAGCCAGAAACCCGGTTTCCAAAGCA
>JAYTGN010000134.1:0-15276 GCA_043733485.1 Gemmataceae bacterium
ATCGCCATTCATCCGCAGGCTCGCACGCACCGAGAACGACTGGCTCGGTATACCATCGCAAAAGTGCAGTCGATTCTAACCGACGACCCCTCACGCCAAGTAGAGGTACTCGACCGCTTGGAAGTCGAGTATCAGAAGATGGTCTCTTCTCGCTGAAGCGGTCGTTCTGAGTTCACTCCCCGCCGTTTTCGCTCGCTTCGTGCGTTTCCAGTTTGAACGGCTGCCAGACGTGCGGCCGAGCCAGCGGTTCGATGTGCAGCACCTCTTCGCCCTTCTGAAAAACCCGCGCCGAACCGCTCGACTGGCTCACCGCGAACGCGATTGCGTTCGTCTGCTTACTAATTCCCGCGGCCGCCATGTGTCGGCTTCCGAAGCCCTTGCGCAGCGTGACGCCATCGGCCCGCGCTCCGAGGTGCAAGCAAGCCGCCTCCGCGATGCCGTCGCGGCCGATCAGGATGGCCCCGTCCAGTTTCGCGATCTCCTTGATCTGCTCGCGGACGTCGCGGTTGCGAATGTCGCGCTCGGCGCGGGTGTAGCCGCGGAACGGGTTGAAGTTCTGGAACCGCGAGAGCCCGAGCACTTTTCGCGTGTCGCCGACGACCAGGATCGTGCCGATGGGTTGCCCTTCGCGGCCTTCGCGGCCGATCTCCGTGGCCAAGTCCACCACGGCTCGCAGCACGTCGAGGGGAACCGAGCTACCGAGCACGCGGAGGTCTTGCGAGGTCATCCGTTCGAGGTGTTCGCCGAGGTGAATGATGCTCAAGCTATCGACGGGTTCCGGGGCGTCTTCGATCGTCGCGATGCCGTTGTAAAGCGCGACCACGTGAGCGCCCGGCATGAGCAGTTCGTCCGTCACGGCTTTCAAGAGAGCATCGTTCATACGCTCCTGAATGGGGTGCGGTTCGGGGTCGAGGTCGATGACGGTCCAGTCCGGGTGTTCTTTCAGTGGCCGGGTGAGGGCGGGGTTTTGAGCCGCAACGAAGAGGCGGCAGCCACCGAGAAGCGTGGCGACTTCGTCCCAGTCGAGCGGCATCTCGGGAAGCACGAGGACGGCGTCGGCCGGAAGGCCTTTCACGAGGTCTCGGGCCGCTTGCAACAACGCGACGGTTTGGCTCGGTAGGCTCATGGCAAACGGGCATCCTGCGCGAACGAGACGGGATGCCGACACTCTAGATTGGATCGCACGTTCAGCCAACGAAGAAACGCGAGGAATTTCAGGTTCGCCTCGATCACGGCCCCGGGCGCGGGATCTCGAAGCCGTGGGGGACGTTGCGAAACCAGTCGCGATAGCTGGTCAGGTCGGTGTCGGTCGGGTGCTTCGAAGCCTGTCGCGGATACTGGATCGTGAAGAAGATGTCCTTCTCGCCGGCGAGGCGCTTCTCGTAGGCGATGAGTTGCTCGGCCTGGGCCTGCGAGGCAATTTCCTGACGATTCGGAGCGTAGTAGACGAGGCGACCATTGCCGGGATCGATCTCCAAGACGCGGACCACGAGCCGTTCGCCGCGCTCCTTCTGGTAGCGATCGAGGCGCTTCACGGCTTCATCGCGATCCTTTGAAGCGGCGAGCAATCGCTTCTGCAATTCCGCGACCTCGGTGGGCAACTCAACGACTGGTGCTTTCTTGTCCGGCTTGTCGTCGTCGATCTTGGCCGGGGTACTGACGAACGGCATGAGCAGGAAAATGCAGAAGAGCAAAATGAGTACGTCGATGAGCGGAATGAAGAATCGCGTGACGGAACGTTTCGGGAGCGTGATCACGGCTTGGCTCCCGGTTCGACGGGACTTGCGACCGGTTGCGCATAGCCGCCGAGCGCGCGGATCAGGTCGCGGCCGACTGCGACGATCCACGTCGGCAGAATGTTGATGAGCGCCATGAAGAGGCCGCTGCCGGTGGCCGTGATCGCGGGGGCGTACTTCTTGATGATGTCTTGCGGCGTGGGCTGCGATCCAGGCGTGATCGAACTGAACGTTTGCAAGATGGCCGCGACGGTGCCGATGAGCCCGAGCAGCGGGAACCATTCGGCTCCCTGTGCCAAGTGCGTGAGCCAGCGGTCCGAGCGTTCGTCGAAGTTCGAGATGGCCGGCTGCCAGCGGAGTGCCTTCCAGGCGAAGAACGTCTGCGCGGCGAAGAGCGAGAAGCCCAGCGCGAGAATGACCCAATCGATGCCGGATTCTTGAAGCCGCGCGAGGTAATCGCGGCGGGCATCGGCCGGGATGGAGGCGAACACCAACCCCGCCCCCAATGCCGGAATCAGGCAGAAGGCGATGGGCAGAACGTGGTGAATCCAGAGGCGACGCAAGGGAAGACTCCCACTCGGACTAACCACAGAGGCACAGAGACACAGAGCGATAAAAACCAGAGAATCAGGCAGACTATTAACAGAACGGCATTCTGTGTAAGTTCATACTCTGATCCTCTTTTCTCGTATTTCTCTTCTCTGTGTCTCTGTGCCTCTGTGGTTAGCTCTTACTTCGATTCGCTGAGCCACTCGGGCATGGGTTGCAGTTTACCCGCCGCATCGACGCACGCCAGGGTCGTCGACCCTTCCGCCAAAAAGGCTCCTTCGCGGAAGACCTCGTACTTGTGCTCCAACCGGATCGGGCTGGTTCGCGTGACCGTCGTGCGAATCGTCAGCACGTCGTCGTAGTGAGCCGGAAGTTTGTACTTCACTTCGAGCTTGGAAATCACGAGGTAGAAGCCCTCGTCTTCGATGTCTTTGTACGAGCGGCCCTGAGCGCGGAGCAACTCCGTTCGCGCCTGCTCGAAATAGACCAGGTAATTCGCATGGTGCAAGAGCCCCATGCGGTCGGTCTCCGCGTAGCGAACGCGAATCTGGATTTCGCCTGACAGCATGACGGCTCGCTACTTGATGAACCCAACGCGACCGATTGGGAAGAAGACGAAGACGGCTTTGCCGAGCATGAGCCGTTCGGGCACCGTGCCCCAGGTGCGGCTGTCCGAACTTTGGGCGCTGTTGTCGCCCATGCACATGGTGTGGCCGGGTTGCACGTAGTAGAGGAAGGTGACGCCCATGCCGTGCGTGTAGAAAATGTCGCGGTGCAACTTAATCGCGCGCACCGTAGTTGTTCCCTTCGCACCGATGCTCGCCGGGGCGTCCACGTCGTTCTCTTGCCACCAGGGATTGGAGCCGTTCGGCACCGTCATGCCGGGCAGGTAATCCGCATCGGTTCCGAAGTCGATGTGCTTGCCATCGACCCAGACGTGCAGGCGGCAGTCCACATTCGCGAAGCGGAGCTTATAAGTGCCCGAGCCTTTCACCTTGCAAGGCCGGCTCCCGAATTCCTTGGCACCTGGGCCAGTCGACGTCAACTTTACGGAACCGCCTGTGAAGGTGGCCTGAAACCGGCACAGGCCCTTCGAGAGTTCGAGTATGACCTCGGAATCCTCGCCCAGCACCGCCTCGCATTCCAGGATCAGGTCGCCAACCCATTCTTTCTCCGAGTCGGTCGCACGCGATTGTGTTGGCTTGCCGGTGTCGCGGTAGCGGCCGACCTCGGAGTTGTACCCGAGCATGTTGTCGATCGGTTGCGGCTTCTCCTCCCGCGCCGTTTCTGGGTGGAGCCAGGGATAAATCAGATGGCGGTAGCGAACCCAGTCGAGGTCGCCACCGGAATGCGTGAAGACTTTCGGCAGGTCCGCATTGTCGCCGTTCCACCGTTTCTCGGACCCGGGAACTGCGTACCAACGGGGCTGGGCTTTCCCCGCGAGTTCCATCGGTTGTTGATCGTTGTCCCAAACGATGCGGCGATCAGCGTCCAGGTGATCCACGCTCTTGCGGATGATCTCGAACCCAGCCTGCCCGGCGGGAAACCCCGCCGCCTTCGATTTCTCGAACAGTTCGAGCGCCTTCTGGTTGTTGGGGTACATGTAGCGCGGCCGCCACAGTTCGAGTGGATCGGTCGGACGTTCGTACAGCGGGAAGCCGTCCGGTCCCATCGCGTCTTCGGGGTATAGCAGATCCCGCGTGACGTAGAGGTCGCCGTTGTGGATGGCGACGGTCTCGCCGCCGAAGCCCATCGCCCGCTTGATGTAGTTCTGTGCGATCTGCCGTTCTTGCGGAGCTTGGGGATATTTGAAGACGACCACGTCCCCGCGCTCGGGTTCCTTCAGGTGGAAGATCGGCTTGAGTACCAGGACGCGATCGCCGGTGCGGTTATCCGGCGACTTCAGCTTGCCCTCTTTGCCGGGCTCGGGCGGGAAGCGAACGGGGAAGCGGCAGTTCGGGCAGGTCGCACCGATCATTTCCACAGTCCGGCGCGGGCCGCCGGGATTGTTGTCGTCTGCTCCACCCTCGACTTCGTCGTGCGAGTTCACGGGGAACTCGTGGCCGCACTTCGGGCAAACCACGAGCTTCTGATAACCGTAAAGCGTCTCGGCCATCGACCCGGTGGGGATGACGAACGCCTCGGTCACGAACAACTTGAGAAGCAGCACGAGTACGACGACGAAGACAATCGTCTCGATCGATTCGCGAGTGCGGTCCGGGCTTGGCACCGGCTTCTTCTTTTCGGCGGAGGCATCGGCGTTGGCAGTGGCGGACATGGAGTCCTCTTGGAACCGGGCGCTCGGCACGCGTCACCGGAGGGTATTCGCACGAACCGTACGAAGATTAGATTAGGGATTTCGGACGAATGGCGAACGGTGCCACTCGCGGCTTCGCGATTCTTGCGAAGCCGCAAGCCAAAGCGAAGTGCTACTTGACGCTGCCGGTGATCGAGACGGCTTTCTCGGTGGTGAGCGGGCGTTCGCCGAGTGAGTCGGCCGTGAGCTTGGCCTTGAACCACGCTTGAGCACTCTGCTTGGCTTCGTAGGTGATGGTGTAGATCGCCTCGCCGTAGGCGGGGATCGTGGACGGGCCGTAAAGCATCTTGCTGCCCGAAGGACGCACGTCCGGCGTGCTTTGCTTCAAACTCACTTCGGCCGGCAACTCGACTTCCAACCGCACGCTGCGGGCTTCCTCGCCGCCCGTGTTCTTCACCCGAATCGTGAACGTTCCCTGCCGGCCCACGGCAAGCGCCACCGGTTCCGGCTCCGTTTCCCAGGAAAGGGACGCGAGCCCCTGGAACAGCGTCGCGACTTCATCGGCCGAACGCACCTTGCGAGCATCGGTCGCGCTGGCCACGACTACGCGGCGACCCGTCGTGCTCGCCTTGAGCCCATATCGGAAGGCGCGGGCCTCGCCCGGTTCGAGCTTCGGCACGGTCCACACCACCGAATCGCGATAAACCTGCCCGCCTTCGGTCTTCATCGTCGGCTTGCAATCCGCGGGGATCGTGCCGCTCACTTGCACGTTGGTGCTGGGCAGCGTGCCGACGTTGCGAACGGTCACTTCGTAGCGGGCGACTTCACCGGCACCCACGACTCCCGTCGGCCCAACGAGCTTCGTGCTCAACCCCGGCGTGTGAACCATGGTCCGGGCCTCGGCCTTCTCCATGATCCCCTTCTCCGCCGAGACGTTCGTGGTCGTGAAGGCATCGGCCGCAACGCGCGGCGTGATGCGGTACTCGATGATCTTCCGCTGCCCCGGCATGAGCGTGCCGACCTGCCATTCCCACTGATTCTCTTCCTGCTTGGTGCGCGTCGCGCCGGTGGTGACGGCCTCGACCTCCGCGGATCGCTCCACGTTCTCGACCACGCGAACCTTCTCCGCAGGCACCTTGCCCGTGTTCTCGACCAACACGCGAACGGTGAACGCTTCGCCGCGAACGGTCTCCTTCGGGGCGTTCTTGGTCACCTTCACGATGGGCCGATTCAGCTTCGTGGTCACCGCTTCGCCGTGCTCGAACCGGACGTAGGCGAGGTTCTTGACTTCCTTCGCGTCCGGCTTCGGCTTGAGCAGCAGTTCGATGGTCTTCTTTTCGCCGGGCTTCAGCGTGCCGAACGACCACACGACCTGCTTCTCACTAGAAGCCTTCGCGTCGGGTTGCGGGTCGGCCTTGGTCATTTGAAGGACGCCCTCGGGAATCGGGTTGCGGACCGTAACTTGGTGAGCGTCGGCTTGCGAGGTATTTTGAATGGTGATGATGTACTTGAGATCGTCGCCCGGTGCGGAATCGGCGGGAACGCGAACCTGAATGCGGACGAGGGGCGAGGGAGGATCGGCCACGACGCGCGGCGCACTCGGCGACACGGGCGGAAGCGTTGCGGGCTGCGCGAACTGAGCCGGTTCGAAGTTCGGGTCTTCGATGGGCGCAATCAGGAGAGGCGCCGGTTCATTGGGCTCGGGTTGGTTTGCCGAATACTGCGCCTTCGCCGAGAGTGCCCAGCCCGCGAGAACCGCCGCGATGGCCCCGGCCGCGAGTGTCATTTTCCGCCCGAATTGAGCAGCACGCATGAGCTTTCCTCCGTCGCCCGGTTGCCCGAGGTTCCCAAGTCGCGGCGCGGATATAGCGTCTCTTGCGAAACTGCGGAAGACGAGTTGCATCTGGAAGTAAGCCAGTGGATTTTGATACACTCGCGACTTTTCCAGGCGAACCGGCGACGTAAGTCGCCGGGTTTCGATCACAAACTTCTTTCCATCCTGTGCCTCTGTGGTTAGTTCTTTGCTTTGGTAAATTGCGGACAGAGGGAAGCTCCATGTTTGAAGCGCAATCGGAATTCTCGTTCATCTCCTGGCTTCGGTCTCAAACGCCCGGCAGTTCGCGCGTGTTCGTCGGCCCCGGCGACGACACTGCCGTTCTCGCACCCTCCGCTCGACAGCAACTCGTCACCGTCGACATGCTCATGGACGGAACGGACTTTTGGATCGCGGAGATTGGGGCGCGAGCGGCGGGCCGCAAGGCCATGGCCGTGAACCTGAGCGACATCGCGGCAATGGCCGGCATCCCGACCGCGGCCGTGGTGAGTGTGGCGTTGCCAAAGTTGGGCGGCCGCGAACTCGCGGAGGAACTCCACCGCGGCCTGCGAGAGGTTGCGGATGCCTTCGGCGTTCCGATTGTCGGCGGCGACACCAACAGTTGGGACGGCCCGCTCGTCATTTCGGTGACGCTCCTCGGGGAAGCCACGGAGCGCGGGCCAGTGCTGCGATCCGGGGCGAAGCCCGGCGACTGGATCCTCGTCACCGGGCCTCTCGGTGGAAGCATCCGCGGCAAGCACCTCGCGTTCACACCGCTCGTGAAGGAGGCTCTCGAACTGCACGCGGCCGCGAGCCTGCACGCCATGATCGACATCAGCGACGGCCTCGCCGCGGATTTGAACCACATCCTCGAAGAGAGCCGTTGCGGAGCGGTACTCGTGGCCGAGTCGATTCCCATTTCGCGAGATGCGGTGGAACTGAGCATCACCTCCGGCAAGACCGCGCTGGAACATGCCCTCGGCGACGGCGAGGATTTCGAACTCGTACTTGCCGTCTCTCCGGCGGACGGCGAACACTTGCAGCGAGAATTCCCCGCCTTGGTGAAGATTGGCGATTGCGTGGAGGCCGGATTGTGGATTGAAGAGGATGGAGTGCGGCGGGAACTTCAACCGACGGGTTGGGTACACCGATTGTGAGTGTTCGCGAGCCGAACTGAGAGTATGATGGTCGGTGAGGCTCGATTCGGAGGCCCGTCATGATTATGCCAACCACTAACGAACCCGGCTGGAAACAGGCACTGACAACATCGGTTGTCGCGCTTCGACGGGTGGCGGGATATTCACTCGATCCTGCGCTCGATCGGCGTATTCTCCTTCTGGGCGAACGCAAAGCCGATCTGTCCCCGGCCGAACACGACGAACTGCTCGCCTGGGTTGCGTTCACCCAAGAACGGTCGATTGAAAAACTCGAAGCGAAAGTGGCCCTCCAGCGGCTTTACGACGTTTGCCCCGAACTCGGATCCCCCGCGTGAGCGTCGTCTCCGACTCGGTGCGTCTCGCCATCACCCTTCGCGCCGCTTCCCGGTGCGAATACTGCCACGTCCCTACGCGCGGTCAGGTGGCAACTTTTCCAATCGATCACATCCTTCCTGTGTCGGCTGGCGGAACGGACATCGAATCGAACTTGGCACTGGCCTGCCCCCATTGCAACGCACACAAGTGGGCTGCTATCGAAGGCTTCGACCAAGTAACGCGGAAGCCTACGCGCCTTTTCAATCCGCGGCTGGACTTTTGGAGCGAACACTTTGCTTGGTCGACGATCGATCTTGGAGAGCTATTGCCGAACACAGCTATGGGTCGAGTCACTGCTGATCGACTCCAAATGAATGAGCCAACCATGGTCGAACTCAGGCAACTTCTCGCGGAGCTTGGGTTATTTCCAGAACTCAGTGGCCGATCCCTTGGAAGTTAACGATCCCTTCAAGACATAACTTCCGGCCCGACTCACACACTCTTCCAACGCTTCCTTCCCGGTATCGAGGACGAGCCGTGGAACGGTCAGCGGTTCGGCTCGGGCTTTCATTTCCAGGTACATCGCAAAGGTGCGGTTGCCGGCCGGATGAGTTCCCTGCTGGAGGTCGCGCTCGATCCGTTCTCGCGCCACTTCATCGGAACAGATGCACTCGATGATGCACGGGATGAGCCCCATTCTTTCCGCGGCGGTGAACAAGTCCCGGACCTGGTAGGCCTTCGAGAACGTCCGGCCATCGATGATTACGTGAAGGTTCGCCGCGTCCCGAATGCGATTCGCAGCCAAGTACATCGCTCGAAGCGCGAGGTCGTCTTGCTCGCGGGAATAATCGAGAGCGGGCGGCGGGAAGAGCGCCTGGCGAACGACATCCTTGCACAGCACCACACCGCCGAGTCGCTCGGCGAGTCGTGCCGCGATCGTGCTTTTGCCCGTGCCCGGCAACCCAGCCATCGCGATGAGCATACCGGCCTCACGACTAAATCGGAGAGTTCGGACTACCTTCAATCGGCCGGGAATCGACGGGCGCAGTATGCATCATGGTTTGGGAAGCACTGTCGCCTTCCGAATGATCCAGCCCTTGCCTTTCGGTTCTTCGTACTGGAAGCGTTCCGGCCCGATTTCCTTGCCTCCTTCTTTTACGCACATCACCTGATCGCTGAAACTCCACTGCTCCGTGTCACCATTCGGTTTCTCGATCCAGAATTTTGCAGGTGTGTAGGGAATCAGGGGCGATTTCGCTCCCGGTCCGTTGAGAGCCATGCGGATCTGTTCGAACTCCTGCCGATCCTTCCCCAGGGTGGGTTTGATATCGAGATAAACGTAGTACTTGTCGTCGGCTTGAAACTGTTCGATCCGAAAACGCTTCTTCGATTCGGATGCTTTGAAGCCGAGAAACAAATCGATGAGCGGAGTCTCCGCATATGCCGGCGAAATCTCGGTGACGGTTTTGGTTGACCATTCGTAGTCGAAGATGCTCTTTCCATCACAGATGTAGACTTCATGATTATTTGGGTCAGAGACACTGGTAATGCTGAGTCGAAACATTTTTGGCTTCAGCAGGAGGATGTTGCCGGTGGACTTGCGATCTTTCCGGAACACGGCCTCAGTGCGCGTCAGTTCGAACTTGGCGGAGTAGCTGTTAACCTTGGCCGCCGACTGTTCCCATTTGTCGAGGTGGAAGTCGAGTGCGAAGTTTGCAGGACAAGCGAGGGTGACCAGACCGGCAATGGCAAGTATCATGGTGCGACTCCTTCGGACGGTAATTCCCGGCAGCATTGTTCCCGCGGTGGTTCCCGGATGCAAGCCGACTTCGCGTCGCGAAATTCGTCGAACCTGCATCGCTTCGCCCTGGACAGTATCGTTACGCCCGCCATGATGAACGCTCGGTTCTCCCCGCACTCGCAACCCTGCCGCCACCATGACTCGCCCCGTTCGCACTGCCGCCGGTACCGCCGTCCTTGTAGCAGAGCCCGCGCGAGACGAGCAGCTTGCCGTACTTGCCGCTCGCGGCGACCGCCGCCATCTGGGCGGACCCGAGGCTCGCCCGACTCTGCGTGCCGTGCTGCACGATCCGCTCGTATGCGGCCGGGACGGCCGCGCTCCCAGGACTGCCTACTTCGAGAGGCACACCCGTCCTGGTACTTGTTGCGCCGAGTTTAAAGGACGGTTGCGGCCGGTCCAACTATGGTGAATACAAACGTGTCCGAGCTACGGAATTACCGAGTTAGCGACTCTCGACGATCGTCGACCTCGCAGGACGGCTCCTCTCCTAGCCCCGGAGTGCCCATGAAATTCCCACTTGGCGAGATGAGTGCCGGCGACATCCTCGACCGCGGAATCAAACTCCTCTTCGCCCGACTGCCCACGTTCTACCTCATCAATCTGGTCGTACTCGCGCCGGTGATCCTGGTTCAAATCGCCGCACCGCTCGTTTTCCAAAACGAAGGCAATCCCGTCGATCCGAACGCGATGTTCGCCACGCTCGGCTTCTTAGGCTTCGCCATCATGCTGACGCTCCTGCTCTATCCACTCGGAGCGGCGGCGATCCTCCACATCGTCATGGAAGAATACATCGGCAACAAAGCCTCGATTGGTCAAGCGGCCTCCTTCGCCCTCACGCGATTTTTCCCCCTCGTGGGAGCTTCGATTCTGGTCGGGCTTCTGATCTTCGTGGGCACCTTACTGTGCTGCATTCCCGGAATCTACTTCGCGGTCACGTATGTGTTCGCGAGCCAAGTCGTGGTGCTCGAACGGCTCGGAGCCGGCCAGGCACTCGAACGGAGTTCGAAGCTGATCAGCGGGCACCGCTGGCGCGTGTTCGGCGTACTCTTTCTGATCTACTTCGCGAACTGGATCGTGCAGACGACGATTGCCGTGGCGCTGGGCGTCGCCCTGCCGGCGCAGGAGATCGTGCCGGCGGCGAACGGGCCGCGCGTGCAGGTGAACGTCCTCAATCACGTCGTCACCACGCTCGTGGCGCAACTCGTCAGTATCGTCTTCACCACGTATATCGCGGTCTGCACCACGCTGCTCTACCTAGACCTTCGCATTCGGAAGGAAGGCTTCGACATCGAACTGGCGGCGGACGGAGAGTACACCCCCCGCGAAGATGACGACGACCGAGACGATGATCGAGACCGGGATCGAGACCGGGATCGCGATTCGAACGACTTCAATTTCGGCGGTCGCGACCGATGAGAAGCCCATTGATATTGATGGTGTTCACCTTGCTCGGCGTACTCGCACTCAGTGCGAATGCCTCCGCGGCAGACACCTCGCCGAATGTCGTCCGCGAGAAGCGAGCCGAGGTCTTCAATCGGCCCGAGTTCAAGTCGGCCGAACTCAGCGACAACTGGCTCAAGCGGGCGCTGCGCGATTTCTTCGACTGGCTGAACTCGCTTTACGACACGGCACGTTGGCTGTTCTGGCTGCTTCTGATTGCCTGCCTCGTGCTGCTCGGTGCCATCGTCTACCACATCGTGTACGCGGTGCGGCGCGCCGTGGCGGCCGGTCGCGTCCGCGGCCATGCAGACTCGGGGCACGCCGAGCGGATTCTGCTCTCGGTGGGCTATCGTCAGGAGGCCGATCGGCGTGCCGACGCGGGAGATTACACCGAGGCGGTGCGCTTCCTCTTTCTCTCTCTCGTCTACCGCTTCGACGAAGAGGGCCGCGTGAGCCTGCACAAAGCGTACACGAATCGCGAGTACCTCGTACTGCTCGGGAATCGCACGCCGGCGCGGGCCGCGCTCAGCGTGATGGTCGATACGCTCGACGACCATTGGTACGGGCAGCGGGCCTGTGAACGACCGCAGTTTGAAGCGTGCCTCGCGATTTACGAACGACTCCTGGCCTCGATGTAGAGCATCATGGCGGTTGACTCCGACCTCCGACCCGGCGATCCGCCGGCCGATCCCGCCTCCCGACTCTGGTGGGCGGTGCCGGCCATTGGAACGCTGTTGCTCGCACTCTTCGGCATGATCTTCGGCGGCGAGCCCGAGAAGGTCGATTACGGAACCAGCTACGATGCCTCCGGCGGTGGTTCGCGCGCAGCCTTTCTTCTGTTCGAAGAACTCGGCTACCCGGTCGAACGCTCGCGCCGACCGACCGGCGGCGAGGTCCGCTGGCTGCTGTTCCCCAGTCAAACGACTCCGAAAGATGCCGCGGCTCTGGACGACTGGGTTCGTCGCGGCGGGGTCGCCCTTCTGGCCCTGGACGAGGAGGCGTTCGCGGAACAACTCGGGATGCCGGTGAGCGTCGAGGGGCGTCGCCGAATCAAGGTGCCGGGGCTGACGGGCTTCGCGCCGAGCCCGCCGTTGAGAGGTGATTCGTACCCTGCGGAGGCACCGGATGTGTCGCATGTTGTCGCAGGACCGCTGCTCGTGATCGGGCCCTCCGGTGGTCGTGCCTGGGGCCGCATCGGTTCCGGCCCCATCGCCACGATCTATCCGCGCGGTCGGGGGCAAATCTGGCTGCTGAACCGGCCCGACGTGCTTGCCAACGACAACCTGCGCTTGGAAGACAACGCGATTCTGGCGTGCCGGCTGGCCGATGCGATGCTCGCGGAACGACCCGGCGGGCGGCTCGCCTTCGACGAATATTGCCACGGCCTACGCGATCGGCCGAGCGTCTCGGAGTTGCTCTTCCGCCCGCCGGTGCTCGGCGTCACGGTTCAAGCACTCGTGCTGACGCTGTTCGTGCTGTGGCACTTCAGCGTGCGGTTCGGTCCGCTGCGAGCCGTGCCGCCGCCAGCCCGACGATCCAAGGAAGAGTTTCTCGATGCGATGGCCGAACTGCTGGAACGCAACGGCAACCGGGCCGAAGCGTTTCGCACGGTGCGGGATGCGTTGCGCCACAAAATCGAGACCGTCTTCGGATTGCCGACGGGCACGCCGGTGGACGAGATCGTTCGTGAAGTGGTTCGCCGACGCGGAGTGAGCCCCGAACCGCTATCAAGAATCCTGTCGGCCCACGAGCCGCCGGGTGGTTTCCTCGAAGCCTTGCATCAACTGGAGTCTGTCGCCCATGAGTGCTTCTCCACCCGGCCGCGGCCTCGATGAACTCTACGCCGCCGCGCGGCGCGAGATCGCCAAGGTGATCGTGGGGCAAGACGATCTCATCGAACACGTGCTGGTGTCGCTGTTCGCCGGCGGGCACGTGCTCATCGAAGGCGTGCCCGGCACCGCGAAGACGCTGCTGATTCGCGTCATCGCACGGCTCTTCTCCTGCGAGTTCAAGCGCGTTCAGTTCACCCCGGACCTCATGCCCGCGGATATCACCGGCACGAACGTGTTCGATCCGCGCGACCAGAGTTTTCACTTCCGTTCGGGGCCGGTCTTCGCGCAACTGGTCCTCGGCGACGAGATCAACCGCGCTCCTCCGAAGACCCAGGCCGCACTCCTCGAA
The DNA here is from genome assembly GCA_043733485.1 of Gemmataceae bacterium. GTDB lineage: Bacteria > Planctomycetota > Planctomycetia > Gemmatales > Gemmataceae > Urbifossiella. The sequence continues at coordinate 13,250 of JAYTGN010000134.1, forward strand.
GCCATGCAGGAGCGGCAAGTCACCGTCGATGGCGTCTCGTACAAGCTGCCCGCAGTGTTCACGGTCTTCGCCACGCAGAACCCGGTGGAACAGGAAGGAACTTACCCGCTGCCCGAGGCCCAACTCGACCGCTTCATGATGAAGGTGATCGCGGAATACCCCAGCGAGGCGGGCGAGGTGGAAATTCTGCGCGTACACCAGCGCGGCATCCGCATCGAGGACCTCGAACGCTTCGGCCTCGAAACCTTGGGAGGAGAACCGGAGTTGCTGGCGGCCCAGGAGGAGATTCGCTCGCGCACCATCCGCGACGAACTGCTCGGGTACATCGCGCGACTGGTTCGCGCGACTCGCGACAACCTCAAGGTGGAAGTGGGGGCCAGCCCGCGTGCCGGCCTGATGGTACTCACGGCGGCGAAGGCCCGCGCCGCCCTGCGCGGCCGGCCTCACGTGCTCCCGGACGACATCAAGGCCATCGCCAAGCCCGTGCTGCGACACCGACTCGTACTCAAGCCGGGTGCCGAGGTCGATGGCTTCACGCCGGACGACATCCTGGACGAAGTGCTCGGCCGCACGGAGATCCCGCGATGATCCCCACGCCGTCCCGGCGACTCCTCGCGGCGATCGCCCTCCTGGTTCTGGCGGCTCTCGGCTTGCTCGTCTTTCCAAATGCGTGGCCCATCCTCGTGGCGGCCAATGCCGCACTCGTTCTCGCAGCACTGCTCGATCTTCTCATCACGCCGCGGTCGTCGGCCCTTCACGCCACCCGGCTGGTGCCCGATCGCATGTCGGTACTCGCCCATCATTCGGTTGAACTGAACGTTCTGAATCGTGCAAACTTGCGACTCCTCGTGCGCATTCGCGACACGGATCCGGCATCGTTCGGCGATCCCGATCGCGAAACGGTTCTGACCGTCGCCGCGAATGGTCAGTCGAGCTGGAAGTACGACATCGCACCGCAGCGGCGCGGCTCGTTTACCTGGGGGCCGATCGCACTCCGCTTTCGTTCGCTGCTCGGCTTCTGGGAACGCGACGCGACCATCCCGGCCGACGATACCTCGCGCGTCTACCCGAACCTCGCGTTGCTCGAACACTATCACCTCCTGGCACGATCGGAACGGCTGGCTGCAATGGGGATTCGCCGGGTCCGGCATCGCGGCGGGGCCTCGGAGTTCGAGTCGCTCCGCGAGTACACGCGAGGCGACGACGTGCGGCAGGTCGATTGGAAGGCGACCGCTCGCCGCGGCAAGCTCACCGTGCGGCATCGCGAAGCCGAACGCAATCAGACCGTGCTTCTCTTACTCGATTGTGGCCGGCTCATGAACGCGACGGAGAACGGCGTCTCGAAGCTGGATCACGCCGTGAACGCTGCGCTCCTGTTGGCGAATGTGGCCCTGGCTCGCGGCGACCGCGTCGGCCTCTGCACGTTCTCGGGCACGGTTCAGGCCTGGCTCGCGCCACGCGGCAACAACGCCCAGAACCGCCTCATCGGCGAGACGCTCTTCGACCTCGCCGGCGACTTCACCGAAAGCGATCACGGCCGCACCTTGAAGTTCATCGCCGCTCGGCATTCCAAACGCTCACTTCTGGTCGTGCTCACCGATTTCGTGGATGCCACGACCGCCTCCGAGATGGTGGCGCATTTACACCTCGCTTCGCGCCGTCACGTGGTGCTGTTCGCGGCGTTGAAGGATGCTTTTTTGGAGCGTGCGGCCGCGGCCGATCCGCGCACGGTTCACGAGGGTTTTCGCAAGGCCGCCGCCGTCGATTTACTGCGCGAGCGGCGCGAAGTGCTGGAACGGATTCGTCATGCAGGGGGCTTCGTGATCGACGCGGAGCCGGGGGCAATCACGCCGCCCATCATCAACGGCTACCTGGAAGTGATGTTTGGCGGGTTATTGTGAGAAATGTATATTTGTAGTACTTTTGTAGGGTGGGTCGAGTCTTCGAGGCCCACCATTTTGAATCGCTTTTATAGGGTGGGTCGAGTCTTCGAGGCCCACCATTTTGAATCGCGAAGATGGTGGGCC
>JAYTGN010000135.1:0-6029 GCA_043733485.1 Gemmataceae bacterium
AGAAACCCGGTTTCCAAAGCAGAAACCGGGTTTCGGGGTCGTCGATTTCCGGCGAGCCGAGCCCCGTCAGGGGCCGGGTGGTCTTTGACGGATGGCTCGCCCCTTTCCCGTCTTGCCCTTCCCCGGTAGGCTAACCCCCCGCGCCCGACGCGCCGAGGAGTTCCGCCCCGACATGTTTCCCACCTCATCCCGAATCGGCGAACTCCAACAAAATCTCGAAGGCGACCTCCTCCAATTTCTGCCCGAACTCGTGCTCTGCGTCGGCATCGTCCTCCTGCTCCTCTGCCGCCTCGTGAAGGCGTTCGACCGCACGCATCTCGGCAGCGTCGCCGCCGCGATGTTCGGTGTCGCCCTGCTGCCGGCCGTCTATCAGTTCCTCGAACCTGTCTCGGTCGATTTCTTCGCGGGCATGCTCGTCGCCGATCCGTTCTCGGCTGGCGTTCGGCTACTGCTTCTCGCCGCCGCGCTGTTCACCGCGATCCTCACGCTACTCACCGGCATCCCGGATCGCGACGACTCCGGCGACTTCTACGTCCTGCTCCTCGGCAGCACCCTCGGCATGATGCTCATGGTCTCCGCGAATCACCTCCTGATGGTCTTCATTGCCGTCGAGATGGCGAGTTTGCCGAGCTATGCGATGGCCGGTTTCTTGAAGGGGAAACGAACCGGAAGCGAAGCCGCTCTCAAGTACGTGGTCTTCGGGGCGGGGGCCTCCGGCGTCATGCTCTACGGCATCAGCCTGCTCGCCGGAACCTTCGGAACCGGGCACCTCACGAACGTAGCCAGTGCCATTGCCGGTCGCATCGGTGAGGCGAACGGCATGGACCCCTTGGCCTTCACCGGGCTCGGTTTGTTATTCGTCGGGCTCGGGTTCAAAGTCGCGGCCGTGCCGTTCCACTTCTGGTGCCCCGATGTGTTTGAAGGGGCGGCGGCGGAGGTCGCGGGCTTCCTCTCGGTCGCTTCCAAGACCGCCGCCATCGCACTCACCGTTCGCGTGCTGCAAACGCTCCAGTTGGCTGCGGACAACATGCTTCCTTCCGCCGAAGCCCACCTCGTGTTCCCGAGTACGATCGGCATCGCCGTCGGAATCGTGGGTGCCATCACGGTCACATTCGGGAACCTCGCCGCGTTCTCGCAGACGAACCTGAAGCGAATGCTCGCCTACTCCACGATCGCCCACGCGGGCTACATGCTGCTCGGCGTCGCGGCCATGACACTGGCGGCTACGTCGGCCGTGCTCTACTACCTGGTCGCGTACTTGTTCATGAACCTCGGTGCGTTCGCGGTCGTGGCCTTCGTGCGAAACGAGACGGGCTCGGAGGAACTGTCGGCCTTTCGCGGGCTGGTCTGGAAGTCGCCGGTACTCGCGATCGCGATGTCGCTCTTCCTCTTCTCGCTGCTCGGCTTCCCGCCTCTGGCTGGCTTCGCCGGGAAGTTCCAGGTCTTCTCGTCGGTCTTCGAGGCGGGCAAGGCCGCGATGGCTGCGGGGCACGCGAACCTCGGCACGGCGTTCTACGTGCTGCTCGCCATCGGGGCCGCGAACACCGCCATCAGCGCCTACTACTACCTCCGCATCGTTCGTGCCATGCTCCTCGAAGACGAGGGCATCAGGGGTGGTACAGGCATTCCTGCCTGTACTCCATCACAGGCAGGAATGCCTGTGCCACCCGGACCCAATCTTTACCTCTTGCTACTCGCGGCGGCACTCCTCATCGGCGGCATCGTCTGGAATCCGATTACCAGCGCGACCGACAACGCAGCCGCGACCTTCAAACCCTTGAAGGTGAAGACCTCGGTGCTACCGCCCGAGGGTGTTCCCCCGAAAAAGGGCAACCCGCCGGCCGTGAAGGGTGCGAACCAAAAAGGCCCCGCGACATGAGCCCCATCGATGCTCAGCGTTTGCAAGAAGTCTACCGGCGCGAGTACCGCTCGCTCTTGCAGTACATTCGCGAAGCCGCTCCGTATGCGTCCGGGCCGGATCGACTGCTCCGCGATGCCGTGCTGCGGATCGCGAAGGAAGATTCGACGGCCCTGGAATCGTTCGGTGCGGTACTCGAAAGCCTTCGCGTGTCGCTGCCCTATCTCGGCTCGTTTCCGGTCGCCTTCACCGATCTGAACTTCGTGACGATTCGGCATCTCATTCCCAAGTTGATCGCCGAGCAGAAGCGGGACATCGCGAAGCTGGAAGCCGAGGTGCCTCTTGCTCACGCCGCCATTCAACAACTGATCGACGTTCACACGCGGCATCTGAAGGAACTGGAAGCGCTTTAAGTCGGCGAAGTTTGAAGTAGGGCGGGTCGAGGAGGCTTTGCGACGAGACCCGCCGGGAAACGCTGAGCCTCGTGCGGCGGGTCTCGCAGAGCCTCGACCCAGCCCTACAGGAATTTTCGGATAAGCCATGCTCATCGACACGCACGCACACTTGTTCGACGACCGTTTCCAGGCCGACTTGCCGGCCGTGTTGAAGCGGGCGGAAGCCGCAGGAGTGGTACGCGCCATCTGCATCGGCATCGACCGCGAATCGTCCTTGGCGAGCGTTCAACTCGCCAACGAGTTCCCGCTTCTCGTCGCCGCCGTCGGCATTCAACCGAACAGCGCCGCCGAGGCCCAACCCGGCGACTGGGACGCCATCGTGCATCTGGCCGAATCCGATCCGCACGTCGTGGCCATCGGCGAAACCGGCCTCGACCGCTACTGGGACCGCACGCCCTTCCCCATCCAAGAAGATTACTTCGCCCGGCACATCGCCCTGGCTCGGAGGTTGAACAAGCCGTTCGTCATCCATTGCCGGGAAGCCGAGGCCGATGTCGTGCGGATGCTGAAGGACGAGTTCAATGCACGCGGGCCAATCCGGGCCGTGATGCATTCCTTCAGCGGCGACCTCGCTACGGCCAAGGCCTGCCTCGACATGGGGCTGTTCATTTCGTTCGCCGGGATGCTCACCTACAAGACGGCCCAGAGCTTGCGCGATGTGGCGAAGGAAGTGCCGCTCGACCGTCTGCTCGTGGAAACGGACTGCCCCTACCTTCCGCCGATCCCGCATCGCGGCCAGCGCAACGAACCGGGCTACGTGGTCTATACCGCCGCATGCCTCGCCGAGGTGAAGGGCATCTCTCCGGTGGCCATCGGCGAAGCGACCACGAAGAACGCGAAGGCACTGTTTGCAATTTAGCCGCTTGCGGTTTCGCGAGCCCGCAAGCGGCTACAATCCCATCATGGCAGGCTCAGAAAAATACCTCCGCCCGGAAGTGATCCGTCAGGTCGCGCGGCTCGACCTGCGCGCCAAGTTCATCGTCCAGGGGTTCCTCTCCGGGCTCCACTCCAGCCCGTTCCAAGGCTTCTCCGTCGAGTTCTCCGAGCACCGCAAATACAACCCCGGCGACGACCTCAAGTACCTCGACTGGGGCGTCTACGCCAAGACCGGCAAATACTTCGTCAAGAAGTTTCAGGCCGAGACGAACATGACGGGCTACCTCGTCATGGACCTGTCGAAGTCGATGGACTGGAATGGCCGGGCCGAGGCGAAGAAGGCGAAGGTGCGGCTCGACACGCCGAGCCCGAGCGGCAGCGACGAGACGCTCACCAAGTTCGACTACGGCATCTGCCTCGCCGCCGCCCTCGGCTACCTCATGATCTATCAGCAAGACCCCGTCGGCCTCGTCGCCTTCGACACCAAACTCACCACCGTGATCCCGCCCAAGAGCAAGCGATCGCAACTCGGCACCATTCTCTCGGTACTCGCCAACCTCAAGCCGACCGGCGAAACCAACATCGGCGATAGCCTGTTCCAACTCGCCTCCATGATTAAAGGGAAGAGCCTCATCATGCTCTTCAGCGATCTCATCACCGACCCGGAGCCCGTGCTGCGGAGCCTGTATCGGCTGCGCTACTCCGGGCACGAGGTGATTCTGTTCCACATTTTGGACGAACTGGAGGTGAACTTCCCGATCACGGGTCTGGTCGATTTCGAGGACGTGGAGAACCCATCCGACCACCTGGAGATCGACGCGGCTGGCATTCGCGAAGACTACCTCGCGGCCGTCAACGAACTCCGCGAGCACTACAAGCACGAGTGCGCCAACGCCAACATCGACTACGTGCCGATGGACACGAGCGTCGGCTTCGACAAGGCGCTCCTGGATTACCTGGTGATGCGGCAGCGACGATTTGGGTAGGATCGGCTCAACGTTGAAAAGGAGGCGTTCGGATGACCGCGAAATCACCGACGGTTGCGATCCTCGGCGGGATCAACGGCGCGGGGAAGACAACCGCGTCGCGCGAGATCCTTCAAGCTCTCAGAATCCCGATCTTTGTGAACGCAGACGCGATTGCACGAGGACTGAATGCATTTAACGTTGAATCCCAGGCTGCCAAAGCTGGTCGCATCATGCTCGAACATCTGCATGAGCTTGCCGCTCAGCGCCAAACGTTTGCATTCGAGACGACTCTATCCGGTCGCGCATACGCGACTTGGCTGGCGTCGCTTCGCTCAAGCGGCTATGAAGTTCAGCTGTTTTACTACTGGCTCGAAAGCGCCGATGCAGCGATTGCGCGCGTGGCACAACGAGTGAAAAGTGGAGGACACCACGTTCCGGATGAGACGATCCGGAGGCGCTATCGCTTGAGCGTCCAGAATTTCTTCCAGCTTTATCGACCTGTCGTGGATCATTGGAGGGTGTACGATAACACCCATGGCAATGCTGAATTGCTGGCGTTTGGAATTGAGGATCGCGAGCAAGTGCTGGAAATGGACCGTTGGCTCGATTTCGTAAGGAGTGCTGAAGATGGCTGAACTTATCCTGGATCGACCGGCCGAGATGTTGTCCGAAAACAGAGAACTGGACGCAGCCCATAAACGCGCAACGCGCGATGCGCTCCTCGAACACGCCCGGATGGGCCGCTCGGTGTGCGAGTCGCGCGAGGGTCAGGTCGTCTGGATTCCACCCGAGGAAATCTTCGCCCGCTACGGCCTCGACGAGAACGGCAAGCCGAAGTAATCACTCGCTCGCCAACGTGACGGCCTCGGAGGCCGTGTTGAAATGAACCACCGTGTCTGCCGAGGCGTTCGTCGAACAGCTTGGCGTATACGGCACCGCGAAACGTGCCATTGTCGCCGCGACTTCACTCGCCGTGCGGAAGCGATCCTTCCGCCGATGGGCCATCAGGCGGCGAACCACATCTCCGAGCCCTTCGGGCAAATCCGGACGAAAGTCTTCCACACGAATGGGTGGGGTGCCGGCCAGATGTTTGAGCGCCTTTTCGACGGCCGTACCGCCGAGGTACGGCACGCGGCCCGTCAGTAGGTGGTACAGCGAGCAACCGAGCGAGTAGAGATCGGCACGGGGATCGACCCGCCGCGAATCGAGAATCTGCTCCGGAGCCGCGTAGTCCGGGGAGCCGATCAGCCTGCGGGCATGGCTGAGGCCCGAGTCGCGTTGACTCCGGCTGGAACGCGCGAGGCCCACGTCCAAAACTTTCACGGTGCGACCGCCCGAGGCCAAGGCTAAGTTCGATGGCTTCACGTCGCGGTGGATGAGCCCGCGTTCGTGGATGTGCTGCAACCCGAGAGCCGCTTGGCGAGCGTACTCGCAGGCCCGGCCTGGCTCCATTGCCCCACCAACGAGGATGGCACGGCCCAGGTCGAGACCCGGCACGTACTCCATCGCCAGGTAGAACGAGCCGTGCGCGATCCCCGCGTCGTAGGCGTGAACCACGTTCTCGTGATTCAATCGACCGATGAGCCGCACTTCCCGAAGGAAGCGAGCCTTCGTGACCGTGCAGTGTCGGCGGTCGAACCGCACCATCTTGATGGCGACCTGCTTGTCCAACCCGCGATGCCGGGCCAGGAAGACGCGACCCATGCCGCCGGAACCGAGCCGATCTTGAAGCAGATATTGCCCGAGAAGGAGGTGGTGTCCGCGACCGCGACCGATCTGGGTCGCCTGAAGCCGCGTGAGTTTGCCTTGCCGGTGGAGGTCGGCGAGGAAGGCCTGGGTGTCCGGGGTGGCACCGTGCTTCCAGCCGGTGCT
>JAYTGN010000136.1:0-15073 GCA_043733485.1 Gemmataceae bacterium
GACGTGGGCCGGGCTCGATGGCCTCTTCGCGACGGCGGACGATGCGACCTACACGACCACGACGGGCGCGAACGGCATCTACAACTTCGCGAACCTGCCTGCGGGTCTGTTCCGCGCGGACGTGAACACCGCGACGTTGCCCGCGTTCGCCTCCTCGACGGACGTACTCGACGATGGAATCCTGACGCCGGGCAACTCGGCGACCGTGACCCTGACCACCGGCCAAACCCGCACCGACGTGGACTTCGGCTACCGCGGTGACTCCGCGATTGGCGACCGCGTGTGGTACGACGTGGACGGCGACGGCGTTCAAGCCAACGTGCTCGGCGACGGCTTCGAGCCGGGCATTCCCGGCGTCACGGTCACGCTCACTTTCGGCGGTCGCGATGGCGATTTGACCACACTCGCGGACAATCTCACTTACACCGCGGTGACGGGGGTCGATGGTGCGTACCTGTTCCCGAACCTGTTCGGCGGCGACTTCAACGGCGCGGCTCCGAACTACTCGGTGGTCGTGACGCCGCTGCCCGCGTACCCGACGCAGACGTTCGACGCCACCGCGCCGATCAACGACAACACCTCGACTTTGCAACTGGCGAACGCCACGACGAACTTGCTCCAGGACTTCGGCTACCGCGGCCCGGCGACGCAGGCTCTCGGCAACTTCGTCTGGGAAGACACGAACGGCAACGGTCGCCAAGACGCGGGTGAGCCGGGACTTCCGGCCGTGACGGTGGAACTCTGGGCGGCGGGTTTGGATGGGAACTTCAACACGGCGGACGACGTTCAACTCGACGTGACGACGACGAACGGCGTTGGCTTGTACTCGTTCCCGAACTTGGCGGCGAGCGCGGCTTTCGGTGCGTATCAGGTGCGGGTCCAGCCGCCGAGCGGTTACGTCTTCACGGTGCAGACCTCGGCGGTCGCCACGGTGAACGACGACAGCAACGTGGTGCAATCGGGCGCGAACGCCGGCCGCACGGCGGCCATCTCGCTCCCCGCTAACATCGTGGACGACAGTATCGATGCCGGGCTTTACGTGCCGATCACGCTGGGCGACCGGGTCTGGTTCGATACGAACGCGGACGGCGTTCAGGACGCCGGCGAGCCGGGGATTCCCGGCGCGACGGTCACGGTCACGTGGTTCGGGCCGGACGGCGTTCTCGGCGGCGGCGACGATCAGAGCTTCCCGACCACCACGGGTGCCAACGGCATTTGGACTGTCGGCAGTCTCCCGCCCGGCAACTACTCGGTCGCGGTGAGCAACCTCCTCGCGGACCTGGTTCCCACGTTCGATCTCGATGGCATCGTCACGGCGAGCACCACGCTGGTGAGCACGACCTCGGGCGTGAACCGCACCGATGTGGACTTCGGCTATCGCGGCATCGGCAGCATCGGCGACCGCGTCTTCCTCGATGTGAACGCGAACGGACTCTTCGATGCGGGTGAAGGCCTCGCCGGCGTGATCGTGACCCTCAGCGGCGACTTGAACGGCGACGGCACCCCCGAAACGCTCACGACCACCACCGGTGCGGACGGCTTCTACCAGTTCGACAACCTGAGAACGAACCCGGCCGGCGTGCCGTACACCGTCACGATCAGCACGGCGACCCTGCCTCAACAGGGCAACGGCACGCCGATCGCGAACACGGTCGACCCGGACACTGTTGGTACCGGTGACAACACGTCGTCACTCGCGCTGCAGACAGCTGCGCCGAGCAATCAGCTTCAGGACTTCGGCTACCGCGGCCCCGGCCAGATCGGCGACACGATCTTCCTCGATGCGAACAACAACGGCCTGCCCGATGCGGGTGAAGGGATCACCGGCGTCGGCGTCACGCTGACCGCGGACGTGAACGGCGATGGCGTGCCCGAATCGTTCACCACAACGACCAACGCTGCGGGCCAATATCTGTTCAGCAATCTGCCGGTGCGGACGCCGGGCGGCGCGTTCATCGTTTACACGGTCGCGGTGAACGCGGCCACGCTGCCGGCAGGCGTCGCGAACACGGCCGATCCGGATACAGTCAGTACCGGTGACAACACGTCGTCGCTCACGCTGAACTCCGGCACGCCGATCGATCTGCTTCAAGACTTCGGCTACCGCGGTCCGGGTTCCCTCGGCGACGAGGTGTTCCTCGATTTGAACGGCGATGGCGTCTACACGCCGGGCGAAGGGCTCGCGGGAATCACCGTCACGCTCACCGCGGATCTCAACGGCGACGGCATCCCCGAAACGCTCACGGCCATCACGAACGCGGACGGCTTCTACCAGTTCACCGGGCTACCCGTGTTCCAGGCGAACGGCACCACGCCGGTGAGTTACACCGCTGCAATCGCGACGGCGACGCTGCCAGCGGGGGTGAGCAACGTCATCGATCCGGATGGCGGGAACGACAACATGTGGGCCGGGAACCTGACCGCGAACCCGAACCGTTCGGACATCGACTTCGGCTATCGCGGCACGGGTTCGCTCGGCGATCGCGTCTGGATCGACGCGAACGGCGACGGCCTTCAGGGGCCGGTGGCGAGCGAGCCGGGCTTGCCCGGCGTCGGCTTCAACCTCACGTGGTCCGGCCCAGATGGAGTCTTCGGCAACGCGGACGACGTGACGACAACCACCACGGGGAACGCCGCCGGAATCTATAGCTTTGGGAACCTGCCGCCGGGCACCTTCCGCGTGGATGTGATTGCCGCGACGCTGCCGGGGAACTTCGCCCCGACCTTCGACCTCGATGGAATTGCAAGCGCGAATGCGGCAGTGGCCGCGCTCACGAACGGCCAGGCTCGCACCGACGTGGACTTCGGCTACGTCGGCAACGCGAGCCTCGGCGACCGCGTCTGGATCGACCAGGACCGCAACGGCGTTCAGGCCGCGACCGAGCCCGGCATCCCCGGCGCGACGGTCCAACTCGTCTGGTCCGGCCCGGACGGCAACCTCGCGACGACGGCCGATAACGTCACGTTCACGACGACGACCGGTGCGAACGGCCTGTATCTGTTCCCCGGCTTGCCGGTGTTCGGGGCTTCGCAACCGTATCGAGTCACGGTCGCGGCGCTGCCGATCGGCGGCTTCATCCCGACCTACGATCTGGACAGCGCCTTGCTCGCACCGGATCAGACGACGCTGGCAACGGTCGCGTCTTCGGGGGCGAATCAGAATCGCCGCGACGTGGACTTCGGCTACGCGGGAACGAGCAGCCTCGCGGGCACCGTGTACCGCGACGACAACAACGACGCCTTGAAAAACGGCACCGAGCCCGGCATCCCAGGAACGATCATCACGCTCACTGGAGTCGATCCGTTCGGCAACCCGGTCCTCGATCCGGCAACGGGGCTGCCTTACACCACGACCACCGATTCGAGCGGGAACTACTCGTTCAGCGGGCTCGTGGTCGGCGTTTACAGGATCGCCGAAACGCAGCCAGCCGCGTACTCGGATGGCCTCGATACGGCGGGCACGCTCGGCGGCAACGCCACCAACGATGTCGTGGCCGGGATCGACGTCGGGCCAACTCAGGCGGGCACAGGCTACAACTTCGGCGAACGCGGGCAGTCCATCAGCGGCACCGTGTTCCGCGACGACAACCGCGACGGTTCCCCGCAGGCGGGCGAGCCTCGGATTCCTGGCGTAACGGTCGAACTTCGCGATCCGACCACCAACAACCTCATCGCCAGCACGACCACGGACGCGAACGGGAACTACTCGTTCAACAACCTCCCGGCAGGCAACTATCGCATCGTCGAGATTCAACCGGCGGACTACGCGGATAGCCCGGTTGGGCCTGCGACGATTCGCAATGTGACCCTCACGACGGCCGGGCTCGCGAACCAGAACTTCGGGGAAGTGCTCGGCCGCATCAGCGGCACGGTCTACTTCGACGCCAACTCGAACGGCGTTCGGGATACTGACGAACCGGGCCTCTCGGGCGTCACCGTCACGCTCACCGGCACGATCGCGGCCGGCGTCTTCTCGATCCCCCAAACCACGGACGCGAACGGCAACTTCCTCTTCGACAACCTCGTCCCCGCGTCGTACCAGCTGGTCGAGACCCAACCCACGGGTTACCTCCAGGGAACGAACGCGGTCGGCACCGTGAACGGGTCGCCGAGCGGAGCACTCGTTCCGACGGACACGATCACCAGCATCACGCTGCCGGCGGGCGGCATCGGTGTGAACTACCTGTTCGGCGAAGTGCCGCCAGCCGGCACGTTCGTCGCGGGCACGGTCTTCCTCGATCGCAACGTCGACGGCCAACCCGGCGGCCCCGGCGAGACCGGCATCACCGGCGTCTCGATCCAACTCGTGAACGCGAACGGCGTCGTGGTCGGCACCACGACCACCGCCGCCGACGGCCGCTACATCTTCACCGGCATCGCGCCCGGCAACTACACCATCCGCGAGACGCAGCCGCTCAATTACGGGTCGAGCACGCCGAACTTGCTGAGCGTCACGGTCCCACTTGCTGGGCTCGGCGGTCAGAACTTTGGGGAAACGCTCGGCGGCCTCAGCGGTGCGGTCTACTTCGACCAGAACCGAGACGGCACGCGGCAAGCGGGTGAACCCGGCCTCGCCGGAGTGCCCGTCACGCTCACCGGCACCGATGCGAACGGCAACGCCGTGAGCTTCTCGACGACGACCGACGCATCGGGGAACTACCAGTTCACGGACCTGCCCGCGGGCACGTACATCCTGAACGAGACGCAGCCTGCCGGGTACACGGACGGGCTCGAATCGGTGGGCACGGTCGGCGGCACGCTCTCGCCGCCGGATTCGATTGCGTCGATTCCGCTCGGTGCCGGCGTCTCGGCGTCGGGTTACAACTTCGGCGAAGTCGGCGTGCCGGTCTCGGGCACGGTCTTCCGCGACGACAACAAGGACGGCACGAACCAGGGAACCGAGCCGGGCATCGCCGGCGTGACCGTTCGCTTGCTCGACCCCAACGGCAACGTGGTTGCCACGACCACCACGGATGCGTTTGGGAACTACACCTTCCCGAACGTGCCGCCGGGAACCTACACGCTGGTCGAGCTTCAGCCGACGGGTTACGGCAACCCGCCGAGCGGCCCGTTCGCGCCGAACTCGCGGCCCATCACCGTGGCCGCCGCGCCGATCGTTAATCAGAACTTCGGCGACACGCTGAGTTCGATCGGCGGCTCGGTCTACGTCGATGCCAACGGTAACGGCACGCGCCAGGTCGGCGAGTCCGGCATCGGCAGCGTTCCCGTGCGGCTCGATTCCGCCGGCCCCGATGGCACCTTCGGCACCGCCGACGATGTGCTCGGCTTCGCAACCACGACCACCGACGCGAACGGGAACTACTCGTTCACGCTGCTGCCGACCGGCGTCTACCGCGTGGTGGAGCCGACGCAGCCCTCGCCGTTCCTGGATGGGCTCGAAGCCGCTGGCCCGACCGGTGGCGATACCAGCGTGAATGATCGAATCAGCAACATCCCGCTGGCGGCGGGCGTGGACATTGCCGGGTACACGTTCGGCGAACTGTCGCCGCCCACTCAGCCGGGCACCACGTTCATCCAGGGCACCGTCTACCTCGATTCCAACGGCAACGGCGTCCAGGATTCCGGCGAGCCCGGCATCCCCGGCGTCACCGTCTCGACCTTCTCGGGCGGCACCATTCCGCCCGTCGTCACCGTCACGGACGCGAACGGGAACTACGTGTTCCCCAACATCATTCCGGGGCTCACGTACACGGTGAGCGAAGGCCAGCCGCCGCAGTATGCGACCGGGCCGGAGAATGCGACCAACGTGGTGAACGTGGTCGTGCCGCCAGCGGGCGTGACGGGGATCAACTTCGGCGAGACGCCGGGCACGATCGGCGGAACGGTGTACTTCGATCGCGATGCGAGCACCGCACTCAACGCCGGCGATCCGCCGCTCTCGGGGATCACCGTCACGCTGCTCGACGGCAACGGGAACGTGGTGGCCACGCAGGTCACGGCACCGAACGGCACCTACTCGTTCACCAATCTTCCGGCGGGAACTTACCGCGTCGTGGAGACGCAGCCCGCCGGGTACAACCAGGGGACGAACACGCCGGGGGCCGGAGCTAGCGTCGGCGGCACGGATCGACTCGATATCGTGCTGCCCGCCGGTGGTAGCTCGCCGGCCAACAACTTCGGCGAACTCGGGGCCCCGATCAGCGGCACGGTCTATCTCGATGCCAATGCGGATGGCATTCACCAGCCCGGCGAGACCACCGGCGTCGGCGGTGTGACCATCACGCTGCTCGATTCCAACGGTGCGATCGTCGCGACCGCGATCACGGCGGCGAACGGCACGTACAGCTTCGCGAACCTGCAGCCGGGCAACTACACGCTGGTACAAACGCAGCCCGCCGCCTTCGGCAGCAGCACCTCGAACGTCATCCCGGTGACGCTCACTCCGGCGGGCGTCGCGAACCAGGACTTCGGCGAAACGCTGGCTGCGCTCAGCGGCAACGTCTTCGCCGATACGAACAACAGCGGCGTCCGCGATGTTTCGGAGAACGGCATCAGCGGCGTCACTGTCACGCTCACCGGCACGGACGTGAACGGGAACAGCGTCACGCGTACGACCACGACCAACGCGAACGGCGACTACACCTTCACCGGGCTTCCCGCCGGCACCTATACCGTCACCGAGACGCAACCCACCGCCTTCAACGACGGCACGGACGCGGTCGGCACGGCAGGTGGAAGCCTCTCGCCGACCGACTCGATCGTGCGGGTGCCCGTCGGCGCGGGCTCGACTTCGACCGCTTACAACTTCGGCGAAGTGACCAGCAGCCTGGCCGGCATCGTCTACCGCGACTTCAACCTGAATGGAAGCTTCACGCCGACCGGTGCGAATCCCGACACGGGCATCGCCGGCATCACCATCACGCTCACCGGAACGGATCGCGATGGCCGCCCGATCACCCGCACCACGGTGACGGGCGCGGATGGCTCGTACCTGTTCGATGGCCTCGGCGCGGGTTCGTACACGATCGCCGAGACGCAGCCGCCGCTGCCCACGACGCTGACCAACGGCTTCTACGATGGGGCGGATAACCTCGGCTCGCTCAGCGGCACGATGCCCGTGAAGAACCAACTTTCGGTTACGCTCGGCGTCTCGCAGAACGGCACGGCGTACAACTTCGGCGAACTGCCGCCCGCCGATCCGTTCGGCTTCGTCTACGTCGATCTGAACCAGAACGGCATCCGCGACACCGGCGAGCCCGGCATCCCGAACGTCTCGATCACCATCGGCGGGCTGGCCTTCGCCGGTACGCAGTTCGAACGCGCCCTCACGGCTGCGGACATTCCCGGCGGCAGTTTCACGGTGCGCACCGATGCGAACGGTCGGTTCGAGTACAGCCCGATCCCGCCGGGGCTTTACTCGCTCAACGAGACGCAGCCGCTCGGCTTCGCGGATGGCCGGGAACAAGACGGCGACCCGAACGGCCCGGCCGCGACGGTAGGCAACGACGTCTTCACGAATATCCTGCTCGCGCCGTTCCCGGTTCGGGGGCCGTTCAACTTCGGCGAGATAGTGCTGCCAGCACCGCCCGGCGTGTTGCCGCCGCTCGACTTCTTCCCGCCGACGGACATCAGCAAGCGGGCCTTCCTGGGAAATTCGGGAACCGCAGGTAGCACGGCTCCGGTGCTGCCGACCTCGCCGAACTTCGCATCGTTCAACCCCGGCGTGCGGCCCACGGTGTTCGCGGAAGTGTCGCAAGACGATGGCGGGCTCGTTCGCGTCTTCGACTTCGCGGGCGGGAACGAACGCTTCCGCTTCAAGCCGTTCGGCGATTTCGCTGGCGGCGTTCGCGTCACCACGGCAGCCGTAACCGGAGACGGCATCCCGGACATCATCGCGGTGCCCGGCCCCGGCGGCGGCCCCGTCGTCAAGGTGTTCGACGGCAACACCGGCGCTCTCGTCCGCAGCTTCCTCACGTTCGAAGAATCGTTCCGCGGCGGGCTCCGAGTTGCGGCAGCCGATCTGAACGGCGACTCCATCGCCGACCTGATCGTGACCCCAGACGCGGGCGGCGGACCGATCGTTCGCGCCTTCGACGGCCGAACCGGCGCGATGATCGCGAACTTCTTCGCCCTCGATTCGACCTTCCGCGGCGGGCTGCGAATCGCGACCGGCGACGTGAATCGCGACGGCACCCGCGACCTACTCGTGACGGCGGGCGTGGGCGGCGGACCCCGCATCGCGATCTACGATGGCACCACGCTCACGACCGCCCCGGCCAAGTTGGTCAACGACTTCTTCGGCTTCGCGCCGGAACTGCGCGACGGCTTCTGGATCGCTTCCGGCGACGTGAATGGCGACGGCTTCTCGGATGTGGTGTTCGGGGCCGGCGAGGGCGGCGCACCGCGAGTCGCCGTCTACAGCGGTCAGATTCTTTCAGCGGGCGGCGGGGCGCAACTCATCGCCTCATTCTTCGCAGGCGATCCGAATAGCCGTGCCGGTGCCCGCGTCGCTGCCGCGGATTTGGATGGCAATGGTCGGGCGGAGGTGCTTTCCTCCGGCGGCGCGGGCCAACTGCCGGTGACGTACATTTACGACCCGCTCACCGGGTTGCGCCGCGACGAGTTCTATGCCTTCCCCGTCACTTCGAAGGGCGGCGTGTTTGTGGGGTAAGGCAGGGAGTCGTCGGTTACTTTCCGCCGGGTTGAATCGTGCTGCCGGCGCTGCCGCTCGTGTCGAACTCGCCCGTCAGGCGATTGTAGACGATCTTCTGTCCATTGTGGCTGTTCATGTTGAAGCGGTTCTTGATGCGGGCGAGCGTGTTCTCCCCGCCCTTCAACGTCACCGTGGGGCCGTCCGAAGTGATCGTTTCGCCCCAGCCATCGTAGGTGTCCGAACGGATGTCCGCGTTGCCGATCGCGTCCAGCCGTTGGGTGGTCGGCACGCCGGGCTGCTTGTGCGAAGAGACGATCAGGCGTTCGGAGCACGTGAGCCGCACGGCACCGACTGGCAAGCGATGGCGATCGACGACGGCATCGAGCCGATCCGCCGGCGCGTAGAGCAGTTCGATCGTGTCCTGGAACGTGGCATCCTGGTACGTGCTGCCGAAGTCGCGGGCGGTCATGCGGCCCGCGAAGTGAACGATCGTGAGCTTCGTCTCGGGTTCCTTGGCGGGGGTGGCGACGGGTGCCTTGGCCACCGGCGCGGTTTCGTCTTTGAGCCCCGTTTGCCACAGTCGCATGGTTCCCGGCCCGGCGGCGAGTACGCGCTGATACGGGGAGGGATTCCCCGGCTCGATCGCACGGGCCGTCATCTCCAGTTCGCGCGCCACCAAGTGCTGTTCCTTCACGATGCGGCCGGTGTCGTCGCGGGTCACGTCGTGGTACGAAACCCAGTAGGCATCTTTCGGTTCGTCGCGCAGGTCTTCCGGTGCCGGGTAGCAGCGGACCGATTCGATTTTGGGGCTTTCCTTCTCGAGCGGCTTGCCCGCGATCGTCGGCGGTGCCGGACCCTTGACCGGCGGCGGGGCAATCTTGCCGCGACGGCTGAAGTCGATCGGACGATCGAACCGCACCTGCATGATGTGGCACGCGACGTACGAATCGTTCTGCTGAGCCGTGACCTTGCCGAGGAACTCGCTCCAGCGGTCGGCCCCTTTGAACTTCATCGAATCGCGCCAGTGAACGACGACGACCGCGGCCTTCTTCAGGTCGCCGCCGCCGAGGCCGGTATTCGAAGGAAGCACGAGCGATCCGCGCCCCTCGACATCCGCCGTGTTGTGCAGTTGATCGATGACGATCTTCGCGCCGATGATGGACATGCCGTCGTTGTGAACCTGGCCCGGAGTCGCTTCATCGGTTCCCGTTACCGTCATCACACTGCCATCGGGCGTGCTATCGACGAGCAGCGTTTGGCCGCGAATATCGAGGCCGCGCTTATCGGGAGCGGGCTCGGCCGGTTCCTGATGCACCTCGACGGCACCCTCGCACCGCGCCTTGTCGAGTTCGTACTTCAGCGAACCGCCTTCCGCCTTCACCGCGGCCTTCGGGTCTACCGGAACGGGGTAGCGCACCATCCACGTGTCGATCGTCCGTGCCTTGATCTTCATCGGCGGCTTCGGCTTCTGAGGTTCCACCGGTTTCATCGGCATCGGCGGGCCCATCGGCATCGGCCCCGCAATCGGAGCGACGGCCACGGGTCCCTTCGGTTCCAACGCCGCGACCAGCGGAGGCACGCCATCCCGAAACAGCACGTTGAAGCTTTCGGCCTGCTCGATCTCCAGGTCCGCGGAACGGCTCGAGACCTCGCCCAAGGCCTGAACGCGCTGCGGCAGCGACCGGCTCGAACCGCTGCTACCCGCGTCGTCGCGCGGCGACATCCACAGTCGCAGTTCTTTCCCCTTTAACCAAAACTCGGCGCGCTTGTCTTCGAACATCGCATCGTCCACGAACGTGAACAGGTCGAGTTCGCGCTTGTTCACGATCTCCTTGGTCGCGACCATGCGCGTTTGCCAGTTGGCTTGGATCGTGTTCGCCTGAGCGGCCTGATCGTAGAGTTCGATGCGGCCGTGACCTTCGACGCTCGCGGTGGTGGAGCGATCGGGTCCGGGGCCGGGCTTCAGGGTGAGGATCGCCAGGCGTTCCTTGCTTCCCGCCGTGAGGACGTTGCTGCCGGCCGGCTTGCCGTCCGGGCGGGGTTCGTTGGTGCGAACCGTCGTCAGAGGCAGTCCGCGAAGCGTGGTAGTCTCCGTCTCCCGATCGTAGAGCAGGTACTGGCCGTAGGCTTCGAGGCGATCGGGTTCGCTGGAAAGCGTGATGATTCGGCCCGGCATCTCGGCCCAGGCCCGCAATCGCTTGAACGAACCGCCGCTATTCGCCGACGCTTTCGGAGCGGGTTTGTTCGCCTCCGCGCCCACCGGCGGCCCGTTGAATTCGAGTTCCAGAAACTGGCTGAAGAGCCGTTGCATGCCGGAACCGAGCGGCGGAACGCGATGCACCTGCACGTCGTTCGGCAAGTCTTGATTGCCATCCGGCAAGACGTCGAAGCGGGCGGTGTTCTTGTCCGCCTCGTAGGTGAGCCGGCCGAGCGTGTCGACTTGCAGCAGCGTGCGATCGAGCCGGCGAATGAGTTCGACGCCGTGGAAAGCCGCACCGGTGAGGGCCGCAGTGGCCTGAGGCAATTCGAGCCTTGGAGATGCCGGAGGTGGATTCGCCGCGGCAGGGCCGGGCTTCTCCGGCGAACTGATCAGGCTCTGCTTCGATTCGGTCCACAGATGAACGAGCACCTTCTCGAGCAACTCGACCCGCTTCACGCCGCTCATGGTGCCGTTCGGCTTCTTGGGAGAAGGCTTCCCGTCGGGCGTGTTGGGCGGGTCGAGAAAGATCTTCATCCCGATGGCCGTGACCGTGGGCGGCGGAAGCCGGCGACCCGTGAGGATCTCCACGACGGGGCCGGAAGATTGCAGATCGGGCCCCTTCACCGGCGCGGTCTCGGCCTGCTCGGGGATCGAATACGTGCGGTAGCGATTCGCCGTGGCCTCGGATGAGGAGCGGGGCAAGTTCTGGCGGTCGATGATCTCCAGCGCCGCGTCGGTCCAGATGTCCGGGCCGGTGTACGAGCCGGGAGGAGACTTCGCGTCGATGCTCTTGGGGTCGCGGTAGAAGAGCGGGCCGACCATGCGGATCACGAGGAACTTGCTCGGGTCCGCGCTCCGCTGGTTGTTCGTGATGTGAATGATTCCGCAGCGGCGATCGAGGCGAAGCTTGATCGGGTCGGGCTCGCTGATCAATTCCATGCGGATCAACTTGGACTTCCCCATGTCGGCGGGGCCGTTCACCGGACGATCGAATTCGAGAATCGCCTTATCCGCGTGAAACGTGTTGATCTCGGGGGCCTCGCCCGGCTGGCGCAGGTGGGCGAGCTTCGGCGCGCCGAACGTCGCCACGCTGAAGGGTGTCAAGGCGATCCGATTCGTACCGTTAAACGGCGGCGCGCCGCACGCGAGCACCGTGGACGATTCGCCGTTCCGGAATTCGAGTTGAGTGGGATAGTGCGAAGCGTGCTGTTCGAGGCAATCGGGGCCGAACGCTTCGCGGATGCGTTCGATGGTGGGCGAAGTGGGGCGAATGGGCGGGGCGACGGTTCCCGCCGTTCGGTCGAGCATCTTCGCCGGAAGGGGCGGAAGCCCATCCATCCAGCCGAGGACGCGCGAGTAGAACCCGTACACCCCGCCGAATAGCAGGACGCCGCCGAGCAGCAGCAGAACTCGCCTCGGCGTCCACACGAATAGCGACTCCAGAAAGGAAAACGCGGTCGCCCGCGCGACCAATTCACCTGCGGTACTCAGCGACCAAACCGTCCCAAGAACCTTGCAGTTTCAACAGCCACTCGATGGCTTCTCGTACGGCACCTCGCCCGCCGGGAAGTACCGTCGTGTAATCGGCCGCTTGCCGCAGTTCGCGGCACGCATCCGCGACGGCAATCCCCAGGCCGCAGCGCGAAAGCACCGGCCAATCCGGGAGGTCGTCGCCGATCGCGCAAACCTGCTCCGCCTCCATCCCCGTCGCGGCGAGCAGTTCTTCAAACGCCGGTAACTTCTCGGCGCGGCCCTGCAGCACGGGGCTCACGCCGAGTTCCGCCGCCCGCCGATCCACGGCTCGCGAAGTTCGACCCGAGATAATCGCTGCCCGCTTACCCGCCCGCTGCCACAACTTCAACCCCGACCCGTCGCGAACGTGGAATCGCTTCAATTCCTGGTCTTCGCCCGCATAAACGATGGAGCCATCGGTGAGGACGCCGTCCACATCGAGCAGCAGGAGTTCGATTCGCGCGGCGCGGAGGTGAAGGGAGTCGGACACGGGAATGTTGAATCCTACGCGCTGAGTCGATCGGTGAGCCGCAGAACCGGCCGGGATTGTGCGGCGGGTTCGGGCGGCTGCAGGCCGATCAGATCGGTTATGTCGAGCATGCCGACGGGACGGCCGGCCTCGTCGACCACGGGAAGCTCGCTGAACTTGCGCGAGCGAACGATTTCGAGCGCCTCGGCCACGCGCGCCGCAGGTCCGATCACGACCGGTTGCTTCGTCATGACGCGCTCGATGGGTTCGTCCAAAGCGGCCTCGGCTCGCTGCTCGAAGAGCCGGGCCAGATCGCTGTCGGTGAACAAGCCCGAAAGGCGGCCCTCGGCATCGACGAGCATGATCGCGCCGGTGCGGCGACCCTGATGCCGAACCTGAGCAAACACCGCGCGAATCGTTTCCGTCGCCGGTGCGATGCGGAGTTCTTCCCCTTTGCGCATGCACTCGTCCACGATCGCGAGCTTGCGCCCGAGGCTGCCCGCGGGGTGGTACCGCGCGAAGTCTTCGACCGTGAATTGCCGCTGTTCGAGGAGCGTGAACGCGATGGCGTCTCCCAAGGCGAGCATGACGGTGGTGCTGCTGCTGGGAGCGAGTGCGAGTGGGCAGGCCTCCGCGATGGGGCCGTACGCGATGGCAACATCCGCGGCCCGCGCGAGCGAACCCTTCGCGTTCCCCGTGATCGCCAGGATGCCGGACGAGAACCGCTTTAAGGGGCCGAGCAGTCGGACGATCTCTTCCGATTCGCCGCTGTGGGAGAGGAGCAGGGCGACGTCGTCGGGATGGATCATGCCGAGGTCGCCGTGAACGGCGCGGGTCGCATCGAGGAGGTAGGCGCGGGTGCCGGTGGAGTTGAAGGTGCCGACGAGTTTCTGGGCGATGTCCGCGGACTTCCCGATGCCCGTGACGGCGATGCGGCCGGGGCAGTCGGCGATTCGATCGACGAGCCGTTCGAAGGAATCGTCGAGGCGTTCGGAAACGGCCTCCACGGACGCAGCTTCGGCGCGGAGCACTTGCCGCGCAAAGGCGAGTCGGTCGAACGGAGTCGTGGCGCGGGGAACGTTCATGGCACGTCCTTGTGCCGAGGCAATCGTGGGTTCGGAATCGAACTGAGGGGTATAGCTTGGAGGCCCGGGAAATGCAACGTCAAGGGTCAGGCTGCCACATTGCCACTTCGCGTCACACACACTTTGGCAGCCTGACCCGTTTCAGCCCTGATTTCATGGCATTTGCGAAGAATTCTGTGCCGTTTCGGACCGACTTGCGCGGGAAGGTGTTTTCTGCTTGCGGAACGACCTTCTTTCGACGAAAATACTTCCGCCTGAGAGTCCAATCGCGTGAGTTCGCGCATGTGCGAACTCAATATGAGTTCGGCGGCTTGAACTCCTGTTTCGTTTAGCAAAGATCCAAATGTTGTTGCTTTTGAAGAATCCAGCCGCTACCGAAGTGTTCGCCTGGTGCGAACGATGGCTCGCGCACCTCAGCGACGGTAACTACTTGGCCGCTCACGCCATGATCGTACCGGACAGCCAATGGAAATGGACGCCGAAGCTGATCGAAGAATTGATCGCGAATTATGGAACGCTCGATCCCGATCCACTCGGTCACCGTTATCGCGTGACTCCGCCTGAGACAGCAATTGGCAAAGTCTATCTTGATAGTCTTCGAGTTGATCCGAATGATCCCGTGTTGAATATGACGGGCGAGGTTCATCCTCGATTTCCATTTGCTGTTGTTTGGTATCGCAAGCCAGGAGGCCGAGCATTGGGTGAAGTCCACATTGATTATCCGCTCGACGGCAAATGGAGCCATCTATCATCTACGTTTGATGTGTTGCCATGGGGAGAAGGGCTGGCGCTCGATCTGGAACGCATCGAAGTTATGTGATCGTCGACGAGGAGGTGGATTTTGCTGCCAAAAACCGCCTCGCGAACGGCCCAAACCGTGGTTCGCAGGTTCGTCGGGATGGGTCGCGGTACTTTTTTTGACGCGCCCGCAGCGGACCGAGTCCCCCGGATCGAGGTGCCGTCGATGCACCACAGGTCCCAGTCGATTTTTCCCTCCCGATCCAAGCGCACATGCAACGCGTGGAGGATCGAATCGAAAACCCCACCGCTCTGCCAAGTGCGGAAGTAACCGTACACTGTTTGCCACGGACCGAACCGCTCGGCCAGATCCCGCCACTGCGAGCCCGTCGAGAGAATCAACAGAATGCCATTGAGCATCTGGCGACGATCACGAGGCGGACGACCCGTCTTGG
>JAYTGN010000137.1:0-15047 GCA_043733485.1 Gemmataceae bacterium
ATAGCTGATTCCTTCAGAGGGACGCAGGAAACCTGTCCATCCTGCTTGCAGCTCAGAATACACCCGCCTCCAGCTCGCAGCTACGGGACTGCACCCGGTGGGAGCGGAGGTGTTCCAGTAAGTCATGTCTTCGATTACAATAGGAAGGTTCAATTCTGGAGGAGCAATGACGCAGACCGACCTCGCCTTGAGCGACCTGTATCTCGCCGACGAAACGGCGTGGCTCGAAGCCATGGCCGAACTCATCGAGAGCGGCAATCGCGCGGACCTCGATTACGCCAACCTGCGGGAGTACCTCACCGACATGGCCAACCGGGACCGTCGTGAAGTGAACAGCCGACTCGTTCAACTCCTCATGCACATCCTGAAGTGGGAGCATCAGCCGGACCATCGCTCCGGAAGTTGGCAGAGTTCGATTTTTGACCAGCAACACGAGTTGAACCTACTTGTGGGCCGAAGCATTCTTCGGAATCATGCCGAGGATGTTTTCGCGGATGAGTATCCCGTCGCTGTGAAGCGTGCCGCTGCCGAGACTGGCCTGGGGATCGAAGCGTTCCCTCGGGAATGCGCATACTCCCTGGATGAAGTGCTGTCGTTTGATCCGAAGTGAATTCACGCCGCCTTCTTCGCATACAGGTCCAGGCGCGGATTGCCTCCCAACAGCGCGAAGGCTCGTCGGACCTGGTCGATGCCGTCGCGCAGGAAGAAGCTCGAATCGCGGCCGAAGGACTTCGACCCCAGGATGAAGTAGCCGGGTTCGCGCGTCTCGATGCGGCCCGCCGGTTCCTCTACACGCAGCGAACCGTGAAGGCGCATGTCGGCGCGGAAGCCCACGGCACCGATCACGCGGTCCACATCCCACGACACCGGTTTGCCGTTGGTTCGCCCGGCCACGCGGAAGCCCTTGTCCGGCCCGTGCGAGATCACCTCGTCGAGTTGCGTTTGCGGGTGGAACTCGAGGTTGCCGTCGCAGCGGGTGGCGAGCGAGTTGGCCTTCACCGCCAGTTTGTCGCGGTCCTTGAGCGGGTCGTTCGCAACGCGCGGCAAGGGCGCGCCGCGCGGGCCGCGCGTGATCCAAAACACCCACGTCGAAGAATGCTCCTCGGCCAACGTCGCCAGTTGGCAGATGGTCGTCGCGGCCGAGTAACCTCCGCCGATGAGCACGATGCTACGGCCCGCGTAGTAGTCCTTCTTCTCGCCGAGGATGTCTTCGAGTCCGTGGGGAATTGACTGGCGAGCCGCGATCTCGCCGACGGCCGGGAGGCCGCCATCGCCGAGCCAGTTCGGCGTCGAGTAGGTTCCCGTGCAATCGAGAATCGCGTCGGCGGTGTCGATGCGTTCCGGGCCGCTGGCCGAACGCACCAACAAGCGGAACGGCAAACGCTCGTCGGGCTCGGACTTCTTCAAACTCGTGGCGCGGCCGAGTTGCAGCACCATGTTTTGCGGGTGCATCGATTCGATGAGCGTTTCGGATTCGGAGAGCGGCACGAGGTACGCATCGCGGAACTGCCGGCCGGTGAGCAGGTCGCCTTCGGCGGGAACATCGCGGGGTCGCTTTTCGCGAAGCAGTGCGGTCATGCCGAGAGGCGAGACGTTCGCCCCGAACGGCGTGAACATGCGAACGTGGCCCCAGCGCAGCAGGTGTTCGCCGACCTGGCCGCGTTCGTACACGGTCACAATGTGGCCGCAGGCCTTGGCGTACAGGGCCGTCTCGATCCCGATGGGACCGGCCCCGAGCACGGCAATCCGTTGCGGAAAAGGTTTGGACATCCTGCCCTCGAAGAAATCGCGAAGTCGCAAGCAGCCCGAACTCTAACCGACCGCGACCGGTTCGTTCAACCCGACTCGCGTTCGCAACTGGTCGATCACCATGTCGAGCCACTCGGGCGAAGGGAGCCCGTAGGGGCGGAACTTCTCGGGCCGCTCCTGTTCCTCCAGCAAGAACAAGGCCCGCGTGCGACCGAGCTTCGACGCGGCTGGTGAATCCATCAGCGTGCTCGAATCGGTCGGGCTCATCTGGAAGAGCACGCGGAGGCCGAACTCGCGCAGCAGGGGTCGATCGAACGAGCGGTTCACGTTGGTCAACGAATCGCACCAGACCGCGATGTGGATGCCGAGCGGCGGGCCGTCTTTCAGGATCGCGGCGAAGCGCTCGGCGGGCGTCGGCTCGCGGTCGGCACCGCGGCGACCCATGCCGAAGTCGTCGTCTGCCTTGCGGAGTTCGCGGAAGCGGTGGATGCCGAACACGAAGAGGAAGCGCGGGGAGCGGTCCGCGGTTTCGCCCTTCTGTCGGCGTTCGACTTCAGCCGCGAGATCTTTCAGCGCGGCGGGCAAGTCCGAACGCGTTGGGCAACTCGTGGCGTGAGGCAATCGTTCCGCCAACTTGTTCAAATACTCGGCATCGTCCGCTTCGTCCGGCGTGCCGTCGAGCAAGGTGAAGGTGGAAGCCTCGCTCGGCCGCAGTTGCCCCGCCAGTCCCAACAGCGCTGCGGCGAAGAGGCCGCGAGCCGCCTCTTCGTTTTGGCCGAGCAGCAACAGGTTCGATGCACCTTGCGCGCGGAACGCGGCGACGGTCGGTTCCTTGATCGCAACCGGGTCGCCGAGCCAGGCGAGTGGGGAACGGACGTCCGCCGGCCACGCCTTCGCTTCGAGCGCGCGAACCAGCGCCGGGTTGCGTGCCGGGTCGGCTGCCGAGTTTCCTTCGAACACCAGCGGAGGCGGATACTTTCCGGCAGACCGCTCGCCCAGATCGCGGAGCAAGTCCTCGCGCTTCTCCTCCGAAAGCCACACCACTTGGAAGGGATCGTTCCCCTCGACGAGGCCGTTCTGGTCGTTGTAGATCGCTTCGCCGGGCCGCGAGAGCAGCCGTGCTGCCGTGTTGTCCTTCGAGAGAATCATCTGGGCGTCGGTCTCGGAACACTGGAGCGCGACGCGAACCGCCATCTGGTCGATGGTGCTGCGCGGCAGCGAGTAGGCTCCGCCGAGCGTCTGGGACCCGAGCACGACGTGCAACCCGAACGCGCGACCTTGTCGAACGATGCGATCGAGCAAGAGCGCCGCTTCCTGAGCGAGCTTGTCGTCTTCCGTGAAGAAGTTTTGGAACTCGTCCACGAGCAGCAGAATGCGAGGAGAAGTGGGCGCAAGCCCACCGGTGGCAACCGGTGGGCTCTTGGCGAGGAACGCACGGTAGCTGGCGAGGTCGTTCACGCCAGCGTCGCGGAATTTTTCCCCTCGCTCGCGCAGGATGCCGTCGAGGCGCTGGAGTACGCTCAGGCCGAACTCGCGCTCGCTCTGAATCGCCACCACCCGAGCGTGCGGCAAGTTGTACGTCGCGTACCACTGGAACTCGACGCCTTCCTTGAAGTCGATGAGGTACATCTCGGCTTCGTCCGGGCTGTACATCATGGCGAGGTTGGTGATGAGCGCGTGGAGCAGCGTCGACTTGCCCGAGCCGGTTTTGCCGGCGATGAGTGCGTGTTGAGCGGTGCCGCGGCCGAGGCTGAACACCTGACGGCGCGTGGCACCCGCCCGACCCACCGGCACCTCGAAGCCCTTCGCCGCGCTCGAAGTCCAGATTTCACCCGGCTTCGGGGCGATGTAATCGAACGGCACCTCGACCCGAACCGAGTCCTTGCTGGCCTGCCCGACGCGCTGCACGAGCTTGGCAATCGTCGCGGGATCGGGCGGCGGATCGAGGCTGAGTGGGAACGAGGCCAGCGCCAGATCCTTCGGCAGGAATCGGCCTTCGCGCCAGTTCAAGGTGAAGCTCGGCGCTTCGAGATCGGCGAGGGTGAAGTCGCGCGGCATGGTCAGCTTCGTATCCACGCTCACGAGGGTGCAGACGCCGCACGATGGGCCGCTGTTCACGATGCTCACGAGTCGCTTCGCAGCCTCAGGCGAGAAGTTGGTCGGGAAGTTCGCGATCACCAGCACCCGGTACGGCTCGGCCACTTCACCCGCCGCCCGGTTGTACTCCTCGATCGACTTGTACTGGTTCCGCAGGTACTTTTGGATCACGCTGGCGATGTGGTCGGTAAGGTCGGTCAGGCGGGCTTCGATCTGCCGCGGCTCGGTCCAGATTTGGGCGTTGACGAGTTTCTCGTCGTAGTCGGCGAGGTGCATGAAGGCGGCGAAGTTGTCGCCGAGCCCGACGGGATCGATGATCGTGAAACGGACTTTGCCCGGCGGCAGGCCGGTGAGGAAGCGGAGCATCGCGCCTTGAAGCGCGTTCACGCCGGCGGCGCGGCCCTCCTCGCGGGTGCGGAACACGACCGAGCATTTATCTGGGAACGGTGCGAAGAGGGGAACGTCGCCGGCGAGCGCGGCGGGCGGCGCGAGCCGGGGATCGGAAGGCACACCGTCGGGAATCGTCGCGAGATCGACGGACAAGTTGCCGAGGCGAACGCCGGCGGGCACGGCCTTGGGAAGCGGGCGATCCCCGCGACCCACCTGCTCCCAGTCCGGGAACAGATTGCTCCCCTCGCCCCGGAGCTTGGCGAATTCGTCGCTCACTTCGGTGGTCGCGGTGCGCCATTCGATTGCCAACTGATTCCACGACTCATCGCGGGCGGCGGTCGCGGCGGCCATCTTCTCGGTGAACGCTCCTTCCGCCGCTTTCGACTCCGCAGCGAAGCGAGCCTCGGCAGCACCGCGGCGCGAGCGGAACTCGCGGCTCTCGTCCTTCGATTCCCCCTCGTTTCGCGATAACGCGTCGTTTGTGGCCGTCTCGTGTTCTTCGACGATCTTGCCGAGGCTTTCCTCGTATTGCTTCTTTTGCGAGGCGAACAACGGGTGGTAGTGCTCCTCGGTCTCGCGGCGCTTACGAGTGTGCTTCTCGGTGAGGCGTTCGTGTTCTTCCTCGTACTCGTGCTGGGCGAACGCGTACAACTTCTGGCATCGCCAGTTTGCGAAGTCGAGTTTCTCGCCGAGTTCGGTCCCCGCTTGGAGCGTCGCCTTGCGAGCCAGGGACTTCAGGAGGAACCAGAGGCCGAGGCCGAGAATCAGCCCGGTGCCAGCCGTCGCGGCAATCGCTGGTTCCAGTTCGAGAAATGCGAAGCTCGAAGCTCCGACACCCGCCAGGAGCAGCACGCACAGGAACAGACCGCCGAGCTTGGCGAACTTCGGCAGCGTGAGGCTCTTCAACGTGTGAAGCGATTGCTCGCCGACCTCGATGGTCGTCTGCATCTCGGTGATGGGATCGCTTTCCGTGAGGGGGAGCCGCACGACGCCGACGAACGCGACGTCGCTTCGCTTCAGGTTGCATCGCGATAGTGGTGCCTCGGCCTCCTTCCACAATTCCTCGACCTCCGATTCACCCGCGGCCGCCTTCCGATGCAAGAGTTCCAGGTGGTCTTTTGCTTTCTTCTCGCCGCCTTCCAGGATCGAATCCAGCGACCAGAGCCGATCCTTATACTCGGACTGCCCCTTCTCCTCGGCAGTTTTGAACCGCTGCACGGTCGCGGTTCGCTTCTCCTCGCGGGCCCGGTTGAGCGTGAAGATCTCGGCATCGAGTTGGCCGGCGAGTTCGCGGATCGCGGTACCGTGGGTGTGATCGAGTGCCGCGAGTTCGGTCTCGCGGGCGGTGCCGATGGTCTTGCGAGCGCGGTTCACCTCGCGTTCGGCCTTCTCGGACGAAGTTTGAAACACTGCCGCGAGTTCGGCCTCGGACATCGCCCGCAACCGGATGGCCTCGGTGAGCCGCACGAGTGCCGTCCGTTCGCGATCGAAGAAACAAGACATGGTGTGTCCCTGAGGTGAATCACAAGTTGCCGGGGAACTCGCACTCGCTGCGAATTTGCGCAAA
The DNA here is from genome assembly GCA_043733485.1 of Gemmataceae bacterium. Taxonomy (GTDB): domain Bacteria; phylum Planctomycetota; class Planctomycetia; order Gemmatales; family Gemmataceae; genus Urbifossiella. The sequence goes on from JAYTGN010000137.1 coordinate 5,804, forward strand.
CAGCACGGTGAGTTGATCGACGGCCCGAAGCGTATCGGCCACGGTGAGGTCGAGCGGCTCCCACACCACTTCGGAATGATCGCGGCGAACTTGGTCGGTCCAGTCGTCTTCGGTGGCGTTCCAGTGGGCGCTCGCCGTCTTCTGAGCATCGTAAATCTGGCTGCGTGTCGTGCCGAATCTCATGGTACGTCCTTCTCCCCAGGCTGAGCTTCGGGGCTCACTGGGGTCGGAGCGACGCTCGCGCTCGGCGTCGGAGCGTAATCCGTTCGCAGACCCGAGTAGCTTTCCAAGGCCTCAATCTGTCGCCCGAGCAGGGCCAACCCGCGCGGCAAATCCACTTCCATAAATCCGACCAGCCGGTGCGAAGGCCCGCGATAAACTTCGTCCACCATCTTCGGCAAACGGCCAATCCACGACCGCACTCGTTCCACCTGATCCTCCGCATATTCGTGCCGGGCCTTGGCTCGCCGGAGGTTCCGCTCCTGAACCGTGGTGTCCGGTTCGCGACCATCGTAACCTGGATACTTCCGCGTGGAGAGTTCCGCCTTCGCCTGCACGACTTCTTCTTCGCAGTCGCGGACGGCACGCTTCCAGAGGCTGAGTTGTTCGTGGAGCCATTCCATCCCGCGACGAATCTCGAGTTCCACGCCGGCCAGCGATTCGGACAGCATCTCTCCGTAGCCGGTGAGTGCGGCATACCAGTCGCGCAGGGCATCGATGGATCGAACGTCGGCAGCCATGGGCCATCTCAGAGCTAACCACAGAGGCACAGAGACACAGAGAAGAAAATCGAGAAGCGGTGTTTGGATGAAACTGTTGGATCAATTCGGTTCGCGTTGCTCCTGGTTTGGCGAACCGGCGACGTAAGTCGCCGGGTTGGAGATGCAACCCGGTGACTCACGTCGCCGGTTCGCCTGGGATGCCGTTGTCTTTGGTTTCATGACTGTCAGTAGCTCGAGGAGGCCGTCGGTTGCGCTGGCGTTGTACGCATAAACTCAATGTTTCCATCCTTGTTTTTCTCTGTGTCTCTGTGCCTCTGTGGTTAACTCATTACCGCTGCGACAAGTATTCCTCGATGCGTTCGGACTTGCGCAGCAAGTACTGGATGAACTCGTCGGCGCGTTCGTAGAATTTCTCGAAGTGCTGCATCTCGAGTTCGAAGTCTTGCTTGAAGCGGTCGTGTTCCTGGTCGCGCCAGGTGTCGCCGAGGTTCATGAGCGAACCGTGGACGCCGGCGGAACTCATTTCGAGGTCGGCCTTGAAGCGCTTCAAAGCGGCCGCGAATCGGCGCAGTTCGTTCGGATCGACGACCGCCTGGGACATGGAATCCCCTCTCGAACAGTGTGACGTGACTGGCCCGATCGTGCTGGTGAAGGGATTATACCCCGAACGCGGCTCGGGCAGCGGCGAGAATTGGAGAATCGGATGCTGCACGTGGCGCTATGGGAACCGGAGATTCCGCCGAACACGGGAAACATCGCCCGACTTTGTGCGGCCACGGGCACGCGCCTCCATCTGATCGGTCGCCTCGGCTTTCGCCTGGACGATAAATCGCTTCAACGCGCCGGCCTCGACTATTGGCCCAGTGTGGACTTCGTTCGCCACGCCACGTTCGAGGAGTTTGAATCGGCGATCGCAGGTTCGATCTGGTGCGTGGAAACGCCGAGTGAGCGAACCTACACGCAAGCGACCTTCTCCGATGGCGATTGCTTCCTGTTCGGAAGCGAATCGAAGGGTCTGTCCGCTGCGATTCTCGAGAAGTTCGCGGGCCGCGTGCTCGGCATCCCCATGCCCACCGGAAACGTCCGCAGCCTCAACCTTGCCACCTCCGCGGGCATCGTCCTCTACGAAGCACTTCGTCAGATCAAAGCGTGGTAATCACTTCATCCCGCGATAGCGCCGAATCAACGCATTCGTCGACGAGTCGTGCTTCAAGGGCGGCTCGGCCTTCGCTTCCAGTTCGGGCACGATCCGCTGGGCCAACACCTTGCCGAGTTCCACACCCCATTGATCGAACGAACCGATGTCCCAGATCGCGCCCTGCGTGAAGGTGCTGTGCTCGTAGAGCGCGACGAGTTTGCCGAGGGCCGCGGGCGTGAGCTTCTCCAGGAGCATCGTGTTGGAAGGCCGGTTGCCGGGGAACGTCTTGTGCGGCACGAGCGCGTCGGGCGTGCCCTCGGCCTGCACCTCCTCCGCCGACTTACCGAAGGCGAGTGCCTCGGCCTGGGCGAAGACGTTCGCCATCAGCAAATCGTGGTGACGGCCCATCGGGTTCAGCGACTTTGCGAAGGCGATGAAGTCGCACGGGATCAGCGACGTGCCCTGGTGGATGAGTTGGTAGAAGGAGTGCTGGCCGTTGGTGCCGGGTTCGCCCCAATAGACCGGCCCCGTGGCGTAATTCACGTCCGCGCCGCCGAGCGTGACCCGCTTGCCGTTGCTCTCCATCGTGAGTTGCTGGAGGTACGCCGGGAAGCGTTTCAAGTACTGGTCGTAGGGCAGCACCGCGACCGACCGCGCTTCGAGGAAGTTCACGTTCCAGATAGTGAGCAGGCCGAGCAGGGCGGGCAGATTCTTCTCGAACGGAGCGGTGCGGTAGTGCTCGTCCATGGCGTGGAACCCGGCGAGCATGTCGTGGAAGCCGTCCGGCCCGATGGCGAGCATGGTCGAGAGGCCGATGGCGGAGTCCATCGAGTAACGGCCGCCCACCCAATCCCAGAAGCCGAACATGTTGGCGGTGTCGATGCCGAACGCGGTCACGGCCTTGGCGTTCGTACTCACCGCGACGAAGTGCTTCGCCACCGCTTTTTCGTCCTTGAGCGAAGCCAAGAGCCAGCCCTTGGCGCTCTCGGCGTTCGTCATCGTTTCCTGCGTCGTGAACGTCTTCGAACAGACGATCACGAGCGTCTCGGCAGGGTCGAGTCCCTGCACGGTCTCGGCGAAGTCGGTGCCGTCCACGTTCGAGAGGAAGCGGAAGGCGAGGTCGCGCTGCGAGTAGTGTTTGAGGGCTTCGTAGGCCATGACGGGACCGAGGTCGGAGCCGCCAATGCCGACGTTCACGATGGTGCGAATGCGCTTCCCGGTGAAACCGGTCCAGGCACCGGAACGGACGCGGTTCGAGAAGTCCGCCATGCGGTCGAGCACGGCGTGAACGTCCGGCACCACGTTCTTGCCATCGACGATGATCGCGGCACCGCGTGGGGCGCGTAGGGCCGTGTGCAGCACGGCACGATCTTCGGTGACGTTGATCTTGTCGCCGCGGAACAGGGCGTCGATGCGGTCGCGGAGGTTGCACTGCTCGGCGAGCTTCACGAGCAGCTTCAGGGTCTCGTCGGTGATGCGGTTCTTGGAGTAATCGAGGAAGACGCCTTCGGCCTCGGCGGTGAGTCGTTCGCCTCGGCCCGCATCCTCCGCGAAGAGTTGCCGGAGGTGCTTCGCGCCGATTTGGGCATGGTGCGTTTGCAGGGCCTTCCAGGCGGGCAGCGAGGTGAGCGCGGGCATGGTGAGCCTCCAGGAGGTTGCGTAGGGACGATATAGCGGCCCCAGAACGCGCGAACCAGCCTGGCCTCAAATCTTGTGGGCGAAACCATTCTTCACCACGATCGGGCCGCGTTCCCCCTCGCGATTGCAACCCGCCCGTTGCAGAACGGACCGAACCTCGCCATAATGCCAGAAACCAATCCCAAACAGGACGACCGGGGTAGGATCATCCAGCGCCCGTGCGGTGCTGGCCGCCACGATGGTGGATTTCGCCCGAACCGATATCGTTTGCCCGTTGTATCTCGTACTCGTGCCGACTCAGGCATTTAGCAGCCGGTTTACCGGCTGGTTATCCGCAACCCACGGCGGGCAAGCCCGCCGCTAAATGGACCAGAGATCGACGGGCCTCCAAACAGGGAGTGCCCAACCATGCTCGACCCGCTCATTCTTGGCGGGATCGCTCTTGCCGCGCTGCTCCTCGGAGCCGGCGGCGCGTATTTCTTCGTTCGTTCGCAGTCGCACAAGACCTCGACTCTCGACACCACCCGCTTTCAAGATGAACAGCGGCAAGCCGAATCGCGCGGCAAGGATCTCGTCGAAACCGCCCGCCGCGACGCCGACCAAATCACCCGCGAAGCCGAACTCCGGGCCCGCGACGAAGTCTATCGCCGCCGCGAGGAAGTGAACCGCGAACTGGATGCGCAGCGGAACGAGGTTCGCGAACTCGAACGCCGTGCCGAGAAGCGCGAAGATGCCGCCGAGCAGAAGACCCGCGAGGCGGCTCGCCAGGAAAAGCACCTCGAATCGGTTCAGAAGAAACTCACCGAGCGCAAGGAGTTCTTCGACATGAAAGAAAAGCAGCTCGACAACCTGATCGTGGAGGAGACCAAGAAACTGCAGGAGATCACGGGCCTCTCGCGGGAGAACGCCGAGCGGATGCTGATGGGCCGGCTCGAGCGCGAACTTGCGGACGAGATGGCCGCGAAGATTCGCCAATCCGAAGAGAGCGTTAAGCAGACCTCCGAGGCCAAGGCCCGCGAGATTCTCGCCATCGCCATTCAGCGCTACGCCTCGGTTCACACTGCGAGCAGCACCGTCAGCACCGTCGATATTCCCTCAGACGATATGAAGGGCCGCATCATCGGGCGCGAAGGCCGCAACATTCGCACCTTCGAAAAATGTACCGGCGTCGACGTGATCGTGGACGACACGCCCGGTGTCGTCATCGTCTCGGCGTTCGACAACGTTCGCCGCGAGACCGCCCGCCTCGCGCTCACCAAGCTCATTCAAGACGGCCGCATCCACCCGACGCGGATCGAGGAAGTCGTGGCCGAGACGCAACTCGAAATGGAGAAGCACATCCAGGAACTGGGAAAGACCGCGGTGCTGGACGCGGACGTTCCGATGCCACACGAGAAGATCGTTCACCTACTCGGCCGGCTTCGCTTCCGCACCAGTTACAGCCAGAATGTGCTTCAGCATTCCGTCGAAGTGGCGCACCTCTGCGGCATGATGGCCAGCGAACTCGGGCTCAACCCGCAGTTGGCCCGGCGCTGCGGCTTGCTCCACGACGTAGGCAAGGCTGCCGACCACGAGATGGAAGGCGGGCATCCGAAGATCGGGGCCGAACTCGCGAAACGTTACGGCGAGACGAGCAAGGAAGTGCTCCACGCCATTGCCGGGCACCACGACGACGTCACGGTGGACAACCTCTACACGGTCCTGGTGGCGGCAGCGGACGCAATCAGTGCCAGTCGCCCTGGCGCTCGCCGCGAGACGCTCGAAAAATATGTGAAGCGTCTGGAACTGTTGGAAGCCGTGGCCTGTGGCTTCCCCGGAGTCGAACATGCCTACGCGATCCAAGCCGGCCGCGAATTGCGGGTGATCGCGAGTTCGAACCGAACGACCGATGCGGAGGCGGTCACGATGTGCCGCGACATCGCCCGGGCGATCGAGCAGCAACTCGACTACCCCGGCGAGATCAAGGTCACGGTGATCCGCGAGAGCCGTTCGGTCGAGATGGCGAAGTGAGCCTGAAACCCTGTTTCTGCTTTGGAAACCGGGTTTCTCGTGAGTTTCAAGAAACCCGGTTTCCAAAGCAGAAACCGGGTTTCAGTTTACGCCCCTTCCAGCTCCGTGTCCTTGAGATCGGTCACGAACATGTGGCCGGGCTTGTGCGTGATCGCGAAGGGCGGCTTCGCCTCCATGAGCACTGCCTGGGGAGTCACGCCACACGCCCAAAACACCGGCGACTCGCCGGCGCGAATCGTCACGGGGTCGCCGAAGTCGGGCCGATTCACATCGCGGATTCCAATCGCGGCGGGATCGCCGAAGTGAACCGGCGCACCGTGAGCGCGAGGAAAGCGCGAGCAGATCTGCGTGGCCTTCACGGCCTGAGCCGGCGCGAGCGGCCGCATCGAGACGACCATCGGGCCCGAGAAACGACCCGCGCTCCGGCACGCGATGTTCGTCCGGTACATCGGCACATTCACGCCTTCCTCAATGTGACGAACGGGAACGCCCGCAGTCAGCAACGCATTCTCGAACGTGAACGAACAGCCGATGACGAACGCGACCAGGTCGTCGCGCCAGTGGCCGATGATATCGGTGGGTTCGTCGACGAGTTCGCCGTGTTTCCAGATGCGGTAGGCGGGCAGATCGGTGCGAAGATCGGAGCCGGGTGCGACAAAGCGCGGCTCGGGGTCGCCCGGTTCGGTCACGTCCAGTAGCGGGCACGGTTTCGGGTTTCGCTGGCAGAAGAGGAGGAAGTCGAACGCCCAGTCTCGGGGCAGCACGACGAGATTGGCCTGAACGAACCCGAGCGCGAGCCCCGGCGTCGGGCCGAAAAGCTGACCGGATCGACAGGCGGCTCGAACCTCCGAGCCGCTGCCGTGGCGAAGGTCCTGAGACATCACTTCTTCCGCTTGTACAGGATCGTGAACATTGGCTCCTTACCATCGCCCATGTACATGCTGAAGTGTACGGTGTCGTCGTCCTTCATTTCCGACACGGTCTTGTGCTTCGTCGGCTTGCCGTCTTCTCCGGGGCCTTCGCCCACCATCGTGAGCGTCTTCTTGCCCTTGTCGTAGGTGCCTTCCATCGTCATGGGGGAAGTGGACATGCTATCGACCCAGACGCCGACAAACTTCTTCTTGGTGGCGTCGTAGGAGTCGAGCCCCTTGCCGGAGAACTTGGCTCCCGCCACTTCTCCTTCAAAGGTACTCACCAGCCACAATCCGCCGAGTTCCATCTTGTAGGTCGCGGTGCCCTTGGACTCCATGCCGGCCATTTTCATGGTGGTGTCCCAGGTGCCGACCCACTTCTTGAGCATCTCGTGCTCGGGGCCGGGCTTGGGGAAGTCTTGGGCCGCGGCGAACGGAACCGCCGAAATCAGCACTGCAATCGCAGCGAGGCCGTGAAACGTCTTCATAGCGTTCTCCTGGTGTGAAGCGGGCGACGAACCACCACTGATCCTATTCCGCGCGAAGGCGTCACACCGCGATTTTTTTCCAGCGGCCGCTGGCGAACCGGAGGACGAACACGATGCCCCGCACCCAGATGTCCGCGACCATGGCGATCCAGGCACCGTAAAGGCCCATGTCGAAGCCGCGCACGACGCCGAGCGGGCCGAGATCGATGGCAGGCCGCGTGAGCAAGTAGGCGAGCGGGATGCGGACGCACAGGAAGCCGAACCAGTTGAAAAGCACGGGCACGCGGGTGTCGCCGGCACCGCGAAGAGCCGAGAGAAAGACGATCTGCCCGGCGAGCGCGGGCATCGCGAAGGCGATGAGTTGCAGCACGGGCACCCCGACGGCCACGACTTCCGGATCGCCGCCGAAGAAGCGGAACATCGCGGGCGCGAGTAAGAAGTAGACGACGCCCATGCCGGACATGGTCGCGCAGCCGAGCGCGAAGGCGGCCCAACCGCAGCGGGCCGCTTCGTGAGGCGTTCGCGCGCCGAGGTTGCGGCCGACGAGGCTCATCGCCGCCGTTCCGAACGCCGCACCCGCGAGGAAGCCCAACGCTTCCACCCGAATCGCGATGCCGTGGGCCGCGGACGAAACCGTGGGCAACGCATTCACTAAACTCAAGAACCACAGCTGACTCACGGCGACCGACAGGCTATCCACCCCGGCCGGGATGCTCACCCGCAACATTCGGCGACAGAGTTCGCGATCCGGCCGCAGGATTCCCAGGTTCAGCTTCAAACCGGAACGGCCGCGAACGAGGAGCACGAGAACGACAATGCAGCCGATGAGGTGGCTCAGGCCGGTGCCGAGGGCGATGCCGACGAAGCCCAGACCTTCAAATGAGCCGATGCCGAAGCACAGGCCCCAGGCCAGCGGCACGTTCAGGATCGCAACGCCGCCGAGAACGTAGAGGCCCGTTCGGGTGTCGCCGGCACCGACGAGGCATGCGACGCAGGCGGATTCCGTGATTTGAAACGCGAGCAGCACGACGAGTGGCATGAGGAACGCCACGCAATGCTCGGCGGCAAGTCCGGATGGGCCGACGAGCCCAATCAACGATCGAAGCCCCAAGAGCCCAGCGAGCGAACCGATGAGCCCGAAGCCGATGGCGAGTACCACCGCCTGCCCCGTGGCCTTTTGGGCGGTGGCCCAATCGCCGGCCCCGACGAACCGCGCGACGAGCGCGGTGGCCCCGACACTGACGAGCACCGTATAGCTGGAGACGCACCAATAGAGGTAGCCCGCCGTGGTGAGGGCCGAGAGGTAATCGGCCCGCTCCGCCAACGGCACCGGGAACTCGGCGGCAATCTTCTGATCGGAAAGTTGGACGACGAGATGAAGGTACTGCTGGGCGAGGTTCGGCAGCGCGAGCGCCAGCACTTGCCGCCAGATCGTTCGGTTGGAAGGAATCGGAGCTAAACCATCAACCATGACCTCATGATAGAGGGGATGTGCCGGGTGCGTTACATGTGCTGGCCGGACTCGGAAGCTGGCAGGCCTGGGATCGCGAACGCCTGCTGAAGTGCGGCGGCTCCCCGGAGCAGTACGAGCACCCTACCTGATCGGCGATTTGGGATTCAAGGAAACGATCCGTGTGCTGCGAGAGGTGGGATAGCTCCTATCAATCTCGGCTGGGCTGATGTTGCTTTGAATACTGCCACAATGCTTTGTCGAGTGTACGCATATCTGTGGCACATCGGACGCGTAATCCACGACATGTTTCGACGTAATCCCACCAAAACGTAAAGTTGTAGTGAGCCGGAACGCTCGCGCTCAGCGACCAGAGCGCGCGAAAGTCCATGATAGGATATGGGTCCGAGTGAAACAGGTGGAGGATGACGGATGCAGTCGGCCACGATACACCTTCGAGCAACGTGAGAGATTCGATGCGGGCTCGTTCATCCTTCGCGGCGAAAGCGAATGCGGTTACTTCTTCGACGAACGTTTCTGAATTATTCTGAATGAGCCCGGCACGACGTGGCGACTTCCATTGAGCAATCCTTTCAAGATCTCGTTTGGTAAGCATTCTGGCGGCGCGGCCATCAAATCCTCGCTCCAGAATATCAAGTCCAAGACGAGGGTAGGAATACTGTAATGCCCAATTGGACACCTCAGATTCAGAGAATCTCAATTGGAACATGAAACTTCTCACTCTTCGTTACTACGCGGAGCTTGGGAACGAGAAAGATCAAAACGAGGAAGACTGGTCACTTCTCAATAACCCGGTGGAAACCGGTCTTTACGAAACCCGGATTTGATGCTTTTCTTTGGGCATGGTACGGAAGCCCGGCACACGG
>JAYTGN010000138.1:0-5937 GCA_043733485.1 Gemmataceae bacterium
CTCTACTGGGCAGTGCCCATGTCTGAAACGGGTCTGGGCGGATGGAGTCTGGCACCTTCCGGGATTGGTGGCACGTGGATTCCGCCAGGGTGATCTAGCAGCCTCACGTATATTCGATTTATTGATGACTTTCCCGCGCAATCAATTGGCAATGTCTGGAACGACACTGCAACGGGGAGCTTTACCGATCCGAAGATATATGTCGTGCAAAGCGGAACAAAGCTGATTCAACGTTGTCTTCTCATGGCAACCGATCCGGGCGACCTCGTCCTAGATCCCACTTGTGGCTCCGGTACTACCGCCTACGTCGCGGAGCAGTGGGGACGGCGCTGGATCACCATCGACACGTCGCGCGTTGCGTTGGCCTTGGCTCGCGCCCGCATCATGGGTGCCCGGTATCCCTTCTACCTGCTCGCCGATTCCCGCGACGGCCAAGTCAAGGAAGCCGAAGCGAGCAGTACGATGCCGTCGTCGCAGCCGGTTCACGGCAACATTCGCCACGGGTTCGTCTACGAACGTGTGCCTCACATCACGCTGAAGTCGATCGCCAACAACGCCGAGATCGACGTGATCTGGGAGAAGTGGCAGGCGAAGCTGGAGCCGCTACGGGAGCAGTTGAACGATCTGTTGGCCGGCGACGCATTGTTAGCCCGACGCGCCAGCGAGGGGGGACAAGAACCCTCGCTTGCGCGTCGGGCTAACGAGATGGAACAGGCCAGCAGCGGCTGGCAGGAATGGGAAATTCCGCGCGAAGTGGAGGATTCGTGGCCGGCCGTGGCGAAGAAGACGCACGCCGAATGGTGGCAGGCCCGCATCGAACGGCAGAAGGAGATCGACCGCTCGATCGCGTCCAAGGCCGAGTTCGAGAAACTGTACGACAAGCCATACGAGGACAAGAAGACGGTTCGCGTGGCCGGTCCGTTCACGGTGGAGAGCCTGTCGCCGCACCGGACGCTGGGCGTGGACGAGAACGACGAACTGATCGACCCGCAACGGTCGGTGAAGGCCGAGACGCAGAGTTTCGAGCAGATGGTGTTGGAGAACCTGAAGGCCGCCGGCGTGCAGCAGGCCCACAAGGACGACAAGATCGCGTTCACGACACTGGTGCCGTGGCCGGGACAGTACATTTGTGCCGAGGGGCGGTATGCGGAGGGCGAGAAGGAGAAGCGGGCGGCGATCTTCATCGGGCCGGAGTTCGGCACCGTGCAGCGTCAAGATCTGGTGACCGCGGCCCGGGAAGCGGGGGATGCCGGGTTCGACGTGCTCATCGCCTGCGCGTTCAACTACGAGGCCCACACGACGGAGTTCAGCAAGCTCGGGAAGCTGCCGGTGCTCAAGGCGCGGATGAACGCCGACCTGCACATGTCCGAGGAACTGAAGAACACGGGCAAGGGTAATTTGTTCGTAATCTTCGGCGAGCCGGACATTACGATCCTGAACGAGAAGGACGGCACGATCCGGGTGAAGGTGAACGGCGTGGACGTGTTCCATCCGAACACCGGCGAGGTCCGCAGCGACGGGGCGGACGGCATCGCCTGCTGGTTCATCGACACGGATTACAACGAGGAGAGCTTCTTCGTGCGTCACGCCTACTTCCTGGGCGCGAACGACCCGTACAGTTCGCTGAAGACGACGCTGAAGGCCGAGATCGACGCGGAGGCGTGGTCGAGCCTGCACAGCGACACGTCGCGGCCGTTCGAGAAGCCGAAGAAGGGCAAAATCGCGGTAAAGGTGATCAACCACCTGGGCGACGAAGTGATGAAGGTGTTCAAGGTGTAACGAATGAATTTCCGCATCGCCGACACGTTTACGGACAGCCTGGCTCGCCTCACGGGCGATGAGCAAAAAGCCGTGAAGACGACTGCGTTCGACCTGCAAATCAACCCGGCCAATCCCGGCTTGAGCTTCCACAAACTCGACAAAGCGAAGGACAAGAATTTCTGGTCGGTGCGGGTCAGCGGCGACCTGCGACTGATCGTCCACAAGACGCCGGGAAGCTTGCTGCTCTGTTACGTCAACCATCACGACAAGGCTTATGAGTGGGGTGAACGCCGCAAGCTGCAAACGCATCCCGCGACTGGGGCGGCACAGTTGGTGGAGATTCGCGAGACGGTGCAGGAGATCGTGATCCCGAAGTATGTGGAGGAAACGAAGCCGAAGCCTGCCGTGGTGCCGAAGGCGCTCTTCGCGCATCTGTCTGAGGAGGTGTTGCTCGGATACGGCGTGCCGAGCGAGTGGCTTGCGGATGTGCTCGCGGCGACGGAGGAGACGCTGTTCGCGCTCGCGGAGCATCTGCCGGCCGAGGCTGCCGAGGCACTGCTGGAACTCGCGACCGGCGGCAAGCCTCGGGTTTCGCAACCGGCTGCGAGTGCCGATCCTTTCGAGCATCCGGATGCCCAGCGTCGCTTCCGTGTGATGACGAACGTGAAGGAACTGGAGCAGGCTCTGGAGTTCCCCTGGGAGAAGTGGACGGTCTTCCTTCACCCGGACCAGCGGCAATGGGTCGAGCGGGACTACAACGGGCCTGCCCGTGTGTCGGGCTCCGCCGGGACGGGCAAGACGATCGTGGCGCTGCATCGGGCCGTGTACCTGGCTCGGTCGCATCCCGATTCGCGGGTTCTGCTCACAACCTTTTCCGACACGCTTGCCAACGCGCTTCAAACCAAGTTGAAGCGGCTGATCGGTAGCGAGCCGCGGCTCGGCGACCGCATCGACGTTCATTCGCTCGGTGCGATCGGCAAGCGTCTCTACAAGTCCCATCTTGGCACGGTGATGCTCGTTGGCCGCGAGGCCGTGGTCGAGTTGCTGAAGGAAGCCAGCAAGGGCGTGGCCGGGCACAAGTTCACGCCGCAATTCTTGCTCTCCGAATGGGAGCAGATCGTGGATGCGTGGCAACTTGAATCGTGGGATGCCTATCGGGACGTAGCCCGACTCGGTCGCAAGACGCGGCTTCCCGAGGCGCAACGGACGATCTTGTGGTCGATCTTCGAGAAGGTTCTGGCCGGTCTGAAGGCGCGAAAAGCGGTGACTCCCGCAGGCCTGTTCTCGAAGCTGGCCACCGCACTCGCGAAGTTGAAGAAATCGCCGTTCGACTTCACAGTCGTGGATGAAGCCCAGGACATTAGCGTTTCGCACATACGCTTTCTTGCCGCCCTGGGCGGCGATCGTCCCAATGCTCTCTTCTTCGCGGGCGACCTCGGCCAGCGCATCTTCCAACAGGCGTTCTCGTGGAAAGCCCTTGGGGTCGATGTTCGCGGGCGCTCCCGAACGCTTCGAGTGAACTATCGCACCTCGCATCAGATCCGGAGCCAGGCCGACCGCCTGCTCGGTCCGGAAGTCGCCGACGTGGACGGCAACAAGGAAGTCCGCAACGACACCGTTTCCGTGTTCAACGGACCGCAGCCGACGATCCGGATTTTGAAGAATGAATCGGAAGAGGCCAAGGCAGTTGCGACGTGGCTCAAGCAAATGGGTAAATCGGGCCTGTTGCCGCACGAGTGCGGGTTGTTCGTGAGATCGGAGGCTCAGGTCGATCGCGCGCAGGCCACCGCGGCGAGGGCGGGTATTCCGAGTCGAGTGCTCGATGAACACGTCGAAACGGCAAGCGGCTTCCTCTCGATCGGCACGATGCACCTGGCGAAGGGATTAGAGTTTCGCGCTGTCGCGGTGATGGCTTGCGACGATGAGATCATTCCGTTGCAGGAGCGCATTGAAGCGGTCGCCGACGATTCCGACTTGCAGGAAGTTTACGACACCGAACGGCAGTTGCTTTACGTGGCTTGCACCCGTGCCCGCGATTATCTGCTCGTGACCGGCGTAGAGCCGGCATCCGAGTTCCTGGACGATCTGCAAGGCTGAGGACACTTTGGACACGACATGATCGCAATCGGCGAGACTCTAGACGGCAAGTACCGCATCGTCCGGACGCTTGGCTCAGGCGGCTTCGGCGGCGTGTACTTGGCCGACGATGAAGAGATCCCGGGACGGCAGGTCGCGATCAAAGTTCTTTTACGCCCCAACGATGAGCAGCATAGCAACCTCGTCCGCGAAATGCGCACGCTCGCCCAGTTCCATCATCCGCACGTCGTCGCGTTCTACCACCACTTCCGGGATGAGAATCGGCTTTATCTCGTGATGGAGTTCTGTCCCGGCGGGTCGCTGTACGATCGGCTCCGGTCCACGGGTCATTTTGCGGAAGAGCAGGTCTTCGCCTGGGGCCAGGACCTGTGCGAGACGCTCGCGTTCGTTCACGGCAAACAGATCGTTCACCACGACATTAAGCCGATGAACGTCCTGTTCCATGCGGATGGGACGATCAAGATCGGTGACTTCGGCATCGCGAACAGCGACGCGGGAACGCGGGTTTACCTGCCGCCAGAGTGGTTCCTCGGCGAACGGTCAGTACGTCTCGATCCGCGTGTGGATGTCTACGCACTCGGCATCACGCTGCTCGAACTGCTCATCGGAAAGAATCCATTTGTGGGGCTCACCCAGGATGAGGCGATCCTTGCCCGGATTGAGCACAACTTCATTCCGAAGGAGTTGCCGCGTTGGGTGCAGGAAGTTCTGCTGAGAGCAACGCACCCGACGCCTGAGATGCGCTTTCAGACCGCGGCGGATTTCGCAGATGCGATTCGGGCCAAGCTGGTTCTCTATCCGTTCGACGGAAAGCGGATCAAGGCCGACGCCCTGGCGAAGAAAGCCGAGGATGCCCTGGCCCGGAAGAAGTGGAAGCAGGCGGAACGGTTCGCACGGTTTGCCTTGAGCGAAAGCGAGGATAGCGTCGCGGCGTTACTGGCGGCTGGCCGTTGCCAGTTGTTGATTCGCCGCCTCGATCGGGCGCGGGAGTTCTTCGCGAAGGCGGTCGCGATCAGCCCGCGGACGCCAGTCCAGAAGGAACTCGGCTGGATCAACCTGGAGGAGGGCCGCATCCCGACGGCGATTTCGCTGCTGACCGATCATCTACGGCGAAATGCGGCCGATTACGAGGCATATAACCTGCTTCTGAAATGCTTCTACCTCACGGATCGCTTCGAGGCGGGAGAAGAATTGGCGAAAACGTTGATGGGGGCTCAAGCACCGATCGGTTGCTTTTACAGTAACCGTGCCCTTTGCTCATTTTTGAACGGAGCGTTCGGCCCTGCGGCCTTGGAGCGGTACGCTACTCAATATCACGAGGATCCCTTCGTCGTTTACAACCTCGGCGTGTCGAATGAACAAACGAAGGCGGGGCTCAAGGCCCCCGCGTGGAAGTCGAAACTGCTATTCGACGAGTACTCGTTTGGCGTGGCGCTTTGATCGCGGAAGACCAACAGACTTTCGGTATACCTGTCCGAGAAAGATCGCCACGACTTCACAGAACCGATCATCATGATCGGCTTCCAGAAATCCAACAACATCGTTCTCGGGGACAAGAGCGTGAGCCGGCGGCACTGTGCGATCGTGAACTTTCCGGACGACGTTTGGCTCTACGATCTCGGCAGCACGGTCGGGACAACGATTGACGGGCAGCGGCTCATCGGTCGAGTGCATCTCGACGGAGTCCATGAAGTGACAGTAGGACGCGCGAGCATTCGCATTGCTTCCAGCAGCGACAAACTACTGTGAGTTCACCACGCCGACCAATGTCAACACCGCCCTGCGTATCGGTTCGGGGATCGTGGACCACGCGGCGACAACGAGGGCTAGTTCGTGATCGATTGGTACGGACGTCGTGGCAAGTGCGCCGGATTCTGCGCCGCCCTGTGCGAGAATTGCGAGTTTTACCGATGAAAACGAGGGGTGGTTCGACTCCTGTTGGGTGTACTGACTGAAAACAGGGTCTAATCCCGCTGGTGCTCGCTTCTCTTGACGTTTCGAGTCATTCCTGACTCATCGAGCCCGGGAGTCCATCGCGGTTGGTCTGGAACAACGCCGCGTCCGTGTGGCATGACAGGA
>JAYTGN010000139.1:0-14989 GCA_043733485.1 Gemmataceae bacterium
AATCCGCTGGCCCGCGTCGGCGAATTCCTGTTCGGTATTGCTACCGGCGTGATCTTTCTCGACGAACGCGCCGTGGCCGGCCACGCCGTCGACGACCGGATGGGTTGTTTGTGAGTGGCGGACCGAAATCGGAAGCGATTACGTGCCCGATCCCCGGCTCAGACTAGAGGTGCGAGCTTCGGGTTGAAGAAGACCACCTTCCAGGGGCGAACCGTCCACTTCATGAACACACCGGCAACGAAAAACGGGTCGGCCTGCATCAGGGCTTCAACCGCCTCGGGCGATTCCGCTTCATACACGATCAGCGCTCCGGAGCCGTCCTCGAACGGGCCGGACGCGAAGAGTTGATTCTTCTCGATGAGGCTCGTGAGGTAGGCGCGATGAGCCGGTCGTGCAGCATCGACCTTCACTTTGTCCTGACTGTACTCGATGGCGGCAGCGTATTTCACCAGCGGTTCTCCTGGTTCGAAATGGGCTTAACCATTGCCACGCGTTCGGCCGGGAAGAACGCCCGGCTCAGCACGGCGTGGAGCGCGAAGAACGCCCCGGAACAGATCACGTCCCCGGCCAAGGTGCCTCGATAAAACGGAATCGCGGCTTGGTAACAATCCAGGAGCCCGGTGAGCGAATAGCCGTAGGGCAACGCCTGCATCATCCACGACCCGAAGTTGCTGATCAGGAAGAAGAGCAAGCTCGCGGCCACGGCGGCGGTGCCAATGCGGAGGGGCGATTCCGTGTTCTTCAGAAACCGATGCCCGATGAGGGCATAGACGGCGAATGCGACCCACGATAGCGGCTCGGGCGGCCAGCCATACTGCAGGAAGATGCAGACGTCCTTGACCAGCAGGCCGAGGGCGAGCAGCAGGATAGCTTGCCCAAACCGGAGGCGGGCGGCGGCGAAGAGCCCCACGGCACCGAGTGCGGCGAAGTTCCACGGCCGCACGGATTCGGGAAGCAGGGCGGTCCAGGCCGCGAGAATGCCCACTCCCGCGAGGGCCAGCGTCATCGGCTTCCAACTGGTCTGTTGAACGGGCGGCTCGGAAGACATCGTGCGGTTCCTGTGTCGGTGAATCGAGATCATCCTAGGTAACGCGACGCAGGCGAGCAAGTCGGGTAGAATCATTGCGACGCCGCTTGCGGCTCGCCCCCTGGGTCCGCGGGCGTCTCGCCCGCCCCCGGGGCACTGGTAATCGTCAAAAGTGCAAGATTCGTCCGGTGCGGGCGAGACGCCCGCGGACCCAGGGAATACCGGAGTTTGCCATGGCCAGCGAATGGGACGACGACGTGCGAATCGGAGTGCCGACCGCGACTCGTGGCGGCGCGATGCCGCCACCCGTGCGGCCGCGAGCCCCTGCGCCCGATCCGGATGTCGAACTGCGCGAAGGCGAGACCGAACTCGGTCGCCCGCCCCAAGTGCCCAGCGGCCTCGCACTGCTCTCCGATGCGGATCGAACGCGCCTTCGACAAATGGAAGACGAGCAGGCCTCCAAGGAACTTGCGGAAGCCGAGATGCTCCTCGCTGCCGATCCGACTGGCCTCGGTTGGCTCGGCTGGTTTGGAACGCCACTGGTTCTCGCGATGCTCGTCGGCTCGGTCGGCCTGGCGGGACTCTTCGTTTCAAATCAGGTGCTGTCGGTTTTGAACGCCTTGGCCTCGCAGCCCGAGTGGGCCCAGTACACCGGCTACGCGGGGCTCGTACTGTTCGGCTTCTGCGTGCTGTATGCCTTCCTGCGCTTCGCGTACCTCTATGCGACGCTTCGCCGCAATCGCCAGATTCAGGTGCGAGGTTTGGAAGAACTCGCGAAGCGAACGCGACTCCGCTGGCTTTCCTTCGCCAAGTCCGCCGAGGCGAAGCAGCAACTCGAAGCGTACCTCAAGACGTTCCCGCTCGACTCCGAGAAGGACCGCAAGACGCTTCTCAAACTCGGCGTCACGGACGAGGTGCAGGTTCGGTTGCGGAATGCCCGCGTCGAGTTGCTCGACCCGGCTCGCTTCGCATCGTCCGATCAGTGGTTCGCGCGGTTCCGCGAAGGCTTCCAGGGCGAACTGGACACGCTCGCCGAGGCCCGCGTCAAATACTGGGCGAGTCGCATCTGGGTGGTGACGGCCGTGTCGCCGAATGCCCTCGTGGATAGCGGTTCGTCGTTGTTCTACACCTTCTCGATGCTCGCGGACCTCTGCCAGATTTACAACTTGCGGGCGGGGCGAACGGGCACCGCCGTGCTGCTGGGCCGCGTC
Organism: Gemmataceae bacterium; assembly: GCA_043733485.1. Taxonomy (GTDB): domain Bacteria; phylum Planctomycetota; class Planctomycetia; order Gemmatales; family Gemmataceae; genus Urbifossiella. The sequence continues at coordinate 2,239 of JAYTGN010000139.1, forward strand.
TTCTTCAATGCTTATCTTGCGGGGCAAGGTGCCGAGTGGGAGAAGGTCGTGGAAGACCAATACGACCAACTTTTCCACGAAGCGATGAACGTGGTCGGCGTCGGCGTCGGTTCCAACCTCGCGGGCAAGATTCTCGGCAAGGTGGGCGCTCGCGCCACCACCGGCTACCTGAACCGCGTACTCCTGATCCGATTGGGCCGCTACTCGATTCGGCTGCTACAGCCTGTGTCCAAAGTGTGAGGCGAATGCTCTTGCGTTCGTCCGGTCGATGCGACATCATCTGTTCATTGCTCGCCCACGTCGGCCGGCCTCACGAGGCTCGATCAGTTGCGCTGCGAAGCTCGACGGCGATGCGAGCCGTTTTCGGAAACTCTTCACGCGGCAACGGAGCGAGGTGCGGTGAAGGGTCGGCTTCGGCGCGCCGAGCAGACTTTCCGGAAATTGTCGAGCAGAGCAGAGCCTCCGATGAGTGAAGCCCAGACGGGCATGAATCCGAAGGTGGCCACGGTGACGCTCAGCTTGGAACTGGACGACACCTCCAAGGGGTTCGTGGACCAGTCGGTGACTGTTACCCACCTTCGGCTCGTGCTTGGCAACGAAAATGTCGCGTACTTCAACGACCTCACGGCCGCGCCGACGTTTGGCGGAGGACCGGTCACCTACGACATCAACTTCCCGGTGGTGAGTGGCGAGGAGTACAAGATCGAACTCACCATGAGGTACAAGGACGCGGCGAGTGCCATGCAATCCGTTGCCACCACCAAGACCATCACCCCTTGAGACGACCCGGTCTGATTCGGTAATTGGTTATTGACGCGAACTGGCCGCTCGGTCGGTTCGCGCACGGAGGGCGAAGCGATGACAATGCATAACCGGGGGTTCCGATCCGCGTTCACCCTGCTCGAACTTCTTGTGGTGATCGGGATCATCGCGATCCTGATCGGCTTGCTGCTGCCGGCGGTGCAGAAGGTGCGCGAGGCGGCAGCGCGACTGCAATCGATGAACAAGCTCAAGCAGTTGAACCTGGCCACGCACATGTTCGCCGACAATCGCAATGGTCTGTTGCCGGATAAATATGGCACCGAGGACGCCAACGGCAAGGAGCGATCGGTCCACGTCAACATTCTCCCCTACATCGAGCAGGGGGCTGTCTACCGAGCCTATGTGGCCAGCCAGACTGGGTCGCTGACGAGCAGCCATTACCTCCCGATATTCTATAGCCCGAGCGGCCCGGTTTCCGACCGAACCGATGGCTACGGCTGCACGAGTTACGCCGTCAACGGATTCCTGTTCACCGGGGAAGTCCGGTTGGGATCGGGTATTCCCGACGGCGCGTCGAACACCCTGGCTTGGGCGGAACACTATGCCTACGGCTGCGGCGACGTGTCTTACTGGTGGCTGTTTGCCAGTGACGAATACTTCATATCCAGCAAGCCGATTCAGATCCGTGGGGTCGAGAGCCGCAGGTCGCGGCGGGCGACGTTCGCGGACCGGGAATTGGGAGATGAGATACCGGCGGATCCGCCGCCGCCGCGGACGTTCCAGGTGCGTCCGTCGATGTCGGAGTGCGATCCGAGGCTGGCGCAAACGCCGCACCTCAGTGGGATGCTCGCAGGCCTCGGCGACGGCAGCGTGCGAACCATCGCGCCTGGCATTTCGCCGGCCACGTTCTGGGCCGCGGTCACGCCCGCCGGCGGCGAGGTACTCGGCAACGACTGGTGACGCATCTGTTCAAGAAAACGTGAATTCCGCCAATTTGGTCTGTTTTCTTTCCGCGACTGGAGTATGATTCCGTGACGGCGGGCCAGTGCCCGCTTCTCAGGAGATTGACGAATCGCAGTGCAGCTCCCTGGCTCTGAACCGTCTTGGTCGTTTCGCTCTGAGCATTTCCTCACGGCTCCAAGATCGTCAAGCAGTGTCGCAGCAGCGGTCCTACTTCTTGTATTCCCCCGTCGTCTCGCAGTTCCGGGTCGGGCCGGGCTCGAGCGCCGGGGTGTGAAGTTCGGACTCGTCCACCCCTGTCCTTTACGCGGTCACGGTGACCGCGGATCCGTGAGGTTCTTAGAAAGAGTATCATGAGCAAGAAGTTGTACGTGGGGAACATCTCGTTCCAGACCACGAGCGAAGAACTGACGCAGGCGTTCGGCCAGTACGGCGCGGTCACCAGTGCGCAGGTTGTTACCGATCGCGAGACCGGGCGGAGCCGGGGTTTCGCATTCGTGGAGATGGCGGACGGTGGCGATGAAGCCATTGCCGCCATGAACGGTGCCCTGCTGGGCGGCCGAACCCTGACCGTCAACGAAGCCAAGCCCCGCGAAGATCGCCCCCGTGGCGGAGGCGGCGGTGGTGGCTACGGCGGCGGTGGTGGTGGAGGCGGCTACGGCGGCGGCGGCGGCGGTGGCGGTCGCAGCTACGGCGGTGGTGGCAGCAGTGGCGGCGGCGGCGGTGGTTACGGTGGCGGAGGTGGTGGCGGCGGTCGCCGATACTAAAGCAAATCAATCCGCACGCCATGCGTGCGGAACCAACTCAGGGTCGGCGGTGCCTCGCACCGCTTCCCCATCGTGAACCCCACCGGCCCGACCCGGCGGGGTTCTTTGTTTTCACCCACCTTTCGACTACCCTTCCACCATGCGAACTCTCTGGTCGCGATGGTGCGGCTTGCTCGCCGAGCGCGAGGCCGGCACCACGTTGGCCCTCTACCGAATCGCTTGTGGAGTCTGCATTCTGCTGCTCGTCGGCAGCATCGCCTGGCACGGGCTGGTTCCCGTCGTCTGGCTCAATCCCTCCGACGGCGGATACAAGCCGGTCAGCACCCCGTGGCTCTTCGGCTGGCTCGGCGGCGTGAACCCGTTCGCGGTTTGGTCCATTGTTGCATTCTCGCTCGTCAGCGCCGTTCTCCTGATTCTCGGCCTCGGTGGGCGGTTCACCTCCTTCGTTGCACTTCAAACGATTCTCGCCCTTACCCACATCGATCGACCCGGCTTCGACGACCTCCTACTCATCAACATGCTCTGGCTGCTCGTGCTGTCGCGTTCCACGGCCACCCTGTCGCTCGATTGCCGGCGGCGAACGGGCCGCTGGACGAGTGGCGAACTCGTTTCCGCGTGGCCTCGCTATCTCGTGATCGTTCAACTCGTCGTGCTCTACTGGGCCGCGGGGATTCAGAAGGTGAGCGTGTACTGGACGCCTGCCGACGGCTACTCGGCCCTGTACTACATTTTGCAGCGGCCGGGTTGGGTGAAGTGGGAGATGACCTGGCTGGCGTGGATCTATCCGCTCACGCAGGCGGCGACGGCCCTGACCTGGCTTTGGGAAGTGACCGCGCCGCTGTTGCTCGTGGTGCTGTGGTTTCGCCGCACGGCGGATCGACCTGGAAGACTGCGGCGATTCTGCAACCGCTTGCCGCTCCGCGGCGCGTTCGTGGCCGTCGGCCTCGCGGTCCACACCGGCATCTTCGTGTTCATGGACCTCGGGCCGTTCAGCCTCATCATTGGGTCGTGCTACATCTGTTTGTTTCGCCCCCCCCCTGGGAGCGCGGGCGTCCCGCCCGCTCTTCGTTCCCACCGCCTGCAAATCATTCCCATCCTCGTTGCACTTCACATCGTGGCGGTTCTCCTGCAAGCGTCGCCGGCCCCGATGTACTCGGACCGCGAATCCTGGAAGCAACCTCGCGTTCAAGCCGAACTCGCGGAATGGGCAACGCGACTCGACGTGCCGGAAGCCACACTGGAAGAACGCCTCTGGACCGTGAGCGATCGGTACCTGCGGGTTCGCAATCCGATTCAGGAGGTGTTCAGCCCCTACTACCGCTACTGCGGCACGGCCCAGGGTTGGCGGATGTTCGTCGCACCGGACCTGGAACCGACGCGGCTCGAGATCGAGGTACTGGAAGCGGGCCAATGGCGAACCGTGTACCGCGAACTCGATTCCGAATACCGCTGGCTGGCGGGAACCTTGGAGCACTGGCGCTTCCGGGTCGCATTTTTCAGCACGACCTGGACGCGGAACTGGGAGGAATTTCACTCCTTTTCGCAGTGGGTGGCCGTGAAAGCGAAGCGAGATTTTCCCGATGCCGAGGGCGTGAGAACCGGGCTCTCCGCTTCGCGTGTACTTCCGGCGCACGAGGTGCGAGCCGGCTTCCGCAGCGAGGTCAAACCTCTCCATTCCGAGAATTTCAAATTTAATTCAATTCCGTAAGTCATTTCAAAACAGCAATTTGCAGTATTCTTATGATTGAGGTAAACTTTCAGGGCTGGACTGCGTCCGTTTCGGCCGATAAGGTATTGACGACTGAGTTAATTAACTTGGTGATGTATTACTGGAGTCGACATGAACCGGAAACGAAACGCCTTCACGCTCATCGAACTTCTCGTGGTGATCGCGATCATTGCGATCCTGATCGGGTTGCTGCTTCCCGCGGTGCAGAAGGTCCGCGATGCCGCGGCCCGATCCTCGTGCCAGAACAACCTGAAGCAACTGGGCCTCGCGCTGCACAATTACGAGAGCGCGACCGGATACCTGCCGAGCAGCATTCGGCCCACCGGCGTCACGCCGTTGCCCCGGATCAGCTGGCTGGTGCAGACGCTGCCTTACCTCGAACAAGACAACCTGCAGAGGAGGTACGACACGACCACGACATGGGCATCCGCGACGAACCTGCCCACGACCTCGCAGAAGATCAAGATCCTGCAGTGCCCCGCGTCGCCCAACCCGGACCGCAAGGACGGCGACCCGCAAACCGGCACTTGGGACATCGTCGCGGCGACGGACTACGCGGCCTCGACGGGCGTTCACGGTGCCGCGACGCTCGTCAATTCGACGGGTTACTTGCAGCCGGGGATTTTGGAGAAGAATCGCTATCCTGGTAACCGGCTGAACGAAGTTGGCGACGGGCTCTCGAACACGATCGCGATCGTGGAGTCGGCAGGTCGCCCGCAAATCTATCGCGTCGGGAAGGCTTACGGCACGGCACCCGCGCAACACCTGAACGGCGGCGGTTGGGCCCGGCCTGCTTCGGACCTCGACTTCTACGGTTCGACGTCCGACGGCTCGGCCATCAACGGCCCGTGCCCCTTGAACTGCACGAACGGCTTCGACTACCCGACCTACAACGCGGCACCGTTCGGCACGGAAGGCACGAGCGCCCCGTATTCGTTCCACAGCACGGGCATCAACGCACTGGTCGGAGACGGCTCGGTGCGCTTCGTTCGCCAGTCGATCGCGGTGCAGACCTTCGCCGCTCTGGTCACGAAGAACGGCGGCGAGGTGATCCCCGCCGATTGAGTGAAGTGTGAGCCGCCGGGTAGCAACCCGGCGGCTCACGCCGCTCGGCTCGCCTCAGATGCAAACAAATCCCTTGATTGAAGCAAGAGAATACAACATTTCCTGAAGCGTCCTTCGCGGTAGAGTTCTATCGGGTGACACAACTCTCCCGTTTCGGAGGACTGACCGTGAAGACGCTTCGCATCGCCTCGCTCATGCTGGCTGCTGGCACGCTGAGCGTCGCCGGCCTCTTCGGCCATGCTGCCGACCCCGTTAAACCGGAGGTCCAACCGGCTCCTTCGGCCGCGCCGCTCGTCGTCCACGAGTGGGGCACCTTCACGAGTTTCTCGGGCTCCGACGGCGTGCCCCTAAACTTCTATCCGAACTACACCGACCTTCCCGACTTCGTGTACGCACAGGGCGGCGGGCCGCTTTCGAAGAGCATACGGCTCCAGCGCGACGGCACCGTCAGCATGGAAACGCCCGTGATCTACTTCTACACGGACCGCGAACTGAAGGCTTCGGTGAAGGTGGACTTCCCGTGCGGCTGGATCACGGAGTGGTACCCATTCGCGGCGATGTCACCGAGCCCCGAAGCCAGGAAGATACCCGGTCAGAGCATGCGATGGGACGTGCGGTTGCTCCCCGGCGAGGCGGTGAAATTCCCGGGCAAGCCGGACGACGAGAATCACTATTTCGAGGCGCGAGCGACGGATTCGGTGCCCCTGCAAACCGAGGTCGCGCCGCGCGAGAACGACCGCAACTTCGAACTGCGCGGCGGCAGCGTCGTGCAGCGCGAGAAGTTTCTTTTCTACCGAGGCGTCGGCACCTTCCCGCCGCCAGTCGCACTCAAGGCCACGGGCGGAAGCAGCGTTCGTATCCACAACTCGGCCGGTAACAAAGTCGAGGGCCTCGTACTCGTTCACGTTGAGGGATCGCAGGTCGGGTTCAAGGTACTCGGCAGCATCGACGCCGGTACCGAAACGACCGCGACGATCCCGGCGGCGGCTGGGAAGAAGGCCGACCTCGCAGCCTCCATGGTGAAGATTCTCACCGCGACCGGCCTTTACGAGAAGGAAGCCCAGGCCATGGTGAACACCTGGGATTCGGCCTGGTTCGGCGAATCGGGCACGCGATTGCTCTACCTCGTGCCGCGGGCGAAGACGGATGAACTCTTACCGCTGACGATTACTCCAAAGCCGACGGAGGTGGTGCGGGTGCTCGTGGGCCGTCACGATTTCTTGACGCCGGAGCAGGAGGCGATAGCGGATCGCGAAGTGAAGCGATCGCGTGCGGCACGGGCGGAGCTCGAAGCGGCCGAGGCGGAGTTGCGGAAGATCGGCCGCTTCCAGGGGCAGGCTCGCCAGCAGGCCGAGAAGCGCATCGAGACGAGCGCGGCCCGCCGTTGAGAAGGCTGTCGGTGCGACCGGAGCCTTGCGGGCTCCGGTCTTTTCGTTTCGGGTGAGTCTGCGAGAATTGCATCGAGGGCGGCTGCCGGGTAAAGTAGTGAGGGGTATGTGGAGATCGCCCAATGAGTCGAAGAGTGGCCGTTCACCACTTTGTGGAGAACGAGACGACGAGAACATACGGAGTAGGCAACCGGACTTCGGACCTGCTCCGGGTCAATTACTGGCACGACGTGCCTGCGGATACCGAGTTTCCAAGAAGTCTCATGCGGATGGATTTGTTCACGAGATTCTATCTGGAGAAGGCGAAGCCTTGCGAGTTTTACTTGCAGGTGTGGTGGCTGGATCATCCGCGCGAAACGGAGTTGGAAATTGCTCATTCCGGACAGTTTCGCGTGGATTTCCAACGAGATGAATCAGTCCGAGATGTTGTCTTCCACCTTCACATGATCACGTTGCAAGGGGTGGGGCGGCACCGAGTCGAATTGCTTCGGGAACGTAGGAGCGGATGGCAGACCGGAGACTTGGTTGTGATCGCCAGCACCAATTTCCTTGTGGAGAGATCGTGATGAAACACCGTATGAGCCGATGGGCCGATCCGCTCCCGGGAAGCGGTCCCCCGACGCCTGTCACTCACATCGACCTCTATCCAACACCGCTGCCGCCACCTTCGCCGTCGCTCACGCGAGAAGAGAATCTAGCCCGCGTGCAATCCGGTTTCGCATCGCTGGACGAGGCCGAACTTCGCGTCGCACTCCTGTGGCTCACCGGCCTGACGTTCGATGATCTCTGTGTACGTGCCGGGATGCGGGACGACCTTGTTCGGAAGGTGTGGTCACAAATGCGTCGGAAGCTGCGGGACGGGGTGAAGGGGAATGCGTAGTGCTCGATTGAAGTTGAAACTCGCCGCAATTGCCCTTGCCATTCTCGGAATCGTCGGCGTTCGGATTGGCGCGGAATGGTACTCGCGCGAGCCACCAAATTACTCGCGAATCGAAGAGGGACTCTGGCTCGGCGGATTCGTCCCCAAACCGCCGACCCGAACACAGGCAGTGCTCAATCTGTGCGAAACGGAAGACGCATATCGAGCAGACCTCACCCGCTGGGAGCCAATTCGCGATGCCGAACCGGCCCCGAGCCTGGAGTGGCTTAGTGAGCAGGTTGAGTTCATTGAATCATCTCGAGCGGGAGGCCGAGTCGTCTATGTACACTGTCGCAATGGCGTGAGCCGAAGTGCGATGGTCGTGGCAGCGTATCTGATGCGGCGGGAAGGCTGGTCGCGCGATCAGAGTCTGGAGTTCTTGCGGTCGCGGAGACCAATCGTGCGTCCGAACCCGGCGTTCATGATGCTGCTGTTGGAATGGGAACGGAAGCTGAAGGGATAAGTGAAGCTCACTCCGGCCCGCCGCTGACTACTTCGCTGTCTGATCGAAGACGGCGTCTTCGATCTTGTCCGGGAACTCCCATGCGGAGACGCTCCAGGACTCGACCAAAACTCCGTTGCGCTCGAACTCGATTCGCATGGGAAGTTGAACCCCCGCGAACGGCTTGTGCCCGCTCACCGCGAGACGCTTGTTCAGCCGCGAACTCCCTTCCGCGTGAATGTACGTCACGTATCCCAGCAGGTTGGTCGTCTCGTCGAACCACACCGTGAAGATCGGGCACGCTGGCAGCGAGACCTGCACGGTATCCCAGTTTTGGTTCCCGAGGCTCTGCTTCTTCAGCCCGAATAGGATCGCCTTGGGATCCGCGAGTGGGACGAGCGTCGACATCCAGTGCAAGCCGAGGCCATCGACGTGCAGAATTTGTTCGTACCCCTTGGGCAGGCCGGGATCGAAGGCTTCGTCGTTGCGGCGGAAGGTGAGCGACTGCTGCCGGAGGCCGATGGAAATTTTCAGGGCCGCGCCGGCATTCGATTCGTCCGCGAAGTAGAAGCGGTCGGGCCACACGGCGGCGATCTTCCGCCGGGTCGGCACGAACGACGTTTCGCGGAGAAGCCGGCCTTGCTCAGTGAGCCGGTTCGCCTTGGCGCGTTCGAGCCGTTCGGGATGGCCTTCGGTCGCGGCGGCAATGCACTTCGCGATCAGCTTCGCCGCGTCCGGCTGTGAAGTTGCCGGCACGGGTACGACTACTTCCTCTTCTTTCCCACGTTCGTTTGCGGTGCCGATGTCCTTCGGCAGTTCTTTCTCGGGTCCGCCGCAACCGAGAATTGATGCGAAGAGAATTGCTGAAGCGGAAGCCTGGATGCGCGACATATCGATCCCTTCGCATGAGCCACGATTGGAAACTCGCACTGCTTTTGTAGCGAGTGAAGCGGCTGCGAGTCCATTCAAGAACCGGCGGGTGTTGGCTCGACTCGACGACGAGGGTTGGGACGGGCGCGTTCGGCGGATGGTGAACTGTCGTCCGATTCTTCCGATGGTGCAGCGGGAAGGGCGACGCGGAACGTGCTCCCCGCATCGGGAGTGCTCTCGACCGCGATCGTGCCGCCGAGCCGTTCGACGTATTCCTTCACGATGGCAAGCCCGAGCCCAGCATGAATACCCGTAGCGTGGCGAGACGCGTCGGCCCGGTAGAACCGCTCGAAGATCTTCTCGCGAACTTCGAGCGGCATGCCGATGCCGGTGTCCGCGATTTCAAAGACGATGGTGGTGCCAACTCGCTTCACGTTGAAATCCACTCGTCCGCCCTCGCGATTGTACTCCACGGCATTGTGCAGCAGGTTCATGAGCACTTCGCGGAGCTTGTCCGGGTCGGTGTCCAGGTCGAGTGGGCCGTTCGCTTCGAGCGAGAAGATCAGGCCGTGCACTTCGGCGAGTGGGCGAATGACCGTGGCGCAACTGCGAGCGACATCCACGGCATCGGTTCGCGCCACGCTATCGCGGGCAGTCCCGGAATCGAGAGTGGCGAGCAACATGATCCGTTCGACGAGTTGCCCGAGTTGGCGGGCGATGCCGCGGCAATCTTCCAGCGTCGTGCGGTACTGATCCGTCGTCCGCGGCTTGCGGAGCGAGACGTCGATGGTCGCGAGAATCGAGGCGATCGGCGTGCGGAGTTCGTGCGAAATATCGCCCACGGATTGCTTCTCCCGGGCGAACGCCTGGCGGAGCGAATCGAGCGTGTGCGTGAGCCCGGCGAGGATCGGCAGCAGTTCGTGGCTCAGTTCTTCCCGCTCGACCGGCAAGCGAAAATCCTTCTCCGAGACGCGGCTCACGGCATCGGAGAGCTTGCGAATGGGTGCCAGCCCGCGAGCCACGATGAACCAACCTCCGAACACGAGGGCCGCGAATAACCCGAGCCCGATGAAGCTCAGCCGCGCTCGCAACTGCGTCAATTCTCGGCCGGTGTCTTCCCGCATCTGGGCGAGTTCGCCGTCGCGGTTCGATTGCTCCGATTGGACCCGCGAGTCGAGTTCGCTGTACGGCCTCGCGTGGTGGACCACGATGGAGATGCCGAAATCGGCGGATCGGAATCCGCGGAAAACCGCGGCCCCGCCGAAAGCCGGGTAGACGTTCACCGGTGCCTGCGGCGGCAGCCAAAAGAAGTATTGCCGGCCGCCCGACATCACGACGCGGCGAAAGTCGCCTTTGCCGGGGATCGGGACATCGTCGTGCAGGAACTCCACGTTCGGCCGGTTGAGTGCTTCGAGATCGACGGGTAAATCTTGACCGACGCGTGCCGGGTGGAAGGCGGCAATCGGCACCGGCTGCTGACCCGGAAAGTGCGCGACCACCGTGAACTGGAAGTAGCCGGGATGCTCTTCCTCATCGAAGAGTTTGCGGAGGATCTCTTGAAACTGGAGGCGAGCCGCGGCGCGGGGCGATTCGAAGGACGACCACGCGGGGCTTTGGAAAGCCGTCAGCATTGAAGCGGCCCCGACCGCGTGCCATGGACCGGGCACGGCAAGCAGCACTGCGGCGCGGCGGCGGTACTCGACGGCTTCTTCATTCGAAGCTTTCAAAGGCGAGAGGTCCGGTTGAGGTGGGGCGGGACGCGGCGGGTCGCCGGGACGCGGTGCCGGACCACCCGGCCCACGGCCACCTTGCCCGAAGGCACGATTGAGCGCTCGCTGAACCTCGCGCGAAAGCGATTTCGCCTCCGCCACGAGTTCCGCATCGAGTTGTGCTTTCACTTCCTGCCGGCGAGTCGCGAAGGTCTGTTCAATGCGCTTGGTCTCGGCTTCCTCGCGTGCCGTGATGGCCGCCTGCGCGAAGCGATCGACGAGCAGACCCACGGCCCCCAGACCGAGCGCGAGGAGAACCAGAAGGTACCCGAGCAGCGATCGCCGAATCGAACGCATGGGTGGTCACTTCCCCTTCTTCGGGGGCGGGGGATCGTCGTCGGCGCGGAGCATGTATCCTTCGCCCCAGCGAGTTTGGATCAACTGCGGCTCGAAGCCCTTGTCCACTTTGTTTCGCAGGTAGCGAATGTACACGTCCACGACGTTCGAAGTGTTCTCGTCGTATTCGTCGTAGAGGTGTTCCCAAATCATACTGCGGGTGACGACTTTGCCGCGATGGAAAGCCAAGAATTCGAGTAGGGCGTACTCGCGCGGCGTCAGGTGAACGACCTGCCCGGCGCGGCGAACGGTGCGGGCTGCCGTGTCGATCTCCAGATCGTAGCACCGCAGCATCGGGTCTTTTTGCTGGTGCCCACGGCGAATGAGAGCCCGGATGCGAGCGAAGAGTTCATCCAGATCGACGGGCTTGGTGAGGTAGTCGTCTGCCCCGGTGTCGAGGCCGTGAATTTTATCCACCGTCGATCCGCGAGCCGTGAGCATCAGGACGTGCGTACTCACTCCGTCGGCTCGCCATTTCTTGAGCAGTGTGAGGCCATCGATCTTCGGGAGCATGATGTCGAGAACGACGACATCGTAGCCGGTGGTGCGGCACTTCACATCCGCTTCTTCGCCGTCGATTGCGACGTCGACGGCGAAGCCTTCTTCTTCGAGCCCTTGGCGGAGCGCCCGAAGCAGGGGTGGGTGGTCCTCGACCAGGAGTACTCGCACGGAACTTCCTCCGAAGCCTCGCGAATTCGCCGACAGTTCGAGTTTACCCCCGCGCCATGAAGGCCTCATGAGAAGGAATGAGAACGTCGCTCACGCTGGTTCCTTAGCCCACGCCGGTTCGAGATTCTTCGGCCACATGCGGCCGAACACCTCCGGCGGCACCGGGGTGTCGTCGGTCCATTTGTGCTTGCGGGCAAGATAGACGAGCCGATCGAAGTCGCGACGAATGCAAAGAAGTTGCCGACGCAAGGGAGTCTCGACGGTGGCAGCTAACATTAAGGCTTGTACAGCCTGAGAGAGCGCATGGACTGGAACACCTCGACCAGCGTATGCAGCACTCATGGCAGCAATTGATGAGGCCCATGCTCCGGCATTTCCCGCCAACTGGGCCGCCGCATGAGCAGATTCTGCCCGCCAAGACTCGCTAAGCATTACTGGTAGGTCATCAATGCGTTTTACAGGTATCGTCGCAGCCCATATCACTGCTGTCGATAACAAACGAATCGCTTTGTCGGGCGCTTCAATCCACCCGAATTTGTAAAGCGGTTGTACTCGTCGAGCGCAACGCGCCCCGAATGCGATCGACCCCCATCGTTGCATAGAACGTAATTCCGCAGTTGTTGGGATCAATGATCTTTTGGTGCTAACTTCTTCCTGCTTCTCTGTATCCATCTGCTTGTCGACCAATAGGGTCGATGGACCGGCCTCAAAAACCTGCCACGCATCGAGTGAGAGTGGCTTTACCACACTCCCCCCATCCGGCATAGACATTTGGTATGCGGTAAGAGGAGAATCAATTATCTGAAACGATTCACTGCCGGCTTGAGGGGCGAGACGCTTTCCTTCTTTATTGGATCGTTTCATGGCATACGCTCGATTCGTATGAATTCGCGAGCGACAATTCGCTCAGCTTTTCCCTGTAGCACTCGGGAACGGCAACGTAACCGAAATTCGTAACGACCCAGACCCGGGAGCTTAAGGATCGGTGAATCAACAAGTGTCGTCAGTTCAAACCTGATATCGTAGACTCCAGCTCATCGGTAAATCAGGCGGATTTCTCTCAGGAGGCCAAGGA